>JBDHKG010000150.1:0-5310 GCA_039586495.1 Gemmatimonadota bacterium | reverse complement strand
CCGGTGGTGACGTCCGGCGTCGTCGCGGTCTTGACCTTCCTCACCACCCGTCGTCCCGCCATGAGCACGGCGTCGGTGTTGGTGCCGCCCACGTCCACGCCGACCCGCATCGCGCTCACATCCTCCTCGAGTCGGGCCGCCCGCGCCACGGCGCCGCTCACGGCTTGAGCGGCACGTAGGCCGCCTCGTAGCCGAACGCCTGCGGCCCCACCACCGCCAGCGCCTCGGGCGTCTTCAAGAGCGGCGGCGCCGGAAAGCCCAGCACGGTCACCCGGAACCCGTAGCGGAGCAGCTCGGTTGTGATCGGCTCGCCGCGCTCCGCATCCACGATGCAGATCAGGTCCGGCACGGTGACGATCACCGCACCGTCGCGGTGGGCCACCAGGTTCTCGTTCTGGAAGTCGACAGCCAGTTGGGCGCCCGCGTCGTCACCCGTCCCGTCGATCGTCACCCGCCCCCGCGCGAACCCCTCGGTCGTCCGGCGCTCCACATCGACGATCTTCCCCTGGAAGAGCACGCGTCCCGGCACAGTCGCGAGGATCGCTTCGATGGGGTCCCGCTTCTCGCGCTGGGCCCGGCGGACTGCGTCGCCGAGCGACTTCGCCAGCGATAGCGTCCCGGGGATCGCCGTGCGGCGGACGTCCGCCGCGGACATCGGCGCGAAGGCGAAGACAGGGGCGCAGCCCATCACGATCGTCACGGCCCGCGCCATGCGCTCGACCCAGGTCGGGCTCACGGCGTCCTCGACGATGGCCGTGTTGCCTTTCTCGTCGCAGACCGCGGTCGGTGTGGGCGGGATCCCGTAGATGAAGAAGGTCGTCATCTGGAGCTCGGGGAAGGCGCGGCCCATCCCATCACCGTCCACCACCGGAAGCCGCGCCAGCGACGCGGGGATGACGGGCTCGAGGGAGTTGCTGCCGCCGATCTCACCGGAGATGAGCGCGGTCGCCTGCTCACCCGTGTGCTTCTCGATGGCGCGGACCGCGCGGTAGGACTCGGTACCTCGGACCTTCTCGACGCCCACCGTCGGCGCGCCCATCCCGCCGACACAGATGACCCGGCTGTCGTCGGGCAGCTCCTCGAGTCCCAGGACGTTGACCGGGCCGTTCGCTCGCACCAGCTCGCGGGCGCGCAGCATCCCGATGTACGGGTTGCCGCCGCCGCCGGTCCCCAAGATCCCGGCGCCGATGCTGATCGATTCCAGGGCGTCCTCGTCGATCTGCCACATGTCGAAGTCCTAACGGGTGTCAACAGGTCAAAGGTTGCCAGAGTCGTCCGACCTCGGCCGCGCAAAGCGGTACCATGGCGTCAGGATGCGGGGCAGGGCATGTCACCGCAAGCGAATGCCTAGCGCGGAGGGATGCCCCGAACGAGGGAGGGCGGCCCAGTGGCCGGGCTGCCGTGTGTACTCCGTGGGCCTCGCTGTGAGGGCGGCAAGGTCACGTCGCAACTACAGTGGCCGCGCTCAGAGTGGCGCAGGAAGTCAAGCGTTTCTCTGATTAGTGGCGCGATTTCATTCGGAGCGCAGGGCCACCATAGCGTCCACCCGGGTTGCTCTGCGGGCAGGAACGTAGCAGGCCAGCAGCGCCACTAGCATGAGCAGCATCGCGATGGCGGCGAATGTGAGCGGGTCAGTGGGCCGCACGCCGACGAGCAGGCTGGAGAGCACGCGGGTGACGCCGAAGGCTCCCACGAGACCCACGGCGATGCCGGCGAGTGTGAGGACCATTCCGCGACCTACGACGGATCTCAGGATGTCCGGTTCGGCCGCGCCCAGCGCCACGCGGATGCCGATCTCGCGCGTTCGTTGCGCGACGGAATAAGAGATGACGCCGTAGATCCCGATGGCTGCCAGCATGAGCGCGACCGATGCGAAGACCACCATCAGCAACATGTTGAAGCGCGGCCGCACGAGCTGGCGGTCGACCAGGTCCTCCATTGTCCTGAAGGTGGAGATCTCCATATCCGGGTCGAGGTCCTGCAGCCGCTGTTGCAGGGGCCGGATCGTGTTGGCTGGATCTGAGGCCGTACGAATCAGCAGCCAGGTTGCGTAGCGTGGCCTCTGACGGTATGGCCAGTAGATCTCGGGAGCGGTCGGGTCGGTGGGTCGAAACGGCTGAACATCAGCGACCACACCGACGATGGTCATTGGCCCGCCCAGCATCGTCACCTGCTGCCCGATGGGGTCCTCGCCGGTGAAGTAGCGGCGCGCCATCGTCTCGTTGATGATTGCGACCGGGGGAGCGCTGCGCGAATCTGCATCGTTGAAGTGGCGGCCCTTGAGAAGCGGGATGCCGAGGGTGCGGAAGTAGTTGGGACTTACGTCGCAGCGGCGAGCCACGGGGAACTGGCCCGGCTCCGGTATGGGACGTCCGGCGATGGTGAACTCGTCGGGCTCGATTCCGCCGAAGAGCGGTCCCGCAGACGTGGCGCCCACCGATACGACTGACGGCAGCGACTGGATTTCCTGCTCGGCCACCCGAAAGAGTTCGGCGACCTGGTGGGCGTCCGAGTACTTGCCGTCCGAGGCCAGTAGCCAGACCACCATCAGGTTGCTCTGATCGAAACCGGGTTCCCAGCTCAATAGCCTGACGAAGCTTCGGGTGAGCAGTCCGGCTCCGATGAGCAGGACGAGCGCCAGGGCGACCTCGCTGACCACGAGAACAGAACGGAGCCGGAAAGCCGACCGGCCCGGCGAGCGCTGGTCGCCTTCCTTGAGCGCCTGGCTCAATTCCAGTCTGGTGGCGTGGATAGCCGGTGCCAGCCCGAAGACGATGCACGTGGCGACCGAGAGCAGGGTAGCGAATCCCAGGACGAAGCGGTCGATGCCCACTTCGTCGAGCCTCGGAATGCCGCCCGGGGCCAGGGCCACGAACGCCTTCACCGCCCACAACGACAGCAGGAACCCCACAGCGCCTCCCAGCAGCGAAAGGGTCAGGCTCTCGGTGAGCAGGAGGCGGACCAATTGGGAGCGACCTGCGCCGATGGCGGCGCGCACCGCGAACTCGCGGCGTCGTTCTGTGGCGCGGGCGAGCAGCAGGTTTGCCACGTTGGCGCAGCCGATCAAAAGCACGAATCCCATGGCCCCCAAGAAGACCAACAGCGTGGCTCGGATCGAGCCGACGACACGATCCCGGAGGGGTGAGATGGACACGCTCCAGCCTTCGTTCGTCGCCGGATACGACCTGGCGAGTCGATCGGCGATCACACTCATCTCGTCTCGCGCATCGTCGAGCGTCGCTCCCGCCGCCAACCGCCCATAGGTTCTGAAGCCGCGCCAGCCGCGACGCTGCTCATCGCTCGGATCGAAATGGAGGGGTGTCCAGATTTCGATCCACTCTAACAGAGGGATCCGGACCCCGGCGGGCAGCACGCCCACCACGGTGTAGCTACGGTTATCGAGGGTTATCTCTCGGTCCACAATCCCCAGGTCGCCGCCGAAACGGCTCTGCCACAGACCGTGGCTGAGGACCACCACGTTGTTGTGCCCGACCTCCTGGTCCTCCGGCACGAACAAGCGGCCCAGGGCTGGCCTGAGCCCCAGCACTCTGAAGAAGCCGGGCGTCGCGAGGCCACCGTTCAGCCCTTCGCTTCCGCCCTCACGCTTCAGTATGAACGGCCAGTCCCTGCCGATCCCCAGCTCCTCGATCGTCTGGCTCTGCTGCGACCAGTCTTCGACGTTGGGCGGTGAGGCGACACAGAAGCCCGCGACCGCCGGGTTCTCCTCACAAAGGGTCACCAGTCGGTCCGAGTCGGGGAACGGGAGCGGGCGAAGCAGGATGCTGTTGACGACGCTGAAGATGGCCGTGTTGGCCCCGATACCGAGTGCGAGCGTGAGGATGGCCACGGCCGCGAAGCCGGGGTTTCGGCCCAGTTTCCGCAGGCTGTACTGAAGGTCGCTCCACAAGGTGTTCATCATTTAGACTTCATGCCCGGCTCGGTTCCCCGGCGGCGCCAGCGTTGATCGAGTCCGTCGGATTCCGGGTAGGCTCGTGCCGATCAGCGTTTGACGAAGAGAAGGTTTCTCACGCGTCCGCTCGACGCCCTGAACCCGGTGATCTCGTTGGCGGCGTTCCGCTCGAACTCGACTCGCTCGAAGATCTCGGTGTCGCCATCGAACGCGTCCTCGGTTCTGGGGGTGAGCGTAATGGGATCGTGCCGCACATGCGTCGCGACGAGCACGCTGTCCTGTACGGCGAAAGTGTATGTCGTGCCGAGCTCATCGCTAGTGTACTCACCGGCGTATTCCGCCAGCTGCGTCGCATCCGGCGCCCACGGTTCGGGCGCCGCGACCGTATCAGGCTGCTCTTCCTCGGGCTCCTCAGGCCTCATCTTGTCCGACAGGTAGATCTCTGCCACACGGCGCGCCATCGAGCCCGGGCTGAAGCTGGCCAGGTTGCTGAGGATGACGATCGCGAAGTCCTCGTCGGGGTAGCGAACGACGTAGCTTCGGAATCCTGCGTCGCCTCCGGGGTGCCCAACCGTGCGCAGCCCCCTGTACTCTCCGATGATGAGCCCGAATGCATAGCTCAGCGTGTCCCCGTTGTTGAGCACGCCGCGTGTGTGCATCAACTCGGCGACCGCGGGTCCACCGAGCTGCGCTTCGTCCAGGTTCCGGATCCACTTTGCGAGATCCTGGACGGTGGTGAATAGGCTGGTTGCACCGACCGTCGCGTAGCTGAGCACGGATTTCCGGAAGCCGCCTTCGGCCTGCTGCGCGTAGGAATAAGCCCGATTGGGCACGACCAGCTGATGGTCGTCATGGAAGTGCGTGCTCGTCATCCCGAGGGGGCGAAAGATGTGCTCGGCGGCCCACTCGGGGAACGGCTGGCCCGTTACGGCAGAAACGATCTCGGCGAGGAGCGTGTAGCCGGTGTTACAGTAGAGGTGCTCGTCACCGGGTGTGAAGTTCAGCTCCCGCTGCCGCTTCACGAGCCTGAGTATCTGGTCGCGCGTGATCACATCGTCCAGCCGCCAGCCGGCCATCTGCAAGAGGACCCATTGGTCGCGCAGGCCGCTCGTGTGGTGGATGAGATGCCGGATCGTGATGGACACACCGAAGTCCGGGAGGTCGGGGAGGTGTACGCGGATGTCGTCATCCAGCGACAGCTTCCCTTCCTGGGCGAGCATCGCCACGGCGTAGGCGGTGAACTGCTTGGAGACCGAGGCGACGTGGAACACCGTGGACGGAGTGATCGGGATACTGTACTCGAGCTGGGCGATACCATAGCCGCGCTTATGAATGATCTCGCCGTCCTGCATTACCGCCACCGCGGCCCCCGGCGATCCGTCTCGAACCCAGGGAGTGAA
>JBDHKG010000149.1:0-15376 GCA_039586495.1 Gemmatimonadota bacterium | reverse complement strand
GCGGATCCCGGCCAGCCGCGCCATGATGTCTTCGGTGACGCCGTCGCTGAAGAACTCGTTCTCGGGATCGCCGCTCAGGTTGGCGAACGGCAGGACCACGACGCAGGGGCGGTCGTCGGGCGGGCCCCGCCGCGTGGCGGGCTCGTGCGGCTCAGTGACCGGGGCGCCGGTCGGCGCCTGGTCGCCGGCTGCGGCGGCCTCGGGCGGCCCTGCCGGCGGCGTTAGCCGGATCCCTTCCGGGGTGAGTTCCAGCGCCCAGGCGAGGACCAGGGCGATGGGGAAGCCGAGGATGGTGAGGACGAGAACTAGGGTGGGCGCCCAATCCGGGACTCGCGCTGCGGGCAGAACGAAGTCCGCCGCCTGCCAGATGACGAAGGCCACCACAGCGTAGACCACCGCCACGCGGACGACCTTGCGCCGCTTGAGCTCGGCCAGAAACGTGCGGAGTTGGGAGGCCAATGGACTCGCCGCAAGCTGAGGCTGCCGTTACCGACCCGCCGACAAGATGCCGATCGACCTGCCGCGGCGGCAAGCACTGGCGGTTTCGAGGTCGGCTGCGGACGTCGCGCGCCGCTCGGCGTTAGAAATCGTCGGGCCAGATCCTGCGCAGCGCGTTCATGAAGCGCGGGTCGGAGCGGAGCGCCTTGTAGCGCGGCACGACTCGGAGGTAACCGACGAGAACCGAGCGCGTCTCGATGGTCTGCTCGAGATACGGGAAAGCCGGGTCGAACCCGTCGACCAGGACGCAGATCGCGAAGAGGAAGTAAGGATCCACGTACTCATCCGTGGCTCGGGCGCGGAGCTCCTCCAGGATCTGCCGCGCCTGCTTGGTATCGCCGCCCACCGCATGGACGACTCCTTTGATGCCCACGGGACTGATGATCTGGCCGAAGGTCGCGATTGCCTCATCGCAATCGCTCGCTGCTGCGGCAGGGTTCCCAGCATACATATGTAAGAGAGCCCGCCACATACGGGCAACCAGGACATGCGGATCGTTGCGCAAAATGCCGTCGAGGGTGGCGACGCCCTTCTCCGGTCGTCTCGTGTGGGCGTACAGTTGGGCCAGCCAACAGGCTTTCAGCGGAGACAGAGGGTCGAGGCGCGCCGCCTCGTCTAGATACGCCTCAGCTTCCACGAAGCGCTCGGTGAACATGAAGGTCCAGCCCCGGTACCCGAGTGCCCAGTGGTCGTCCGGGTTGAGTTCCAGGGCCGCCTCGAGCTCGCGCTCGACCTTTGCCCAGTCCCACTCGTGCCAGAAGGCCACGAATGCCAGAGCGGTATGGGCTTCCCCGAGGCCGGGGTCCAGCCTGAGCGCTTCCTGCGCTGCTGCCTTCACCCGCGGGAACAGCTCCGCGGGGTCGACGTTCCCGAGGAATCCGTGGATCCCCAACGTCAACGCGAGCCCGGCGTAGGCCCGTGCGTAGCCCGGGTCCAGAGCGATGGCCCCATGGAAGTACTGCTCCGCCTCCCGCAGGCCATCGGGGTTGAGCGATTCCCCGGCGCGCATGCCTTTCAACCAGAGGTCGTACGCCTCCAGGTTCTCCGTCGGCTTGCAATGCAGCCGCTCCCGCTCGCCCGGCGTCAGTTGTGCATGGAGCGCCCGGGCGATGTTCTCAGCGACATCGCTCTGCACGGCGAACACGTCCTTGAGGACCCGATCGTAGGTCTCGGCCCAGAGATGCTCGTCGCGGTCGGCGGCGATGAGCTGCGCCGTGACCCGCACCCGGTCGGCCGATCGCCGGACCGTTCCCTCGACCACGGCCTGCGCGCCCAGCTCCGCGGCGATCTGCGGCAGGTTGCGGTGGGAGCCCTTGTAGGTCATGGCGGTCGTCCGGGAGATGACGCGCAGGCCGCGGATCCCGGCCAGCCGTGCCATGATGTCTTCGGTCACACCATCGCTGAAGAACTCGTTCTCGGGATCGCCGCTCAGGTTGGCGAACGGCAGGACCACGACGCAGGGTCGGTCGTCTGGTGTGCCCCGTAGCGGGACGGGCTCTTCGGCGTCGGGCAGCTCTGCCGGTGGCGTTACCCGGATCCCTTCGGGCGTGAGCTCCAGCGCCCAGGCGAGGACCAGGGCGATGGGGAAGCCGAGAATGGTGAGGACGACGACGAACTGCCAGGCGACGCGCGGGAACTCGAGGGCATCGAAGATGAGCTGGCCGCCCTCGATCACGGCGAACCCGACGATGACGTAGACCACCGCAACGCGGTAGACCTTGCGCCGCTTGAGCTCGGCCAGAAAGGTGCGAATCCGGGAACTCAATGGACTCCCCGCAAGCTGAGGCTGCCGTTACCTACCCGCCGACAAGATGCCCATCGACCTGCCGGAGCGGCAAGCACCGAGGGCAGTTTCAGGGTGATCCTGGGAGCGCGCACCCTCTCAGCTCTTCAGCGCCCAGCACGACCCGCGCGCTCATACCGAAGTAGGCGCCCGACATCGAGTCGTGGCACGGCTCGCAGACCAGCGTCAGCTCGATCGGCGGCCCGTCGCCCTCGAAGCGGACGCCGTTCTCGTTGGGGTGCTCTCGGACGTCGATCCACACCCGGCTCTCGCTGCCCAGCCGGTTCAGGCGCAACCCGGTGGGCGAAAGCTCGACGTTCCAGAACGGCTCGTTCCCGTACGCGCGGTACTCGAACCCACCCCAGTCCGTATCGCAGCCGAATCCCTCCCAGGCGACGTAGAGCACCTCGTCGACGTCGAGTCGTCCGGGATAATCCGCCCCGAAGCCCTCCGGCGGCGGCGGCCCCGCCCGCCCCACGACCACGGCGAACACCTCTTCGTAGGGCTCGCGGCGCGGGACGAGCTCGTTGTGAACCTTCCAGAGCACGTGCTGCCGGTCGATCGCCCAGAGAGCGTCGTCGGAGCCGCATGGCCGGAACGACCGCACCTCGTGGCCGTGGACGGCGAGGCCGCGGAAGATCTGACTCTCGGGGACGCCAGGCGCGCACGCCGACGCGCCCAGCAGCGCCGCGGCGAAAAAGGCGATCAGAGTGCCGATCTCGAGATCGAGGCTGGTGCGCATTGGCGAGTTCTCGCTCGGGCTCGGCGTCTACGGCGAGCCGCCCCCACCGACCGACTTCGCTTCCGTGTACTGGGCGAGGAAGAGGAACAGCCAGCCGAGTGCGAGGTACACGATCACCGGGACAGGGCTCCCGAGATCTAGCTCGCCAAACGCGCTGAGATATTGGGCTCCGAGCCTTCCGCAGAGGTACCACATGGCGATGATGAGCCACACGTAGCCGGTAAGCCGAAGATCGGCGGCCGCCCTGGCCGGACCCTCGAGATTCGCCCTGCTCTGCGCCCAGAACCAGACTGTCATTAGGAAGAGGGCGAGGATCAGGCCGCCGACCATACCGAACACCGGTGGGTGGTGCGTGCCGGTTGGCACGAACTGTATCAGAACCAGCGCGAGCACCATCACTATCCCAAACACCCAGATCAGTGAGCCCTTCGACCCAGCCCGCAGCAGGAGGCCGACTCCAGCCAGTATCGAGCCCAGCGGAACCGAATAGGCCCACAACCAGAAGAGAGGCCTGTTCAACGCCCAGGCCGTCTCGCCGATCTCCGTTAATGTCAGGTCTCTGAAGGTGGCCGCAAACCACCAGCTCGCCAACCAGCCCATCAGTACCATATAGACGATGCCTATCCAGAGTAGGATCAGCCCGACCTCTCTCCTGGCAATCATGAGCCCCCCGTTGCAAAGGTTCTTACCGCGCCGCCCCTACTGCTCCAGACGAGGGAAGCGCGCCGCGTTGTTGTAGAAGATGTCGCGCTTCTGCTGCTCCGTGAGGAATGGGGCCGTCTCGATGCTCTTGACAGACCGGTGGGTGGCTTCGGGCCAGTAGACGGCATCGGTTCCGAACATCAGACGATCGCCCAGCCCCGCACGGACCAGCCGCTCCGCGAAGGAGCGATCCAGGTTGAACACGTCGAATCTACTCTGTGTCTCCCACGGAGTGCGATACTCCTCGATCGAGCCTCGGCGGGCCAGGGCAATGGTCTGCAATCGGCAGTAGAAACCCACCGATTCGAACCCAGACCAGGAGAGCGCTGCTGGCAACTTGAACGGTATGAACATCTTCGTCTGGCTCATGTACGCTCGGTAGGCAGCGCCGAAGTAGCGAACGTTTTCCGCCTCCTCAACCTTCGCCGTCGCCAGCAAGAGCGCAGTCGCGCCCAGCGCCAGACTGCCCCCCACCCAAGATGGGTCTTTGAAGAACACGCCCCACGCCAAGAGAAACAGCGAACTGTAGAGCGGATGGCGGATGTACTTGAAGGCGCCTGTCGTCACCAGCTGGGTCGTCTTCTCAATTCCGACAAGCGGCACGTCCTCGCGTTGTTGAGTTGCTGGTCTGCCCAGCGTGCGCAGCAGATGTACCCCCCATAGGCCGGGGACAAGCGTGGCGACCAACAGAAACCATGAAACAAGTTGGCGAATAGAGAGAGGATCGTGGAACCACTGCTGGAAGTTATGGAAGTTGAGCAGGACAAGCACTAGGATGAATTCCCATGCAAAGAAGCGGTAGAAGCCATGAGAACGCGGGGCGCTTAGTGAAGCTCTCGAGACATAAGCCAACCCAGCGGACAGGGCTACAAAGATGATGACCTTGGGCATGGTCTCGCTGCAAACCTGTCCGAAGAACGACGGTGCAACCCTCGAGTCACATTGTTATAGGCGTCAGCGCTGAGCGATAATCAGGCAACCGCTCGTCGCGACGTATCTGGCCGGTTCACGCACGCCGGCCCTTGAAGATCGACAACACGAGCGCCACACCAGCCACGATCAGCAGAATCGGTAGCAGCGGCACGGTCGTGCCTAGCAGGTCCCAGATTCCGCCCAACACAAAGAGGGACCCTACGACAACCCAGAAGCCTTCCAGGTGTAAGCCGACTGACTTCCGGATTACCTGCATACCCAGCGTGATTACTCCGACACCCAGCAGAGCCACCCAGGCCTCTATGCTGGCCAGGAATACAACCCCAATCCAGATGATGAATAGCCCCCATCCCGCCGCACCCAGCTTGACCGCCAGATCATCCCCTCCGCCCGTCGTCAGATCCTCGGCCTCTTTCATGAAGTCCTCAGGCACGGCTCACCTCCTGTGTTGACGCAAGGGAAAGGCACAAGCACAGAGAACGTCAGTTGTGGCCCAGTCCCCGCAGCAGGCATCCCTAACACCACTTCTTTGTCCTAGGATTAAGACAGCCCTGGCATCATGCGCAAATCGCGCCTGTCTGGCATGCTGTCGAGGATCCCTCAGACGCTACGATCCATTTGCGATGACGCCTTACGAATCGCGCATCAGCCGCGGGCGCCAGCCTGGCGTGACAGGCCAGCCCGTCAGCTTTAAGTGCTTCTTAGGCGGCAGGGCCTCCTTGTCGTGGATACTCACTTTGCCTCTGCCGCAAGAGTCGACCTAGGGGAATCTTGAGAACTCACGAGAGCTCACTGGCACCTGCCGTCGCATCAAGCTGCGGCAGGTGTTTCCTGACCTAACGAGCATCACATACTAAACGATTCCCTGATTCGGCATGCGGCTCTCCGTCCTCTCTCTAGCGCGGCGTCAAGTGAACAAGCCTTACCTGGTTCACCAGGCGCGCTGTCCCGCCACTGAAGCAGGTGCTCTTCGTTGCAGAAGAAGTTTGTTCTGGGGCAATCGTATGAGGCTGCACTGTCCCAAATGACAGACGTTGCTGGCTTGGCCACTGAGATCTTCTGCCGCTCGACACGAATCTCAATCTCGGATTGGCAATGGAAGCAGCGAGAGTAGATTGCCACATCCGATTCCGCAAGGAATGGCACGTAGAACGCGTCAATCGCACACATGCAGTAGACTTGCCCGCCAGACTCTAAGACGGCCCTATGTTCTGTCGGGACTGCGGAGTAAGGATATGCATCCACGATCCGAAAAGTCGCAGGGTCGAGTCTCAACGCGCCCTTGGCTTCAAGATATCTCAAGATGCCGACGATGAAGTTCCTACCGACGTGAAGGTCTTTCTCCATCTCAACTAGCGTTGGATCTCTGCCGAGTCTCGGAAAAGCTTCCAGGATGTATCGATACGTCCTCGAAATGCTTACCTCTTGACTACTATCGCCCAGTGTGCCGGGAGAACTGATTTCCATCCTGCGTGCCGCCTGGTGTTGAGCTTGCCTGCTGCCTAACTGATCTTAGAGGGGTAGGCGCCGGTTGTCATCGTCCGCTGGGCACTCGATCGAGATCACTGAGCCATTGAGACAGCGCTGTGTTGCAACGGAGTCCCTACAGCCACAAGGAACACTCGTTCCGCTGAACATCGGGACCGGCCTACGGCTGCCAGGAGCTGGGAAAGGCGGCTCGCCTTGAGCGAGCGTAATAGGCCGATAGACGATGCTCATCCAAACGTCTATCGGCTTAGCGAACTGTGGTCTTCTTTGCCAACAAACCGCCAAGACCAGTAACACCAACGAAGATGATGGAGTTTACCAAGAACAGGTATGTCAGTTCCCCTATACTGTGGAAAATCGGCAAAGCCCAATGACTCCCAAAAGAAAGCAAGAAGCCTACTAGCCCAGTCTGTATCAGGTTAAATCCACAGTATCTTACAGCTGCCCAGCCGGCCCAGCCAAGAACAACCAATCCGAGAAGAAGAAGAAGTAATTGTATTCCAGGGGGATAATAATCAGACAATCTCCCTGCCACACTAATCACCGCAATAATGAATGTGATGGCCAAGAACTTCCTTGAGGCCGAAAAATACTCGCTAAAGGTTCTACCTGCGAATGTCATTCGGTATGTAACCTCCTCTAGGTCTATGTCAGAGCGTCTTAGGGATCAGCGGTCTTGCCAGGCAGATACGGAACCACTATCGGAGCTTCCTCGTTGAGCCGGACGCCGGCCCAACCGTCTAACGGTCAGAGCACGACCTGCAAGCGCTCAGCCCGCCGGCCACGCATATCGGTGAATGTACTCATACTGACGCTAGGCGCACCAGTCAACGAATTCCTTTCAAAGGGTACGCACTCGACAGGTCCATGAGCTTGTTAGGCGGCTCGCAGAACCGCTGCGCAAAGTCGAGGGTGCATGAAAGCCGGTCATGCGCAGCGTTCCCTGTCCAGGTGGGTGGTATTGTTAACATCGGCGCTGGCCTTCGGGTAGTTGGGCAACTAGGCAAGTTCCCAGTGAATAGCTACAAGGTTACGCTTCGGGGATTGTTAGCGACGATCTTTATCGCATATGGGACAAACGCAACTGCCAGCAGGATGGATGCGGTCAGATTGACGATCTCAACACCATCAGGAGTGCCCACCAGTAGGACACCAATCAAGAACATGACGCTCTGCCAACGAGGAAGGGCCCGGGACTTGAGCAAAGCCATGGCCTGAATGGCAAAACCAACTGGCAACAACAGAATGCCCCACAACAGAACCAACCAGCCCTCTTTCGAGAACATGGCCAGTAAGCCCGGCATCATCTGGGCAAAATCGCCCTCGGGTAATGTATCAAGAGCACTCATCGTCAGACACAACGCGCCCTTGTCAGCCGCCAGCATGAGTGCACCCAAGACAGCCAGCACTGCGCCAGCAAAGCCAGCCCACGCGGCCGCATCGCGGTCCAGCAGCTTCATGAAGTGTAGGGCGACCACCACGAGCAGAGCTGTATTCAGCGTGACCAAGGCATGTCCGAATTGCAGCAAACTGTCATTGCGGGCTCTAAGGATGAGTTCCTCTGGACCAAGCAGGTGAGGATTCAGCAAACCAGGATGAACCGCAAAGGCGAAGATGAACACCAACGGAAAGATGATGAAGGCCAGACCGGTGCCGATGCGTTTGGCTGGACTCAACACTCCATTCTCATTCATTCGATTGTTCCCTTTTTCACTGGAGGGCATGGATGAGGCGCTCATGTCGACGCCTTCCTTTGAAACGCCCGTGCTTGTCAGTTCCAAACACGTGTTAGGCAGCGTGGATCGGGTTCACTACGCGTTCCAGGCCACAATCATGGCCAGAAGGCCCGTGACCACGTTCGCCGCGCTCCAGCCGACCCTGAGTGACGAGCTGGTGAGCTGGTGACCGGCCCTGCGCTGGTTGCCAGTCCACATCCAGAAGCTGATGGCATGATACACAAGGACAACGCCGGGGACCCAGGCCAGCTTGTAGCCCCAAGACGCACCAAGCAAGAGCCCCAAGCCGGCGACGCCGTATAACCAGCCGATGCTGGCATCAGCCACCGCGATTGCGTGCTCGTACACCCGATACTCGGGGAGCATCTCCTTCTCCTGTAGGCCGAGCCGCGTTGCCAGATCCCAGTTGAGGACGGAGAGTGCCTGCCCCATCCAGTGAAACGCAAAGCCGACGACCAGAACTAGGACACCGGCAACGACATTGTCGTATGGAAAGGCAAGAGGCATCTCGGCAACTCCTTACGCACCAGGGGATGTTGCAGTGGCGTTTGCCGCGAGCTGCCTAACGGTTCGGCGCATAAGCTGCGGGCACATTCTGTTCGGCTTCAGTTCAACCTGTCTGATCATCGACCCTTCCAGCTCACAAACCAACGGGCACCACGCGGGCGACACACTTCATGCGCCTGTTAGTCAGCAACAACTTGTGCTTGCGACGTCCCACGTCAAGCAACCGGCCGCACGACTCCCCCAACCGGCGCCGTCCCGAGTTCAGGCTTACAGATATGAGAGCCACCAGTGCCGCCGGGCCTGCTTGACACCGGCGAACCAGCTGGGCACATACGCGTCCGGCCACCGGTCTGAAGGAAGGTCCCACCAGTACCACCCCACCGCGCCGTAATGCGCAGACCACCAAGTGCCCGCCAGGATGTGAACCACGGGCACATAGAGGTGCACCCCAAAAGTTGGACAGAGTTGACCGCCTAGATTTGTGATGCCTTCAATCCCTAATTCCTCTTCGACTTCGGTGTTTCAAGCTCTTCACATAACTCAGGGGTGCGAGATAGCCGATCGCCGAATGGCGTCGCTCGCGGTTATAGTACTCGAAGCGTTCGGCGACAACAGCGACGAGTTCCTCGAAGGTCCAGGCTTCGTTGAACAGGGACTGGTTCTCGGTCTTGAACCGGCTGTTGAACGCCTCCATCTCCGGATTGTCCCCCGCGCCGTTCAGCGCGTAGGAGAGCTGAACTCGATCCTTGAGCAGCAGCCGGGACGTCCAGCCATAGCTGGTGAACACCGGATCCTGATCATGGTGCACGATCGCGCCTGTCCAGGAGACACCCAGCCTCGAGAGCATCTGCTTGGCTTCTTCCCACGCCTCGAGGGCGACTTCCGTCACGGCTTGCTCACCCACTGCCCAACCGACCGCCACCTTGCTCCTGTGATCGACGATCGGAATCAGGTGCGCCTTCTTCCGACCGCTCGCGTACACCAGCTCCGTGAAGTCCGTGTAGAGGAGTTTGAACGGCGCGATCCGCGCCCTCCCCTTCGGGCGCCGGTCGATCCGCTTCCCCGCCGTCTGAATCGCCTGGCGAATCCCACTCGGCTTCGGCCGCTTCGTGCCGCGCAGCAAGGGCAAATCCCACAGCCGGTGCAGCCGCTGCACGACCTTCCGATTCACCCGGTAGCCTCCGGCCCTCAGCTCCACTGTCGCCCGCCGATACCCGTACTCCGGGTGCCCGCGGGCGATCTCCTGCAGCGGTCTCCGCAGGTGCTTGTATCTCTCCTCGTAGCTCCGTCGAATCCTCCGGTGGTAATGCCACGTCGAACGTGCCAGACCCACGACCGCCAGTGCCGCCGCGAGAGGAAATTGCCCTTCGACCTCCATGACGCGCTCCACCTTCTGCTCCGTCGTCATTCGCTCCGGCGCAAGAAGTTTTTTAAAAGCGCGATCTCCACCTCCTTCTTACCGACCAGCTGCTCCAACTCCCCGATCCGGCGCTCGTACTCCTTCACCGCTGTATCCTCGGCGAAGAGCTCCGGACCTCGCTCGAGGAAGGTTTTCTTCCACAAGCCAACTGTGTTGGGATGCACCCCGTAGGCCTTCGCGATCTGACCCGGCGTCTTCTCTCCCGTGAGTGCCTCGAGCACCACCTGAAACTTCAACTTCTTCGCCTTGCCCATCGATCTGACCTCCCTTGCGCAACCGGTTCACGTTACGCATCACCTTTCCGGGAGGTCAACTCCACAACAGCTACGTGTTCAACTTCTTGGGGTCATAGCCCCAAACTGACATCCCGCGGCCTAACGGATATGCGTTTCACCTGCGCGGCACCGACCGCGCCGGATCGGCAAAGCGGCCCGACCGCTGAACACAACCAACGAAGAATCTAGGGCCACGTCTCCGTACGGTGCCCGCGCCAGGTGCAAACGCTTGTTAGACGGCAGTGAGTGTGCTCAGCTCAGGTAGTGACGGGCAAGTGACCGCGCCGCATACAATCCTAGCCCGACGCCGATCATGCTGAGCACGAAGCCCATCATCATGCTTGCTCTGGCTCCAAGCCACCAGCCCAGCCATCCGCCCAAGCTAACCATCATCAGAGTCAGGAGTTTCTGCATGAGCTTTACGTACCTCGAGTCAACAGCACTGTCCGTCTAACATATCTTGTCTTGCGCCGCCCCCCTGCCTCTGACGCGCCAGCACTGCAAGACGCGCAACGTAAGAGGGGGTCGCGCACCGCCCGACGACCCCCTTACATGCCTCAATATATGGCTGATAGAGCGACCCGACCAGCGCAGTTGAGTGCTGCAACGCTGCGGGCAATGCAGCGTAAAGTGCCTCGCCGCCGAACCCGCGGCTGCAACGTCAAATCGGCAGTCTTGCCGGTTCGCGCCCCACTGCCAGGTCAGACGGCGGTGACCGTTGCGCCGGCGGAAGGCTCGGCAAGGAACAGCTGGTCCTCGAGAGGTCCCTCAAACTCGCGCTTTCTATAGAAGCGCTGGGCAAGTGCCCTCACGACCTTGTTCACGCGCCGCTCTTCACAGAGCGCCACGACGCAGCCGCCCAGCCCCGCACCGGTGAGCCGGGCGCCTGCGGCGCCGGCGCGGAGGGCGATCTCGACCAGTTCGTCGAGCTCCCGGCAGCTCACCCCGAAGTCGTCCTTCAAGCTCTCGTGGGATTCCGTCATCAGGCGGCCGAACCCCTTGAGGTCGTAGTCCGTCAGCGCGCGTTCGGCACGGTGCACGCGGTCCGCCTCGCTCACGACGTGACGGAAGCGACGCAGCAGTGTGCCCTCCAGTAGCTCCTCAGCCCTGCTCACCAGGTCGGCGGGCGGCAGCTCGGCCATGACGGCAGGGTAGGAATCGATGCGATCTGCGAGCTGGAGGGCAGCCGTCATCTGTTCGAGCGCTTCGCGGCACTCGCGGGTCCTGAGGTTGTAATTCTCGCGCGCGACCCCCGATTTCTCTGCCCGGACCAGGCTGAAAGCGATAATGAAGCCCCAATCCGGCGGTATCGGGTGTGCGGTGAGCTGCAAGGGGTTGAAGTCGATGCGGCTGGCCGAGTGTCTTCGTGCCGCCAGGCAGATGGCCTGGTCCATGCCGCCGCCGCGCGTACCCACGTAGTGCTCGGCCTCGGCCAACAGCTCAGCCAGCACTAGCTTCTCCATCTCGATATCGTTGGCGTGCAGTACGGCGAGCGCGCTGGCGACGACGAGGGCGGAAGAGGAGCTGAGACCAGCAGCCACGGGAATATCGGAATGCACCACGGCATCGAAGCCCCGCAGCTCTCCGTAGCGCTGCGCCAGCGCCTGGCCGGCCGCCTTGGCATAGTTGCCCCAGTCGCCCTCCCGATAGGGCTCGATGGATGGGCGGAGGTCGAAGCTCCGCAGTGTGTGGTTCGGGTCGCTGCTGACGATGCGGACGGCAGGGTCATCGCGCTCGCAATAGAGGATGGCCACGTGCCGCTGCAGGGCCATCGGCAGGACGGAGAGCCCGTTGTAGTCCACGTGGTCGCCGATCAGGTTGACCCGGCCGGGCGCACGTACCAGATACGCACCGCGCGGCGTGCCGTAGTGTTCGGCGAAGGTGTGTTTCAGCTGCTCGAGGTGCGGCGACTCCACCGTGGCCGGACCTCCTCTGCCGGTTCAGCGTCGGGTGCGCAGACCGCTGGCCTTTCCGTCCAGACCCCAGGTCGGGTCGATCTCGACACCGAGGTGCGCGAGCGCGGTGACCGCCACGTCCACGAGGTTGGCGTCGCCCGGCGTGGCCCTGACCGTGGATGGGCCGCTGGCCAGGTAGAAGGCCGTCTTCTCCTCCGGGGAGATTCCGCCGTGTCCGCCTTCGTCTTTGTGCCCGTGGTCCGTTACCACCAGGATGAGCCAGTCTTCCTGTGCGAAGGTCAGGCGAGCGCGTACGGCCTGCAGGAGCTGCCCAACCTGGGCGTCCGCGAGCGCGATCGACGCGCTGTACTCGGGCGAGCGACCGCCGTGCTCGTGACCGGCGATATCCGGGTAGCCGATGTAAACGAACGCGGCGTCGGGGTCCCGGTTGCTGAGGAATCTGACTGCGGCGGCCACCGATTGGGAGTCCGCCGCCGCGTACCCGAGCTCGTCGCCATCGAAGGTGAGCTTGGCGTCGATCTCGTCGCTGATCAGCGGGCCGCCGGACGCCTCGCTGCCCAGCGGCAGCCAGTCGACGACCGCGAACGTCGTGAACGCGGCATCGATCTGCTCCAGCCGGGTCAGGAAATCGGGATAGCTGGCGTAGTCGTTACCGCTGAAGTCGTTGCTGGTGACCCCGTGCTTCTCCGGCCAGACGCCGGTGAGGATGCTGGACCAGCCGGGGCCGCTCACCGTCTGGGCTTTGGTCTCGACCCGGCCGTTGAAAGCTCCCCCGGCAATCAGCGCGTCGATATTGGGAGTGCTGACCTCGGCCAGGATGTCCGGGCGGACCCCGTCGAGTCCGATTACCAGCACCTTCTTGTCGAGCGCTGGCTCGGCACATGCCGCTGCCAGCACCCAAACTGCGATACAAAGGAGAGGTGTGACGCGTCGCATGGGTATGACCTTTCGATCGTTACACAGGTTATCAGAACTCATCGGTCATCGCGAAGGAGGATCTCCTGGTCACCCATCTGCCGCGAGTGAAGTCGGGGAACTCCATGGGGGCGCCCCCCATGGCGACGGACCGCTCGGAGAGCGGGCTGATCACGCTCCAGCTCGCCGCGTCGTAGACATCGATGGGCGGTGGCATTCTTCGTTTCACGGATTCGATGAACGCGTGGACGACGAAGAAGTCCATGCCGCCGTGGCCGGCGCCCACCGACTCCTCGTACCAGCGTCTCCACAACGGGTGCTCGTATTCCTCCTGATACTTCTCGAACGGCTCCCACTCGTGCGGCTCTGGGCTCACGCCCTCGAGATAGATGGACCGGTTGTCCACCATCCAGAGCCCCTTCGTCCCCTGCACGCGGAAGTTGAGGGAATAGGGCCGCGGTAGGTTCGTGTCGTGGCTGACGACGACGCTCTCGCCGTTGGCTGTCCTGATCACGGTCGTGACGATGTCGCCGAGCGCGAACTCGATCTCGGCGTTGGGATGGTCCGGGCCGCCCTGCGCTACGATGTGGTTGTGCAGGCCACGCGACCTGGTCGCTGTCGAGGTGAGCGACACGAAGCGGTTGCCATAGTTGATGTCGAGGAACTTGGCGACCGGGCCGACGCCGTGCGTCGGATAGATGTCGCCGTTGCGCCGGATCGAGTGCATGGTGCGCCATTCCGCCTCGCCGTTCGCGCCCGGCCCGAACTCGGCGCCCGGGTTGAACTTCACGGCGCGCAGATCGTGCTGGTAGCCGCAGTGGCAGTGGACGAGCTCACCGAACAGGCCCTGCCGTACCATGTTGAGCACCGCCATCACGTCGCGCCGGTAGCAGACGTTCTCGAGCAGCATGCAGGGCATGCCCGTCTGTTCCGACGTGTTCACCAGGTCCCAGCACTCCTGCTCGGTGACGGCGGCGGGGACCTCGACACCGACGGCCTTGCCGGTCTTCATCGCCGCGACCGCCATCGGCGTGTGCCAGAGCCAGGGTGTGGCGATGATCACGGCGTCCATGTCGCCGCGATCGACGAGGTTGAGGAAGTCCTCCTCGCCGTTGCTGAAGCCTCTGGGCGTGTTCCCGTGCGCGTCTTTCACCATCTGTTGCGCCCGTTCGACCCGATCGGGCTTGATGTCGCAGACCGCCTTCACCTCCGTGTCATCTCTGCGGAGAGCCAGGCCGAGCAGCCAGGTGCCGCGGCCGCCGACGCCGATGAATCCGAGCCGCAGCTTCTCGTCGGGCGGCGCCCGACCCTCATCGGCCACCAGGAACCTGGGCCACACGGAAGCGCCGATGGCGGCACCGGCGCCGGCCTTGAGAAGATCGCGTCTGTGAATGGGCATGTGGGCTTCCTCAGCTTGTGTGTGCAATCGCTGATTGTCGTTTTCGCTGCGCAACACGTGCGAACGGTGCGCTGGCATCCGGCCAGCTATCGCAGCCTGAGCTCAAGCAAGATCGGTCGATGGTCGGAGACCAGAGGCTCGTCGATTACCCGATGCTCGACGACCTCGAAACGGTCTGCCGGTCGGTACATGATGTAGTCGATCTCCCGGTCCGGCACGTCGGACGGATAGGTCAGTCGGTCCGTGCCTTTCTCCGGTATGGTCCAGTATTGCTGCAACAGGTCGATCACCTCGGAATCGGGCAGCGAGTTGAAGTCCCCCGCCAAAACCACGGGCGTCGTCTCGTCGCGGTAGATCTCCACGAGGCCATTGGCCTGAGCGTAACGCTGCTCCGGTGTACGATAGAGATGGATGCCGACGACGATGATCTCTTCCCCCGAATCGCCGAGTTGAATTCGCGCCGCCAGCCCGGTCCGAGGCTCCGTTCCCTCCGGCAGCCAATGATTCGCGTAGGACGTGATCGGGTACCTGGAGAGCAGCGCCATACCGTAGCGGCCGCCCTGGTAGTCGAAGAACGCTCCAAACGCCGAATGCATGCCCGTGAGTTCACCGAGGACCGTGGTCTGGTCGACACCGCCGGTTCGCTCCACAACGCTGTCGACCTCCTGGAGCGCGACGACATCCGGCCCCAGCTCGTTGATCAACTGGGCGACGCGACTCAAATCGATCACACTGTCCGTGCCTTCGCCGTGGCGGATGTTGTAGGCGAGGATGCGGAGCGTCGTGGGGCGCTGGAGCGTGGCACGAGTCGGCCCCGCGCTCACGACAATAGCGCCGGGCTCGCTGCTCTGGACCTCTTGGCCGATGACGATCGGCGGAGCGAGGCAAAAGGGTAGGCCTGTCAGTGCTGCGATCAACAAGCGTCTCAGCCGTGCCTTGTGCATGGGTCCCTCTTTGACCGGAGGCCGCTGGAGGTGCCAGGGCCTGTGGCACTGCCTCCCGCGCTCATCGGCTCGGGCGACCGCTACTTGGTAAGCCTGCGCGGGCCTGCGCTGTTGGGGC
>JBDHKG010000050.1:0-21240 GCA_039586495.1 Gemmatimonadota bacterium | reverse complement strand
CCCGATCGACTCGACCTTGACGAGCTTCCGACGCTTGGCGCAACGGAGGCAGAAATTGGCCAGCCTCCGCCGCCCGTTCACCACGAGCTGGAGATAGGGGAACCCTGTGGGGAGCCCACATTCGCTGCAGATTCGACGCCGTCCCATCACATTGCACCAGTTGGACCAGAGCTGGCGGGTTGGACCTCAAGCTACGGGCCGGGGTGGCTGGGTTCAAGAGGCGCCGCGCTCGAAACGACGTCCGGGAGGTCGAGATGGATGTCATGACGCTCTCGCTTGTGGCCCTCGTGATTCTCTTGCTTCTCGTCCTCTGGCTCGGTTGGCGCCTCGTCCGGCTCGGCGGCGTCCTGAAGCGGTTGGCCGAGGCGCCTCCAGCTTCCCTGCAGCTCTTGCAGCGCGAGGTCCAGGCCGTGAGGTCCGGGGTGGACGAGCGGCTGCGTGAGCACCTCCAGCAGACGCACGAGCTGAGTCAGCGGATCGGCCAGCTCCAGAAGGCGACGCAGAACGTGGAGCAACTGGGGGAAGGACTGGCGGAGCTTCAGAGGATCCTCCAGCCTCCGCAGCTACGCGGCGCGTTCGGCGAGCGCCTGCTGGAGGATCTGCTTGCGGACACGCTACCCCGGGAGCGCTACTGCGTGCAGTACACGTACCCGACGAGCGGTGTGCGGGTGGACGCGGTGATTTTCGTGGGGGAGAGGCGGCTGCTGCCCATCGACTCGAAATTCCCACTCGACAACTTCCGGCGCTACCTCGATCTGCGTGGCTCGGGCAGCCCGGACGCGGAGGCGGCGCTGCGTGCCTTCGCCCGCGACGTGCGGCGGCACGTGGACGACGTTTCCGGTAAGTACTTATCCCCTGACGACGGTGCGCTCGATGTGGTCTTCATGTATATCCCCTCCGAGTCGGTCTTCCACGAGGTGGCCCTCTGCCGACTCGATGATGAGACCGCGTCACTCGCCGAGTACGCGCTCAGAAGGCGGGTCGTCCCCGTGTCACCGAACATGCTCCACGCCTATCTGGCGGTGGTGCGGATGGGCTTGCGGGGCTTCCAGCTACAGGAGAGCGCGCGCGAGATCCTCGGCTCTCTCACGCATCTGCAGGCGGATGTGGAGGAGCTGCGCTCGAAGCTCGAGACGGCGCTCAGGCAGGCCCGCCACTCGCTGGCCAACCTCGGCGACGTGGACGGCGCGTTGCTACGCGTGGAGCAGCGGCTCGAGAGCCTGGGCGGAGCGGAGGCGCTGCAGCCGAGGAGTCTCGAGCCGTAGCGTTGGCGTCTACGACTGCAGGCGCGCCCGCAGGTCCGCGACGAAGCCGTCCAGGTTCTCGGGGCTCACCAGCAGGTGCTGGGCCCGCACATAGTAGATGCGGGGGATGACGGGGAGCCGCCGCGGCGTCCAGAACCAGAGGTCGGCCACCGGGCCCGCGGTCGTGACGACCGCCACCATGTCCCTCAGGTTCGTGCGCACGCCGAGCCCGCCGATGATCTTCCATTCCGTCATCTCGATCCGGGAGATCTCGGAGAGCGGGATCGTCTCGTCGAAGATAGCGCCAAGCTTGACGCGCAGACTCTTCTCCCCGATCTCGACGAACGAGTCGCCCAGGCTGCGTCCGAGCCACATCAGGCTGCCCCCCACTAGCATGGGCATCGCGAGTGGGCCGAGCGCGCGCTTGGCCGCGGCGCGAGCCAGCCCCCACGCCCCGGCGGCCAACCCACCCCCGGTGGTGAGCGCTGCGAGACTGTCCCTTCCCGCCAGTGGATATTGCATGCCTAGCTTCACCTCCTATTGAGGAGTGAACCGTTTCCATCTCTACCATACGAGTGATCGCCGTTTCGAGTGCCAGCGCTACTTTGCCGGCGTGCGGCGAGGCGGACACCTCAGAACCAGCGCAGGTAGGTCAGCTTGACGATGAAAGCGCGGGTCTCCGGGTTCCAGCGGCCGTCCTCCACGTCGCGCTGCTCGTTGAACACGATGAACAGGTCGCTGCCCGGTCGATGGATGAAATCGACCCGCAGGTTGGCGGAGAAGGCGCCGCTCTGGCTGTTGTACTGGAGCAAGGCGTTGCCGAAGAGCCGCGTGTTCAGCGCCAGCTTCAGGCGCCCCTGCACCAGGTCGGTGGTGAAGGCGCCGCCCGGGACGTCGATGTCGTTGTGGCTGTACTCCAGCTCGAGCCCGATGTGGGGGCTACTGAAGCTGATCTCACCGCCAAGCTCCCAGCGGTCCCCACCCCAGAATCCCTGTACGCTCCCGGAGGCCTCAGCGGCCAGCGGCCTGCTACCGCTGGTGTTGATGCGCCCCTCGAATCTCCAATCCTCGTAATCGCCTGCAGGTACGGTGACAGGTACGGTGTCGCCCGGCGTGAGCTCGAACGCCTCGTCGAGGCGCTGGAATTGGTAGCTCAGCTCGAAGTCGGCCTCGTCTCCTGAATCGAGTTCGGGGGTGACGCTGATCTCCCAGCTGCGGTCCAGCACCTGCCGTGAGTCGGCCTTGACCACGTACTCGAAGTTGTTGCGGATGTCGATCTTGCGCAGGCCGGGTATCGGCGGTCGCGGAGTGAGCCGAAGGCTCCCGGAGCTGCGTGCTATGTTGCGGCGCAGCACGAACCCGATCCCCGGATCCAGTCGCTCTCCGATCTCCAGATGATCGGCGCGCCAGCCGATCCAGTCGCCGGTATAGTCGAGGGTGAGCTGCCAGGCGTCGTCTTCTCCGCCCGGGCCGGAGTCCCACGTCCGTGCGTAGAAGCCCTCCAGGACCAGTGGGCCCGCGAGCCAGAGGTTCCAGTCCACGCCGCCCGCCAGGTTACTCGTTGTGTCTTCCATCAGACGGTGAGTGGCCATCGCGCCGACGTACGACCGGCGGCCCACGTCTCGTTTCAGGCGCGTCACGGCGAAGTTCGTCAGCGGGGCACCCACGCTCTCCTCTTCGGCGGTCGTGACGTTGAGAAGACCGATCGTCTGGGCGCCGGCGCGGCCCGTGAGGCGTGCGCCCGCGATGATCGGTACCGTCTGAGCCTGCTGCAGCCCGATGCGGCGGGAGAAGAAGAGCAGGAGGGGTGGCGGTCCGTGGAAGTGCGGCGCGCCGAACTCGAAGATGCCCGCGTTCTCCAGGAAAAACTCGCGCTTCTCCGGGAAGAACAGGCTGAAGCGGCTGAGGTCGACCTGCTCTTCGTCGGCCTCGACCTGGGCGAAGTCGGTGTTCACGGTTAGGTCGAGGACCAGGCCCGAGGCGAGCCCGAGCTTCGCATCGATCCCTACGTCGGGTTCGAAGTCCGCGCTGCCGCTCGGCCGCTCGAGGTAGTCCTGTCCCACCGAGGTCAGAACGTAGGGCTTCACGCTGAGGTCGAGTCCCCGCGTCAGCGAATCGAGGCCGTCCAGCTCGCCGGCGCGACTCACCCGGTGGAGCCCCTCACCATCACGCGACCAGGCGGTCCACAGGCTCTGCTCGTTCTTGCGCGCCACCACCCGCTGCACGTTGAAGCCCCACGTCTGCTGGCCCGCGTTGGCCGGGAAGCGCAGGGTGCGCAGCGGAATCGCGAACTCGGCGGTCCACCCGTCGTTTGTGGTCCGCGCCCGCACGTCCCACACCCCGTCCCAGTCGAGGTCGGCCTCATCCGACTCGTCGGTGATCAGCCCGTCAACCTGCACGCCGCGCGGGTTGGTGGCGAAGTAGAAAGCGTTCCTGCGGTCGTGAAAGGTGTCGAGGATGAGCTCGATGGCGTCATCGCCGCCGCTGGGCCCGAAGCGCGACAGCCCCAGCTGAGCGTCACGCTCCAGCTGGCGCGCAATGATTCGGTCAGGCCGCGAGTCGAACGCCCAAATGCCGATGTAGAGGTTCTCATGGTCGTAGAGAACGCGAATCTGGGTGGGCTCGCTGGCGGGCGCGCCCTCCTCCGGCTCCTGCTGCCGGAAGCCGCCGGCGCTGTCCCCGTCCTGCCAGGCGGGCTCGTCGAGCGCGCCGTCCAGACGTATGGCGGCGCTCTCTGCGATGAGGCGAGCCCGCAGCACTGGCTCTGAGCTCCGCCCAACCTCCTGCGCCGCCAGCGTGTTCGCAGTGACAGTGCCAAGTAGAAGTAGCGCCGCGATTGATAGACGTGACAAGGCTCTCTCCGATCTGGACGGTACAGGAACTTACGTCGGCCGTCGCGCCACGACAGATGTGCCCGCGGGCCGAGTTGACACGCCCGGTTGCGGCATCCAGTAGCAGGCTGCTGAAATAGGGACGCGGGCCTTGGTCGGCGCCGGGGCTCCCCCTCGCTTCACCGCTCGCGTGCGCCCGAGGAGGCCGTGGCACGGCCCTTGGCCGCTCGCGAGTTTCGCTCTGGGGGACCCCCGGCGCCTCCCTGGAAGAGAGAAGGGGCGTTCTTTCAGCAGCCTGCTAGTCGCCAAGTCTAACAGCTAAGTGGCTCGGAGCGTTGGCCTGGTGGCGGCTATGTTGTGGAGGCGACTTCGTCGGCGGATCGACCGACGATCGTCTTGTAGGACTCCGGATCGGTGGCGCCTTCGGTGCCGAATACGAGCAGCCGTGAGTCGGATCCCAAACGCAGGGCCTCGCGCGCGTTCGACTTCTCGAGCACCGCCAACGCGCCGGCCAGCCCAGCGGCGCCGGATTCGCCCGCCACAATCGGAGGGTCGCCTGCGACGCCCTCAGCCAGCAGCTGCATCGTAGCTGCCGTAGCCTCGTCGGGGATCGTCATGAAGGCGTCGGCGCCCTTCTCCAGAATACCCCACGCCAGCTGCGAGACCTCGCCGGCCGCCAGGCCGGCCATGATCGTCTGGTACTCACCGGGCACGGGCGTCGGTCGGCCCGCCGCCGCGCTGCGGAACAGCGGGTCGGCCGCGTCGGGCTCCACGACGACGAGGATCGGTCGCTCCGCGCCCCACGCCTCCCAGAGGTACGCGCAGACGGCCGCGGCCAGTCCGCCCACCCCGGCCTGCACGAAGACGTGGGTGGGTCGTTCACCGGGCGGCAGTTGCTCCAGCGCCTCAGCTACCATCACGGTGTAGCCCTGCATGACGTCGCGCGGGATCTCCATGTAGCCCGCGTAGGAGGTATCGGAGACGACGAAGCGTCCAAGGCGTCGAGCGTCTTCGTCGCAGCGACGGACGGCCTCGTCGTAGTTGCCGGTCGTGCGCACGATCTCCGCTCCCTGAGCCGCGATGGCCGCCTCGCGATGCTGGCTCGTCACGGCGGGCAGGTAGATGACGCAGCGGCACCCGAACAACTCTGCACCCCAGGCGACCGAGCGGCCGTGGTTACCGGCGGTGGCACAGGTCACCGTCAGCTCCGAGACGATGTCGCGATAGCGACCGACCATCAGGTCCTGAGCGCTCACCTCGGCCAGGCCCGCTCGCTTGCGCACCTCGCGCGCGAGGACGCGCTGCACCGCGTAGGCGCCGCCCAGCGCCTTGAACGCCTTGAGGCCGAAGCGCGCCGATTCGTCTTTGTACCAGATCGCCGCGAGACCGGCGGATCCGGCGAGTCCGGGCAAAGCCACGAGCGGTGTGGGTCGGTAACTGGGCCACGAGCTGATCTCCCGCTGCGCTTCCGCGTGGCGGGCGTGGCTCAAGATACCTCGTTGGGACCGGCCGTACGCTCGATTGCGATTGCCTCCTGGGTCGGTCAGCAGGCGAACGGCAAAGCTAGAGAGATCCCCGGGTTGGTAGCCCATCCTCCGGATTCCCGGTGACGGCCAGCACAGTGAAGAGGTTCAACGCTGGGGCACGCCGCGACATGATAGCTCACGTGATGGCTTGTCGCTCTACATGATAGTCAGATGATAGCCAAACTGATAGGCGACAAGTCAACATGATAGCGACATGATAGACCACATGATAGCTGCTCGGGTTGGAAGCCGTCCGAAACGGCCGCTACATGACAGCTACCTGATAGGCGCGAGCTAGGTTCTTAGCTGTTTCCAGCCCAAGAGTACGGAGGACGGAGGGACGCAGCATCTGAGCTTGCGACACGGGCATGACTACGCCCCGTTTCGTCGCGCACGTTGAAGTCGGGCGCAGAGGCGGACCCGTCAGCGGAGTTTCAATCAGAGATGCCTATTAGCTGAGCGTGTGCACGCATAGGGAAAGGAGGTCAACTAGCTGTCCTTGTCTTGTCAGTATGTGAGGGAGTGACTCAGGGCTACGGACCAGGGGAGGGGGATCGAGAGGTAATGCGTGAAGGCGGGAACTCAGCGGGCAGGGCAGTTCTCGGAAGAGCTGGCGCCGTGGCGGCGACCGGTCACCGCTGGCAGGATCGCGTCCCACCACTTCACCGTTTCGCTGACTTGCCAGGCGCCATCGCGGAGTGATGGACGAGTGTGCGGTGGCGGTCTGGGCGAGTCGACGGAGGGGCTCCGGCTGGTGGGTGTGTTCAGGCGTTGGGATGATCGCATCGCGGTGCCGCGGCCGCGTGATGTGAGGCGTTGCAGGAAGTGCGGTTGGTACACTGTTTCGGAGCCAATGCTTGACAAGATGTCAGGCGACGCATAGGATGGTAATGTAGACATAGAGGCATGCGCACGTAGTCTGAGCGCATCAGCTTCGACCTGAGACGGCCCAATGACGGCCCGGTAGGTCTCGTAAAGATCGCCGGGCCGTTTTCTTTTTGGCTGCGATCAAGTGCGACCCGTCGCAAGCGGGGCTCTCAATACGACGACGTACTGCGGAGGTTGGCGAAGACGTCTGATTTGTACGAACCCAACCTACAGCAAACGAGCTTTGAAGCGGTTGAGCTATCCCGGCGCTGGATAGCCGCCGGCGATTTGCACCGGAAACGGCGCAGGAACGAGCGCCGGTCTCACACCCTGGAGTGCAGGGAGGTCCGGATGAAGCGTAAGAGGTTCTCAGGTCAGACCTTCGGGTCGCGGCTAGCGGCTCTTGCTGTCATCGCTCTGGCTACAGGAGCGGGTCTGGTCGCATCCGCAGCACCCGCCGGTGCACAGATCACCAGTGGGAAACTCACCGGTATCGTCACCGACGTGCAGAACGGTGAGCCGATAGCCGGTGCGCAGGTGTACGTCGAAGGCACAGGCCTTGGCGCGCTCTCGGCGGAAAACGGCCGTTACTTCATCATAAACGTGCCTCCCGGCACGTACACGGTAGTGGCGGAGATGTTGGGCTATCAGACGTTTCGGGTTGAGAACGTCTTAGTCGTGATCGATGCCACACGAACATTGGACTTTGAGCTCACGCCTCAGGCCATCGCGGTGGAGGAGATCCGCGTCGAGATCGAACGCACGCCGTTGATCGAGATCGAGGCGCGCGGCAGCCAGGATCTGATCAGCTCAGAGGATCTGGCGTCGCTCCCGGTGAATACGGTCGAGGAGGCTCTGGAGTTGAGGCAGGGCTTCTTCGTGGTGCCCGACAACGAGGATATCCTGGCCTTCACCGAGAAGTCTCGCGGCATCACGCCGATTCGTATTCGCGGCGGCCGCAACGGTGAGACCGTTACGTTGATCGACGGTATCCCCATTAACAACTTCATCTTCGGGGGACCCGCCTTCTCGCTCACGAAGGCGGCGGTCGGTCAGATCACGTTCCTCAAGGGTCATTTCGCTCCGCAATACGGAAATGCTCTCTCCGGGATCATCAACATCGCGACGAGGGAACCGGGCACAGAGCTGGCGGGAGGTCTCGAATACCAGACGTCGGCGCTCGCCGGCGCGCTGGGCAGTGAGCCCGATGAGCTGAGCGCTTTCCGCTTTCTAGAAGGCTACCTGAGCGGGTCGGTGCCGGGAACTGGCGACAAGCTGCGCTTCCTGGTCGCCGGACGTCGGCAGTCGGGTGCGGCACGGGTGCTGGAGTTCGACGACGACATCTTCGATCCGTCGAACCCGCCGCAGGCCAACACACTCAACGTACCGAACATTCGTGACGTCTTTCCGGGCTGGCGGGCCTTCGGCTTTGATGATTCGCAGCAGCTATTCGCCAAGCTGGTCTATCACCTCAATCCAAGCGCCAAGATCAGTGCGCAGATCATCGACGATACGCGACAGTATCAGCGTTTTGACTTCGACTTCCTGCTCACCGGTTTCGATCCGCGCAGCTCGCCGGTCGTCGATTCGGCGGCGGACTCGCTTTTCTACGAGGCGATCGAGGCCGGCGCGCCGTTCGAGGATGTTGCGCTGGGCTCGGTGCAGGCTGACCGGACGCTGTTCGTGGCCAAGTACAGTCAGGTCTTTGGCCGTAGCTTCCTGAACGTCAACTTCGGGATCTTCGACCAGCAGCGCCGCAACTGCAGCTTCTTCGAGGGCGTGTGCCTCGAGGATAACTTCGCCGACATCAACTTCACGAACGACCGCTTCGTGGCGCCGGGAATCACGATCGAGCATGCGACCACGGGGACGGATCAGCTGTTCGGCGGTGAGGAGATTACGACCTTCGTGTTGCGCGGGGATCTTCAGTCGCAGATCGGTGATCATCACAACATACAGGTTGGAGCCTTCGCTGATTTCCACGATCTGGAATTCGATGAGAAGCGCAACCAGGGGGCGAACGATGTCTTCGTGGTCAACATGAAGTACTCGGCGAAGCCCTGGGATGCTTCGGTCTACTTACAGGACATCATCGAGTTCGACTTCCTGCAGATGGACCTGGGACTGCGCTTCGATTTCGGCAAAGCGGGCGGCCTGTTCTTCGTGAACCCGCTCGATCCGACCAATGGCACGACCGCGCGCGAGGTCTGTGAGGACCCGGAGCGTTTCGGTGCCGATACGCTCTATTTCACCGGCCTACTCGCCTGTGCGGATCCGGCCGTACGCGACAGCGGGGCGATCATCGCTGCGCAGGACGATTTCGAGGAGTCGGAGGTTCGGGTGCAGGTCAGTCCGCGGCTAGGCATCTCGTTCCCGCTGACTGCCAGCGCGAATGTGTTCTTCAACTACGCGATCAATACGCAGAATCCGCTGTTGAACAACATCTTCCAGAACACGAGCATTGGCACGCCTGGTGAGGCGCAGCCCTGCGGCTTACCGGGAGTTTCGCGGGACGCCGCGGCCAACGCCGAGTGCGGTCCGATCATCTTCTCCGACCAGTTCGCTGTGCCCTTCCTGGGTAATCCGAACCTGAAGATCGAGCGCACGACCTCCTACGAGCTCGGTCTGTTGTCGGAGCTCGCAGAGGATTACGCACTCAGCCTCATCTTCTTCAACAAGGATCAGTTCGGGCTGACGGGCGTCCGCACGGGCGGCGTCGGTATTCAAGACATCGGCGCGACTTACGGGGGCGCGACGCCGCTGTACCAGGTCCTGGTGAATGAGGACTTCCAGACCGTGCGCGGCGTGGAGATCGGCCTCAGGCGGCGGCTCTCCGACTTCTGGGCTTTCGATCTCAACTACTCGTACTCGCAGGCGCGCACCAACGCAGCGCCGCCGGAGCGGGAATTCCAGAACACGGCTACGGAGTTCGATCCCGAAGTGCGGGAGGAGATTCGGTCGGAGATCGACATCCCGCATCGCTTCAACGGGGTGGTCCGTTTCGCAGCGGGAGCTGAGCCTCCGGAGATCCGCATCGGAGGGGCCGACATCGGCTCGATCCTCAGGCGCACCAGTGTGGTGGTCAGCCTGCAGGCGCATAGCGGCATTCCCTATACACCGACAACGAGCTTTTCTGGCGGCCTGGCTGCCGGAGGCAACGCGCTGTTCCAGCTGGAGCGCAACAGTGGCCGCGGACCGGCGTCTTGGTCCGTCGATCTCCGTGCTTCGAAGGGCGTGACGATCGGCGACGTGGTCTACAGCGCGTTTATTCAGATCGACAACCTGTTTGATCGCAAGAACTGTCTGCAGCCGCTGCCCGCCACCGGGCGTTGCGATGCCGGTAGCGTCGACCAGGGCCGCAGCCGGCAAGGCAACCCGGTAGGCGAGTCGGCCACGACGACGTTCTTCGATCGGCCACAGCTGTTTGGGCCGCGCCGACAGATGAACGTTGGCATACGAGTGGACTTCTAGCGACGGTGTGACAGCGGGCCGGATCCGTGGGCCACCTCGGTCCGACCCAAGCGCAGGTGACGGGGCACGTACTGATGAGGAATAGGCATATGATCCCGAGTTGGCGTTCAAGTTACCGGCTTAAGCCAGGGCTTGTGGGCGGTCTCCTGTGCATGATCACACTGCCCGCACTCGCCGTGGCACAGGAGCTCAAGCCCATCGAGTATGGGCCCGACGAGAGGCCGTACGACATACGGGACCTGCAGCGGCAGAAGTCAGGCTTCCGTCTGTTCGGCGAGGGTGACCGTGCGTTCACGGGGTTGCGGCCCACTGGCAACATCCAGTGGTTCGTGACCAACACCGGAATCGTCGATGCGGCGGACCTGCCGATCTATTCGCAGGTCTGGCTGTTCGGATGCGCGCTCTGCGCCGATCCGAATGTGGGAGGGAACCAGTTCTTCGATGTCTCACCTATGTACGCAGCGCCACGTGAGGAGTGGATTCGCTTCATCCAGCAGGTTCCGGAGCTGAGAGACGCTCTGGGTGGCGGCTGGGCCGTGTCGCGGAACGCGCCGACAGATGGTTTGCCGCGCGAGCTCAACGCATCGGACAACTCCTTCGGTGTTCTGTTCTCAGGCGCGACGACCACGACGGATGGCGGATGCCAGGACTTTTCGGCCTTCGATGCGGCCAACCCGTCTGCGGCCTCAGGACTGACCCTGCTGGCCGGGAGCAGTTGTCCGCCGACGTGGCCGCTGGTGAACGGGGAGCCGACCTTCCTGGGCGCCAACCCGGTGACGGTGGAGAATTTCGGGAATCTACAGGCCATTCAGGGTCCCAACTTCGATTTCGAGTTTTGGCGGGTAGACCCGGCGGACGTCGATGCGAGCAAGTTCTTCGGGAATTTCCAGACCTACGGGTCCTACGACGACTTCAACTCGGCGACCATTGGGCGCTTCGGCAGCGTGGTGCCGGGCGGAGTAGGGGAGCCAGAGGATGAGGGCTGGCCGCTTGGGATTCGCACGGAGTTCCAGGCGTTCACCTTCGCGCTGCCGACCGTGTCGAACACGATGTACTGGCGGGCCCTCATCATCAACGAGACAGACAGGGTCTACGGCGTCCCACTCGACTACGAGAAACTCTACCTCGGCTACAGCTTCCAGCCGATCCGCGGTCAGGAATCGAACTTCTATGCAGAGGTCTGGCGCGGAGCGATCCTGACGGCGGAGTCGGGCACCGGATCCGACCCATGCCCGGGCGCGTTCGTCCCAGGGTTGGGCACATTCATCGACTGTAACAACCCGGCGGGCCCTGACTACGGGTTCGACGATGGAGCCACCGGGGTCATCGTGCTGAAGTCGCCGATCGGTGATCTGCGGAACGTGCTGTTGAGTTGCTCACCGAGCGAGAACGCGAACCGGGCGGCGAACCGTGCGATTCCTTGCACTACCGACGAATTCTTCGATCCGGGCAACGCTCACGCGGGCGACACGATCACCTACAATCACTTTCGCATGTGCCCGTACGGCGCCTGCTCGGAGGAGACCTTACAGTCGCCGATCGATCGGCAGATCTTCGGGGCGATCGCGTCGAATCCTGAAGACCTGCTTAATGGCCGTTCTCCCAGTGACATCCCCGGCGGGCCGTTCACCGTTTATGCGACCTTCCGTAACCCCAACTTCCCTCAGCAGGAAACGCCTTTCGCCTACTGGACGCCGGGTAGCTGGGACTACTCGGCTAACGGGGCAACGCTTGGTGGGGACACGCTCTTCGTGAGCACGTGCTACGGCCCGCCGGGGATCGGACGTGAGGCGCGAGCGGACGCCTGCGTCGTGACGTGGGCGGACACCATGCCCGTGGGCGAGCTCGGCAACCCAGCGTACAACAACCAGGAAGGTAACTTCTCCTTCTGGTCCGTGGGACCGTTCCCTCTGGGGGCTGGAGACACGACCGCGTTGGTTCTTGGCATGGTGGCGGGGGTCGATTCGGCAAGCTTCGAGGCGGAGGTCAACAACGCGATCGACCTCTACATGAACTTCTTCCTTAGCCCTGAAGCGCCGCCGAAGGTAGCGATCGTGAGCACGGACGTGCAGGTCATCAACCCGGCTCAGGATCCGAACGCGACTCGTGGCCAGGTCACGCTGTTCTGGGATGACGCCTCCGACCAGTTCGTGGATCCGTTCCTCGAGGATTTCGCGAACAAGCTGGAGTCCGCCGCAGCGGGCGATCTGCTGCGAATCCGCACCCTCAACCCCAACATCGTTGATCGCATCCGTGAACGCGCGGGCGACAACTTGGCGCGGATACTGATCTTCAAGTCATGTGACCGGGGCGCCACGTTCACCACCGCCGATACTGACTCGCGGGGCGACCTCGATTGTGACGCTGACCGGGCGACCGACATCCAGGGCGGTGCAATCGGCGGGCTCGGCTGGCAAGCTTACGCGAGCCTCGATGCCGATGCCAGCGGCAGCGCACCCAATATGTTCGTCGATCAACTGGTCAAGGCGGGTCAGTCCTACCTGTACGCGGTCGTCGGCGAGACGCGGGGTGCTAACTTCGCAATCGTCGACTCGCTCGACACCGACGGCGACGGGTTCTTCGACATCCTGGCGCCGGACAGCCTGGTGCTTGCGCCGCCACTCATCAACCCGCTCTCACGGTCAACCACCGAGTCTAACGTGGTGAGCATCTACGTCCCGGCGTCGATTCAAGCAGGCGCCACGCCGGCGACGGCGAGCTTCGTCGGCGCGGATCCAGCTGGCTCCACGGTACAGTTCGATGTGATCACGGCTGGGGAGGCGGCTGTCGAGGCCCGCTACGAGGCGCGCTTCGCGAACCAGTTCGAGATCGCGCGGCGCGACACGGTGATCGTCGAGGCCGACACCACCGCGTCGCTTTGGGAGGTCACGGTCCGCGATCTCGTATTGGCGACCGATGGTGTGTCACCGCCGGCGATGACGGCGGTGGACTCGACGGTGTACCGAACGCTGAACCCGAACGGTGTCACCCTGACGGGCGCCGAGCTGACCGGTGACAACACACTCGTGGATGGTGTGGGTTTCGTGCTCGCGCGTCAGGACAGCGGGGAACCTCTGCTCGTCTCTGTCGTGCTGGACGGCGAAAACACGACCTCGCCGGAGTTCTTCGGGCGACAGGCGGTCACCAACGTACTGGGTGAATTCACCGGCTTCCCCGGCTTCATCATGCAGGCGGACAACAGCGAGGCGGGGCAGTACGACCAGCAGGCTTATCTGAGCCCGGGCGGCGATCCTATACCTGTTCAGGTACTACCGACCTTGGCCTGGGACAATCAGACCAGCGGTCCCATCCAGGCGGGCGGGATCTCGGCATTTGGCCAGTACTCCGTCACCTGGGTGGATCGCACGTTCGGGCCGAACTCGCCGTTCCGGTTGGTTGAGGAGGACCCGAGTGTCACCGAGGCGACGTTCGATGCGTCGATCGAGGCACGCGAGGTCGGGCAGGTCGGGCTGACGACCGAGGCCGCAGCGCAGCTGATATCGGATGCAACAGGTCTCACAATCACCGCAGACGACCTGGTCCCGCTGCGCGTCCCGTTCACAATCCGCAACGGCACGTTTGACCGCGATGTGGATGTGGCGATGCTGAGGCGGACGAGCAACACGATCCTGCTCGGGAACGTTCGCAGCTTGAGGACCGGTGAGACCCAGCGGGACACGCTGTCCGTAACGGTCGCGGAAGACGCATGGATCCCCGGCGACCGGCTCTACTTCATCGAGACGGTCGAGCTCGACAGCATCGCTGTGGTCGGCGAGACGCCAGCCGTGGTGCTGGACGGGAACGGGGAGCCGATCAAAGTGCAGCGTACCGTCGTGACGTTTGCACCGGCGGTCCTCAACTGTGGCAACAATCCACGACCGAGCTGCAACCCGGTTATTGGGCGGGGCACGTCGCAAGACTGGGTGACTAACGTCGCAGGCCAGACGCTGAACGTCGACTACCTGGCGCCGTTCCAGTTGAACAGCGAGTTCGTCTTCGATCTGCAGGCCGCCGTGACAGGCGAGGATGTCCTGGCCGCCGAGCGCGACATCAGGGCGCAGATGGACAGTATCAAGGTAGTCCCGAACCCGTACATCATGTTTTCGGAGTATCAGGTCGCGAGCCCGTCGCTGAACGATGCGAGGCTCATGTTCACGCACCTGCCACCTGAGGGGACGATGCGGATCTTCACGGTCTCGGGTCGGTTCGTGCAGCAGTTGACGTGGACGTCTGCGGACCTGGCGGGGAACGGTGACCTGTTCTGGGATCTGCGTACGCGTGAGGGCAATAACCTTGCCGCCGGTCTGTATGTCTTCGTCGTCCAGGCGCGCAATCCGGCGACCGGGGCCGAGGTCAAACACGTGGGCAAGTTCGTGGTCATCCGGTGATGGGAGGCTAAATGATGGCTAGGAAGACGATATCTCTGCTCTGCGCGGCCCTTCTCATGGCCGCGACCGGCGCCCGGGCGCAGAACGTCGGGACCGGGCTCCAGCCGGAGCCGGATCAGTCTGCGACACGTGTCGGGACGCGCGGGGCCGCATTCCTTGAGATCCCGGTCGGGGCCCGGGCGCAAGCCCTCGGCGGTTCCGGTACGGGTCTCATCGGGGGCGTGGAAGCGATGGCGTGGAACGTTGCCGCGATCGCCGAGGTCGAGGCCTTCAGCGTGGGTTGGGCCTATTCTCAAATCTTTGCCGACGCCGACATCACCCACCAGTTCGCCGGGGCGGTGCTTCCCATCGGCAGCTCCTCGGCGCTGGGCGTGAGCGTCATCGCCTTGAACAGCGGGGACATCGTGCGCACGTCGGCGCGGTTCCCCGAGGGCGGGGATCCGCAGTTCGGTGGAACGTTCCAATACAACGCATTTGCCGGCTCCCTGGGTTGGGGCCAGCGCCTCACCGATCGTCTGGACATCGGCGGGGCACTCAAGCTCGTCAGCGAAGGGATCGATAACGCCAAGGCGAGTTGGGTCGGCCTGGATCTGGGCGCGCTGTTCCGTACGGGTCTGCTTGGGGTGACCTTGGGCGCCGCCATTCAGAACATCGGTGGCGAAGCCAGTTACTCCGGAAGCGGTATCGAGCAGATCATCGGGGCAGCGCAGGACGTGTTTCCCAGCGAGGACAACATCCCGATTCGCTTCGACACCAATGAGCTCGCGCTTCCCACGCTGCTGCGGTTCAGCGTGGTCTTCAGTGTGGCCGGTACTCCGGAGGCGTTGTTCCCTACTGTCCCGGCCGATCATGATGTTCGGCTGGTGGCGGACTTTTTCGATGCGATCGACACGGCGCTCGAGCCGTCCGTCGGATTCGAGTACGGCTTCAGAAACATCGTCTTTGGCCGGGCTGGGAAGCGCTTCTTCAACGAGGATCGCGCGGACTTTCGCGACTTCAGCGATGGCCTGTCGTTCGGGGGCGGGATACGAGTCCCGGTGCTCGGTCGCTACCTGGGCATTGACTACGCTTATACCGATATGGGGCTTCTGGACAACGTCCAGACGCTGAGCATTCAACTTGGATCGTAGTCGGCGAGGGATTCAAGCAGTAGCCGGCTCGGGCCGTGAGGGATAATCCGATGATGAACGCTTATCGTACGACAGTGGCAACGTTGGCTTTGCTCATGGTGGTTGCCGTGAGCGCGGAAGCGCAGGAGCGAGTGCACCACTTCCAAGTCGCTGTCGGCGGAGGCTGGCATAGCTTTGCCGGCGGCAGCGCTGTGAAGAGCGGTGCGACGATCAGCGGCGAAGCAACGTACTACCTGACGCCATCGCTGGGTGTCGGTCTGTGGACGGAGTACACGTTCACCGAGACCGACGGCGGCAGGTTCCCTCCGGCAGCGTTGTCCTTCGTCGACTCCACGACGTTCACGATCATCAGCCAGCCGCTGGACATCTGGCAGTATGGCGCTCACGCGAAACTGCAGATGGGCGGCTCACTTGGGCCCTTCCTGCTGGTAGGTGCCGGTGGCTACACGGTGTTCTTGGATCCTCAGCAGGCGAGCGGTAGCGACGTAAGTACGGGTTTCGTGCTCCGCTTGGGTGTGGGGCTGGACCTCGCCGTAACGGACCGTGCGGGTTTCCAGATCGCGGTATTCGATGCGTTCTTCCCGGACTGGAGCCCGAACCGACTGTACCCGGTGCGTGACCAGTTCCAGAACACGCGATTCCCGGAGCTCAACCCGGATCCCGACGATCTGGATGACTCTGTGCATAACCTCGGGCTCACGGTGGCTATTACCGTGGTACCGGGCGCGTGATCTCGAATCGTCTCGGATTGGGCCGTGGTGAGCGCGGCTACTAGTCGATTGCGCGGAAGATCAGCGTAGCCGAGGGGAGATTCGGTTATGACTCAACATGCTGTTCGTCAATGGATAGGCCGCGTCGGTTTGGTCGCGGGGACAGGTTTGGTGCTTGTCGGCTGCCCCGAAGACGCGATCGACATCACCGAACCGGCCAGCCTGCCGAGCTTCGATTTCTCGGTGGCGAGTTCGTTCGTCCCACCCACGGGCTCGTTTGCCGTTGAGCGGCTGACCCTGGCGGAGTTCGATACCACGGTGACCGAGGCGTTCGGACGCGCCACAGGTGCCCTGGGGTTCTTCAACGCCGACAATGCATTCGGGTATCCGGCCTACGGCCTGGCCGGGCTGGCGCGTAACGGGTCGACCGATCCGCGTCTACCGGCTCTCGCAGACGACGACGCGGCGATCGGGGCTTTCTGTGTCCTGGGCAGCCCGCCCTTCCCCGGGCTAGGGGAAGGCTTCTGGGATCTCTACTGCCAGGTCACGAACCTGAATCCCAACACGCGCTACACCGTCATGATGGTCCGCTACGGCCTGACGGTAAACGGCGAGCTGGACGCCGCTGCGGTGGCGCTGGGAGAGACTGTATCCGATCCGGACGACCTGACGGTGCTGGGTGGCACGCCGGGCGGCGCTCCGACGGCCGAATGCAACTTCAGCGTCGCTGTTCCGGTCGCTCGCGATGTCAACCCGTTCGTGCTCGGCTTCGTGGACACCGACATAGACGGGAATACGACGATCGACTGCGTGCCGTATTCCACTGCGGCGGACGCCACGTGGTGGCGCAACTTCGACAGCCCGCTGCCTGACGGTGTCGAGGATTCGATTCCCTTCGGCCCCAACACGGGCGCCGATGGCATCGATCTCTCTATCCCCTCGTACAACTACCTGGTGCTCGTCGAAGGCGAGGGGACACCGGGTGACCCTGTGCCCACAGGCCCACACGCGATGCGCTGGCAGGTCGGCAACGACATCGATCTCAGCGGTAACCCCAGTATCAATAATGCGCTCGCGCCGTTCCCCCTGCCGCTCAGTACCGCGGAGCTGGTGGCGGCGCCGGGTGGCGCCGGTCGGCCGGACAGCATCTCCGTGATCTTCAACCAGCTCGAAGCGCTGGCTGGGGCCGCGGTCTACGAGGCCTGGCTGGTGAACCCTGAGACGGGCAGCATGGTGCCTGCGGTTGGGACATACAATCGGATAAAGATCCTCGCCGAGCGGGACCCAATCACCGGTGACATCATCGCTACCAGGGATTCGGTCGTCGAGACAGTAGCCAGCACGAACAGCTTCGCGGGCGGCGATGAGGAAGACGGTTACCGGCACGAGATCATGATCAGCGACAACAGTCTGGCGGCTGGCGATACTGTGGGCTTCCACACTCACCTCGCCCTGACGGTCACGAGCTCGCCCGGTGGGTCGGCGCCGTCAGATGCGCGACCTTTCTGGTTCCAGTTCACCGACCAGAACGGAACGCCGGACAACTTCTTCGACGATTCGTTCAACAACACCGGGACGACGAGCTTCGGCAACTTCGACGTCGACGAACCCGCGCTGTCGCTGATCTACGGTGGCGACGGCGGTGGCAGGGGCGGTTTCCGAGGTGACGTGTTGAGCGTGAACCTGGAGTCGCTCTCGCGGCCGCCGATCGGCTACTCCTACGTCGGTTGGCTAGTCCGGGAGGACGGTACGGCGTTCCGGCTTCCCGACATCACCGGGCCGCCGCCGGACCGTGTCAGCCTGGTGGACGCCGATGTGGACGCGATCGCCGGTCTGATCACACCCACGGGCATCCTCGAGGCGAACCTGCGGGTGGTAGCCGACGAGGCAGGGATCGAATTCAGCGAGTTCAGGACCTTACTGCTCACGTTGGAAGCGAAGGCGGGTGCTGCGGCGCTAGGATCGATCGCCACCCATGTCGGCTCGGTGCCGGACCGTGTGATCAATCCACCGGATGGCGGGGACTAGCCTGCCGCGGACAACGGACCCTTCCGGTGGAGGCGGGCGCAGGCACATCCCCGTTCTGTCTACTGGCCCCGGCGGTGCCGGGGCCAGTAGGCTTTGGCGCCCTCGCGTCTTCGCGCTGCCCTGACGCCCGAGTTCCGGCGGCGCAACTCACGCCCTCTGCGGGTCGAGCCCGAGCTCCTTCAGGAACAGGCTTCCGCCCGAATCGCGGCCGCGGCGCCGATCGGTGCGGGTGAGCACGAGCCGATCCTTCGCCCGGGTCATCCCCACGTAGAGCAACCGGCGCGCCTCCTCGATCTCCGCCCGGCGGTTCTCCACGGCGGCGTAATAGCCCGGGATCTGGAAGTCCTCCACGCCCACGACATACACGCGCGAGAACTCCAGGCCCTTCGTGCTGTGGAGGGTGAGGAGGTTCACGCGGTGCGGGTCCGCCTCCACGCCCTCGGACGTGGACAGCGCGACACGCTCCAGCAAGCGCCTCACGCTCGCCTCCAGCGAGTCCGCCTGACTCGCCTCGATCAGCGACTGGAGCCGCGCCACGGCGGCGGGATAGCGCTCGGCGGGGCGACGCTCCGCACGGATCCGGTCCATCATCTTCCGACCGCCCAGCCGATCGATCACTTCCTCGAGCTCCGGCACGTCCAGGCCCGCCCGCTCCCGTTCGGCGGCGTAGAAGTCGAGGCAGTCGCTGTACCGGCCCAGCGCGTACGGCGCGGCCAGCTCGAGGAGTAACCGGTCCTCATCGCCGAGGTCGCGCTTCCTTCCCAGCGCCAGCCCCAGGGCGAGCTGGTCGAGCAGATTCACCAGTGCCGCTTTTCGCGCCCGCAGCCGCTTCTGTTGGCTGAGCCGGCTGAACACGTGGGCCAGGGTCACGGCGTCGTCCAGTGCATGGTGCGCGCGCCCCATCCGTATCCTGAAGCGCTCAGCGAGATCGGTGAGCCTGGCGCTCTCGCGGAAGAGGGAGCGGGCGAGGGGCAGGGTATCGAAGAAGACGAGGTCGTGCACATCGGCGAAGCGCCCGACGAGCCGCCGCAACACCGGCACGTCGAACCGGAGCCCGTTATGCGCGACGAGCACACTATCGCCCGCGAAGGCGCGAAAGCGCGGCCAAACCTCCTCCAGGCTGGGCGCGTCGCGCAGGTCGGCCTGCGTGTAGCCGTGGATCTCGCTGGCCCGAGCGGAGATCGGAACCTGGGCACGCACCAGGGAACGGAAGGTGTCGACGATCTCGCCGTCTCGCACCTTCGCGGCCCCCAACTCGACGATCTCGCAGGTCGTAGGATCCAGATCTGTGGTCTCGAGGTCGAAGGTCACGTAGTCGCGGAGCAGGTCTCCGAACTCGCGGCTGTGGATGAGCTGTAGTGCCTTGAATAGGGTAGTGGCGTTCGGCCGCCCGCTTTGCGGCTGCGTTGCCAGGACCAGGTCGTGGGCACGTGGTGAGGTATCTCCGACGAGATAGTCGACGCCCGTCGGCAGCTCCACAGCGAGGAGCATGCCGCGCAGAGCGATATCGACGCCTCCGCGCGGTTCGATGTAGACCCGTCCTCCGGCCGTCAGCGTCGAGGTGAGACGCTCGGCCAGCTCTCGGGCACCGGGGTGCGTTTCAGGATCCTCGAGCTCGTCGTAGTGCTCCTCCAGGCGGTTCTCGTATGGCCTCACGCGCTGGGAGAGCAGGTCGTCGATGAGCCCGGCCAGCGTGTCGTTCGACTGGTAGACCGCGCGCAGGTTCTCGACGTGATAGATGAACCGCCACGCCTTACGCGTGTCCGGGTGGCTGCGTGGGTGGTTGCGCGCGAAGGCGCGGAAAGCGGACAAGAGATCCTCGCGCCGGGCAGATGCGAGGGTACGGACCTCCGCCATCAGCGCCCGGGGCAGCATCCGCTCGGCGAACGCCTCCACGGCCAGCGGGTCGTCGGGCGCGCTGACCATGCGCAGCGAGGCGACGACGTAGGCGATCACCGGGTCGTCGAGGAGGGATCGCCCGCGCACGAGTCGGCAGGGCACGCCCGCCGCGACCAGCCGGTTCTCCAGGTGACGCCCCAGCGCATGCAGCCGGTAGAGCACGGCGTAGTCACCCCAGCTCTGCCCGGTCGCCTCACGATCGGAGATGATGCTCTCCAGGATCCAGGCCGACTCCGCTTCTTCGTCGGGGAAGGCGTAGCACTCGACCTCGTACTCCGAGTCGCGCTCCGCCTCGATCTGCTTGTGGAAGAGTTCCGGGTTCTCGCGCATCAGGCGGCGCGCGACCTCGAAGATCTGGCGGCTACAGCGCCAGTTGCGATCGAGCACGATCGGGTCTTCCAGATCGAAATCGGTGCGGAAGCGCCAGAGGATGCGGGGATCGGAGCCGCGCCAGGAGAAGATGGACTGCTCGTCGTCGCCCACTGCGAAGATGTTGCGGTGGCCCTGAGCCAGCCGCTTGAGAATCGAGTACTGGGCTGCGTCCAGGTCCTGGAACTCGTCCACCAAGAGGTAGTCCCAGCGTGCGGCGACCTCGTCGGCGAGCGCTGGATGCCTGCGGAACAACTCGTCGGTTAGCGCGATGATATCGTCGAAGTCGACGAGGTTCTTCTCGCGGAGCAGTGACAGGTAGCTCTCGAACACTGCGGAAACACACGCAGGCGCCGGAGCAGCAGCTGCTGGTACTCCTCGTCGGCGACCCCGAAGCCGCGCCGCAGCCCGGCCTCCTGCGGGTGGTCGCGGAGGATACCGAGACACAGGGCATGGAGCGTGCCGCGCGTGATTCGGTCGGCGCCTGCCCCCAACAGCCTGTGCAGGCGCGCCGTCACCTCCTCCGCCGCTTTGTTGGTGAAAGTCACGGCGCAAATCCGCTCCGGCGCCAGCTCTTTCGCCTCGATCAGGTACGCGACCCGCTGGATCAGGCAGAATGTCTTGCCGGCACCCGGCCCGGCGAGCACCAGGGCAGGGCCAAGCGGCGACTCGATCGCTTCGCGCTGCTTGGGGAAGGGTTCGAAGTCCATCTTCTCCATGTCCTGCGCCGCCCCGGCCGACTCCTCCGCGTCCACTCTGACAGCCCTGACCGACACT
>JBDHKG010000148.1:0-5417 GCA_039586495.1 Gemmatimonadota bacterium | reverse complement strand
AGGATCCGACTGTGCTCTGTGTGGTCACGCACCACAAGGCGGGCCTTGCGAGCGGCGGTGAATGTCTCCCCCCCCACGGCGGCGTAAAGTGCCCCCACTTGCAGGTCTGTGACATCGCGTTGTTGGCGGGCTGTTCTGGCGTGTCCTTGATGCCCCGTGCAGCACCAAGACAGACCCTGTTGCCCGATGCGTCGCAAGGGGGCTGGCGCGTCGGGGCAGGGTCGTCGTAGCGCCCGGATGAAGTTGCCCGTGGTGCTCTCCCGGGGGCCTACGATCACGCCGGCGACCAGGCAAGCTGAGTGGGGTAGGTGGACAGCCGTCAGAAAGGGAAGTCGTCGGCGTCATACAGCGCGTCGGCCTCGGCGAGCAGGCGACGGTAGGTTTGGAGCTCGGCACGAATACGGGCTGCAAGGTCGAGCAGGTCGCTGGCGCAGTGGACCTGTGCATCCCAAGGTAGGCCGCCGGGTGACTCGTCGAGGCAGGCGTGCAGTTCGGGGTTGGCCGCGATGAGCGCGTGGCGGGTGACCTCGAGAGCGCGCTCGAGGAGGGCGAGAGCAGCCAGCTCCGGCGTCCTTGCAAGCACGTCGGGGGCCGGGACTGGGTCAGGTTCGGCGCTTCTCGGCACGGCGGTCTCAGGCTCGTGAGCGTTTGGACCTGGACGACGCCGAGGAGTTACCGCGCTTGGTGGATCGTCGCCGCCGCCGCGGTGGGGGGAGACGGCCGGGGCCTTCTTTGCGCTGGGCTCGGTAGCTCGGGGCGTCCTTGGGAAAGGCGATGATGTGGGCGCCGTCGAGGAGCCGGTCGAGAGACGGGGTCACCTGGCTGGCGGCGCCGAGGGCCTGGTGCCACTGGTCGAAGCCGAGGTTGGTGGCGATGATGATGGATCCGTGGCGGTAGCGCCGGGCGACGAGCTCGAAGAAAACGCCCGTGTAGTCGTGCTCGCGCTTGCGCGGGCTGTTGCCCAGCTCGTCGATGATCAAGAGGTCCGGCTTGCACAGCTCGTCGAGGACGTCCTCAAACGAGTCGTCGGCGAGCGAGGCGTAGAGGCGGCCGAAGAGCGCGAAGGCGCGCATGAAGCGCACGCGGTAGTTGGCCTGGCAGGCGCGCACCCCGAGGCTGATGGCGAGATGGGTCTTGCCGACGGAGGACGGACCGACAAACAGGACACACTGGCAGCGGTCGAGGAAGCCGAGCTCACCCAGGGTCATGATGCGCTCGCGGCTGAGCGTCGGCTGTTTGGCGAAGTTGTAGTCTTCGAGGCGGAGGATCTCCGGGAAGTCGGCCTCTCCGAGGCGCTTTTTGATGGCGGTTTCCTTGCGCGCCAGCACCTCGGCTTCGACGACGCGCAGCAGAAAGGCCTCGGGGCGGAGCTTGAGGGCAGCTGCCTGCTCGAAGTGCTGGTCAAGGTTTTGTGCCGCGTGGCGCAGGTGCAGGCGGCGCAGGTACTCCAGTAGTCGGTCTCTCTGCTCGGTCGCCATGCTGGTCTTCCTCCTCGTCCAAGGCGGTGGTTGGGGTGGGTGGTTTGGCCTCGACGCTCTGGACGAGGCGCTGGTACTCGTTGAGATCACGCTGGTGCGAGCCCGCTCCCTTGAGGTAGGCCGCGACGGGCGTGGGTACGCTCGCGGTCGCACTCGCCGTCGGTGGCGGAGCGGGCGGCGGCTTGGCAGCGACGATGCGGTCAACCGCCTGATAGCTGTAGGCGCCGTAGCGGGCCGCGTGACGCAGCGCCTCGGCAACACGTGCAACGCCGACCCGGCCGGAGATCTGCAGGATGCGGCTCATGTGGTAGCCGGCGGCGCCACGGTGGGCCTCGCACAGGCCCTCGATGAAGCCCTCGGCCGCGCTGCCCAGGCGCAGAAACTGTGCCTTGAGGGCATGGCGGCTCGTCGAGGTCCGGTGAAACTCCGCCTCGTGCTCCGGCAGGATGTGACGACCGAAGCGGCCCGGCTGGACTTGGTGCTCGGCAACCGTCTCGCCGCCCACCTCGATCTCGAGCCTTCCCTCGAGGACGCGGACCCAGGCCTGGTGGCCTGTGTAGCGCGGCGGCACCGAGTAGCGGTGGTTCAGGTAGGCGACGCAGAAGTCGTCGCCTACGAGGTGCGGCTCGCGTACGGCGGCATCGAAGCCTTGCTCTGGCAACGGGATGAGATGCGGCCGCTCCTCGTCGAGGAGGTCCAGAGGCCGCCGATGCGTCGTGCGGTGGATGCGCACCCGTGCCACCTCGCGCAGCCAGCGCGCGGCCTGCGCGTTCAGGTCGGCGAGGTCGTGAAACTCGCGGCCCTGCAGCAGGCTGCGCTCGAGGTACCAAAACCCCGCCTCCACCTTGCCCTTGCCCTCCTTGTAGCCGGGCGCCAGGGGCACGGCGCGAAAGCCGTAGTGGCCAACGAGCGCCTCGAACAGCGGGTGGAAGATGACCTCGTCGCGGTAGCTCTCCAGCACGACCTGCTTCATCCGGTCGTAGAGGATCTCGTGCGGCACGCCGCCGGCCTCCTCGAAGGCGAGCACATGGCCATGGCACACGGCGTGGGCGTCGGCGTGGAGCACGAAGCGGATGAACTGCCAGCGGCTGAAGCCGAGGACCAGCGAGAAGCACACCACCGGGGTCGGCACCTCGCCGAGCAGCACGGTGTACGGCGACAGGTCCACCTGGCCCTGCTCACCAGGATCGGTCTCGAAACGCAGGTGGGGCCGCCGTTTGGCCTTGGGGCGGAAGGTGCTGATGTAGTCCTTGAGGATGGTGTAGCCGCCCTGGTAGCCGACGGCGCGGATGTCACGCAGCACGCGCACGGCCGTGAGCTCCTTGCGCAGCACGAGCTCACGGATCAGGGGCCGGAAGTGGTCGAGCAGCGAGGGGCGCGGCGGTCGCGGTGGGCGCGCCTTCTTCTTCAGCACACGCCGCACGGTCTTGGGGTCACAGTCGAGCTCGCGCGCGATGGCCCTGATGCTGCGGCCCTCGGCCTTGCGGCGACGGATCAGGTTGTTGCGTCGCTGTCGTCGCTCGCGGCGTCGCCGTCGTCGCTCGCGCACGAGCCAAGCGCGGTCGCCAGCTCGTACGCGAGGGTCCGGGTCAGCGCCATCCGCGAGCGCAGGATCTCCAGGTCCTGCTGTGGGGGCGGTGGTCGCAGCAGGTGCAGCATCCTCGGCGTCACCTCCTCGAGGAGCCTGAGCAGCCGCGCCAGCGTCTGACTCGCGGGTGTCAGACGTGGGTCGTATGCTGCCGGCTTCGGCTTCGGGTAGGCCTGTGCCAGCGCCTGCTTCGGGTGACCCAGCAGATAGCTGCGCACCTGCGGGTCGGTGGCCCGCCGCCACAGACTCACCAGGCGCTCCACGTCCCGCGGCCCCAGGCCCGCCTGCATGGATGCCGTCGCCAGATCGAGCTGGTTGCCGTGCGGCAACCCCAAGAGCGACCTCGCCACTCCCGGGTGCAGCAAGCCCTGCTTCATTTGCGCGACCAGCTCCGGGTGAAGCCGCTCCACCAGTCCGATGCGGCGCGAGACCCAGGCCTTGTGGCGCCCGACCAGCGTCCCGATCTCGACCTGCGTCAGGCCCCGGCCCACGAGCTCGCGAAGCACCAGCGCCTCCTCCAGGACCGTGATCGAGCGGGTCGCGAGATTGAGCTGCAGCATCATCACCCACTGGCCCGTCTCGTCGAGCTGGACCACCCGGCACACCAGCTCCTTCCAGCCCAGCGTCTTCGCCGCCGTCCGGCGCTTGAATCCGTCTACCAGGTCCAGCTTCCCCTCCCGCTTGACCGTGACCACCGGCATGAGCTGGCCGTGCTGTTGCAGGCTGCGCTTCATCCTCTCGGTCGCCGCCGGTTGTGGGCAGCGTGCTCGGCTGAGCGTCGTGTCGAGTGTCGCCAGTGGATGTAAGACCGTCTTTGGAACGCTGGTGCTCATCGCCTCGCTCCGGCCCGCTCATGGCGCACCTGCCGGCCGCAGGCAGATGCGCTCCTCGTCAAGCACCTCGTGGACGCGACGGTCCAGCATCTGTGGATGGTCGCGCTCCAGCATCTCGAGACAGACGCCGTGCAGTATTCGATTGGCCGCGTCGAGGTCGCGCAGCAGGCTCTGCAACAGCAGCCACGGGGGCACCGATCGAAGAGCCCACTCGCCCCAGCACACCCCGTCATGCAAAGCAACCAGTCGCGCGATGGCTTTGCAGCGTCGGGCCAGATCGAGCACCCGCGGCTCGATCGGGGCCATCGTCTCGAACAGCCATGTGCGTGGCGACCCGCCGAAGAAGTCCCATGCATGCTCGAGCACCTCGGGCAGTGCCGCATCATCATCCGCGACGCAAAACTCCGTCCACACCGCGTGAGAGTAGTCGAGCATGACGGCGATGAGCACCATGCGGTCTTGATCGCCGCCGGGCACGAGGCCCTGGCAGATGTGTGCCCGCTCGCCGGGCGTCGGCGCCAGCCGCAACAGCTTCGGCGCGCTCTGCCGTCTTGTCCGTCGGTCCATTCTTCCTCGGTACCCCAACTGGGCGGCCACTTGCGGTGGGATCGCCGTAGACCGAGGAAGGCCCGACGGACAGCGGCGGGTTACATGAGGCGCACCCCCGGGGCAAGCAGGTGAATGGTAGTGGCCAGCCGCGCCAGCCGCTGGCCGTCCTGTGCCCCCATGGCCTTCGCGTAGGCTGCGACCAGCTGCAGCCGCGTCGCTGCGTCGCCAACCGCCGCAGCCAATGCTGCAAGCACCCCATCCCCACGCTCACGCAGTACGCCCACCAGCCACTCCGCCGCTGCTGCCAACCGCGCACGCCAGCGACGTACCGTTCGCTTCGGCACCGTCGGTGCCGCGGGTCCCGACCCGAGCGTCTTCGCTTCCACCACAGGCCAGCTCCGCCACAACATCCGCGCCACGAACATCGGCAGCATGCGCCAGGTCGCCTCGCACTTCGGGCACAGGTAGCGCACCAGCGTGATCGCAAGCACTTTGCGCTCCGGATAGTCGTGCAGGTGCAGCTTGTCGTACCCGCACCTCGGACACGCGGCGGGCCGGTACCCGTCGGGGTCGCACCTCCGACGCTCGTGCGTCTCCAGGTCGTTGACGTCCTCGACGATCAACGTGCCGCCCTTGCGATTTGGGTTTGACGAGTACGGCCGCCACAGACATGCTGGCGGGGGAGGAGGGAGTCCTTTGTGGCTCATTGGGGAACCTCCGGTCGATCTAGCAATCTCCGAAGGTGCCCTGCCTCCTCCTCTTGCTCAAGCTCGAACCTGATCAGGCACGCCCGGTACCTTCTTCAGACCCGCCCATTGCCCAACCCCCTGGCCCTTGGGGACATTTTGACCGCCACGGTGGGGGTGGATCGCACCGCCACTCCCAGATGTCGACCCCTGCGCGGTACCAACGCGTCAATCGGTGGATGGCAAAGGTGTGGCGTTTATCCCGCGCGCGGGATAAGCGGCA
>JBDHKG010000049.1:0-34504 GCA_039586495.1 Gemmatimonadota bacterium | reverse complement strand
GACAACACGACCGACCCCGACTGGGCGAGCTTTTCGGTTTACCGCTCGACGACACCGGGCAGTGGCCATGGCCTGATCGCAGAGGGACTGACCAGCAGCGAGTACACCGATACCGGACTCAGCGCTGGAACGACCTACTACTACGTGGTCACGGCAAAGGACACGAGCGGCAACGAGTCGGAATTCTCGAACGAAGCTTCCGCGACGCCGAGCGAGCCTCCCCAGCTCTCCGTACACGTGGGCGACATCAGCGTGACGATAGTGCAACTGGGGGTAAACCGTCTCGCCAGCGCGACGGTGTTGGTGCTCGATCAGTACGGCGTCCCCATCTCAGGAGTCGAGGTCGTCGGCGACTGGACCTGGAACTCGACGGATATCGGTGCCAGCAGTGGAATCACTGACGGCAACGGCGTTGCGACCGTCGATTCTTCCAAGCAAAAGGCATCGAGTGGAGATGTCTTCACGTTCACCGTGACCAATCTCATCCTTAATGGATACTCTTATGATTCGGCGAGCAATGTGAAAACCTCGGATTCCGCCACGGTTCCGTAGGGGGAAGAACCGCTTAGCCTCGACGGCGATCCTGTGCGGGGTAGTGGTTCTGCTCACCCGCAGGTGCCATCGGGAGAGGCTGGGTGATCCCTGCCGTCAAAGATGATTCGAAACCATGTTCCCGTGGGATGCTCGATGGCATGTTCAAACGGGCCGAGAAACTGCTCACTATCGACGTCCAACCCGGGATGCGGTAGCACAGCATGCGCCGCAAGCTGGCTACGGATCACAAGGACGGCTCGCTCAAGGTGTTGTGTGAACTGGGCGGGTGGAAACGCCCGAAAACGGTGCTCAAGTGCTACCAGCAGGCGGGCGTCGGCCAGCGTCAGCCGAGTAGCTGCGTCAGGAGGCGGTTCGCGACGTAGAAGCCGATGGCGACCCCAAGGATGGCCAGCGCGAACGCGGCGACCTCTCCCAACGGTGCGCCCACCCACCAGCCAATCACCGAGCCGACCGCGGCGAAGAAGGTCCTGAACAGCCGTCTGCTAAACATCGGTGCCCCTAACACGTCAGCGCCGGGGAGGGCAACCGCCCAAAGAAGCGCAAACCGCTGTGATCGCGCAAGAGACATCGATAATGCCTTGCGCCAACGGCGGTGAGAGCACACCAGCCCGCGCCCTCCGGGACCTCCAGCGTTGCCGGGTCCTGGAGAGCGCGGGCCGAATCTTGTCTCTGGCTCTACTACTTGCCGAACCGCTCGCCCAGAAACTTGCTGACCAGATCGCGGCCCCCGAGACCCAAGGCCAGTGCTGCGCCGAGTGCTGCCGCGCCCAGCAGGATCAGGAAGCCGTTGGCCACGATCTCCTGACCGATCCTCAGCTGATTCAACGCGATCGCGAAGGTGAAGATGATGAGCGCATAGCGCGACAGCGCGGCGATCAGCCCCGCCTCTGTGATCCCGGCGTTGGCGGCCGCCGTCCTGACGAGGGCGGCAACGAAGTTGGCGGCATAGAGGCCGACCACCACGACGACGACCGCGACGATGATGTTGGGGATGTAGAGTAGAATCTGGTTCAGAAGCCGCGACGCGACCTCCAGCCCCAAGGCGTTCACCGCGGTCACCAGCACGATCAGCATCACCAGCCAGTAGACGAGCACGGCGATCAGGTCACCCGCCGACTCCTTGACCTCACCTTTGGCCAGAAACTCATCGATCCCGGCTCGCTGGGTCAGCGTGGAGAACTTGACGAGCTTGAGCCCGCGCGCAACCGCGGCCTTCAGCAGCCTGGCGATGATCCACCCGACGATCAGAATGAGGATCGCCGCGAGGATGTTGGGTAGGAAATCGCCTATCCCGCGCAAGAAGGCGCCCACCGAGTCGACGATGATGTCCTGAATCTGCATGGTCTACCTCCCGTCCTAGCAGTGGACTGGCACGACCTACCGATCTCACGCGATGTATGTGGATGGGATATGGGCCACATTCAGGTTAGGGCCACCGCTGCGCTCAGGCAAGAAGGACCTGCTCCCCCTGCCCGAAAGGTCCGAGGCGCGTGAGGAATGGAGCGTACGCCTCGAGCGCAGCTGAGCCGCCTTGGCTGGCGTGTGTAGGTATCCAGTCTTTCGAGGCGGTAGCTGTGCTGGAGCTGTTTGGCCCTTGATTGCATGTACGTACACGTGTACATATACTTGGCACGAAGTCAGAGCGGCACCCTCACAAGGCCGCCACGAACCTCAGGAAGCAGGGCGTCAAATGAGAGCCGAGGCCGTGAGAGCGTCGGCGGTGTGAGGAAGAGATGTGAAGAAGGAATACGATTTCAGGCGCGGGGTACGGGGCCCGGTGCTCAGGGCCCCTCCCGGAAAGACGCGGATCACGATTCGCCTGGACGACGATATTCTGGACTGGTTTCGCGAGCAGGCCCATGCAGCGGGCGGCGGAAGCTACCAGACTCTCATCAACATGGCTCTGCGTGAGTACGTGAACTCGAAAGCCGAGTCACTGGAGGGCACCTTGCGTCGCGTTGTGCGGGAAGAACTCAAGCGGTACGGAAAGACGGGTCGCAAGGAATAGAGTATATTTACAGCATGATCGAATCACCGCAGCTGCTCGAGGACCTGGAGAGGCGTTACGAACGGGAGACGCTTGAGGGCATGACCTATGAGTTAGCCCTGCAGCGTTTCGCCGCGCTTTGGGCCGAAGCCCGGGCGTTGGGCGTTGACGCTCGTGACGACTGGCTGGCGGATCTCGAGCCGGATCTGGCCATCGCTCGTGCTCTCAATGGACTCCCTCCGTCCACCTGACTTCTCAGGATTCATCGCGAAGATCTCCCAGGAGCTGCAGGGGCGTCGATTGCCCTTCATGCTCATCGGCGGCCAGGCAGTATTGCTCCACGGCAGTCCGCGTCTCACGGAGGGCATCGACATCACGCTCGGTACAGATCCCAGTCGGCTGCCGGAAGTGCTTGATCTGTGCGTCGCGCTCCAGCTCGAGCCACTTCCCGAGGACGTCGAAGGTTTCGTGCGCCAAACGTTCGTGCTGCCCGTCCATCACAAAGCCAGCGGAATTCGTGTGGACTTCGTGTTCTCGACCACACCTTACGAGCAGCAAGCCATCAGCCGCGCTACGTTCGTCGAACTGGCTGGAGCATCCGTTCCCTTCGCATCGGCCGAGGATCTGATCATCCACAAGCTCTTCGCCGGACGAGCGAGAGACCTCGAGGATGCCGCGACCGTGGTCCGCCGCAAAGGCAGAGACCTCGATTGGGATTACCTGGAGAAATGGGTGCACGAGTTCGCGGCCGTTCCAGGTCGAGACCGTTTGCGTGAACAGCTGGAAGAACTCCGGCATCACGCGGACCCGGGCGACAGCTGAGCCGACACGTCATCTACGGATCGATCCGGGCCCGCCATCGAAGCACGAGCCCTGCCGTCTGCCAGACGACAGGGCTCTCTGCATGTCGGAAAGCGGGCGACGGGACTCGAACCCGCGACCCTCAGCTTGGAAGGCTGATGCTCTAGCCAACTGAGCTACGCCCGCATGACGAGCCCGGCGCGTCCGCCGGGCTCCAACGGCATGGGGCGGGAGGGATTCGAACCCCCGACCTCTGCGATGTGAGCGCAGCGCTCTAACCTGCTGAGCTACCGCCCCTTAGAAGAGCGGGCGACGGGTCTCGAACCCGCGACCTCGAGCTTGGGAAGCTCGCGCTCTACCAGCTGAGCTACGCCCGCAACGGGAGATGAAATCTGCCTGCCGGGTACCGCGATGACAAGGGACCGCCCGCGCCGGCGACGCAGCTCTGAGCCGAGATAGAGGTGCCGGGAGGAATCGAACCTCCGTAAGAGGCTTTGCAGGCCTCCGCCTAGCCACTCGGCCACGGCACCGGAGTCGTCCACTGTAAGCTGCAAACGCGCAGTAAACCTAGCGCGTTCCCGGAGGTCAAGCGATGATCTGCACGGGCAGCGACGCTGATCTCCAGCGCCTGCTCTAACCTCCCAAAGGTATCTCGTGCCGACCGAAGTTCTGTTTGCTTGGGTCCGAGACCAGCACCTCCAGAGTCAGGTCGTGATCTCGGGCAGCCTCCGGGACGGAGACGATCCCCGCGAACATGCTCGTCTCGCCAGCGTAGCGTAGCGGCGCGCTCGAGACGACCGCTCCGTCCGCCTTGAGACGCGCTACGAACTCCATGTTGTCGGCGTTCCACATGCCGCGCGGCGTGATCGGGCAGCCGCACATCATGCGGACCCGCACGGTCACGCGGGACGATTCCTCGATCGGCGTGAGCGGCTCGGGGCTCAGGATCTCGACGATGTAGCCGTGGAGCTCGAGGATCACCCCGTCGCCCTCGATATGCTTGCCGGGCACCACCAGCATCTGCTTCATCGCCGAGTGGGTCGCCTGCGGGTACCCCAGCGGGCCGAGCGCCTCGATGTTGACGACCGTGGGCTGCGTCAGCTGTAGCTCGGCCAGGAAACCGGCTGTACCCTCGGTATCGTACACCGACATGCCGCGGCTATGCGCCGTCGCCATGATGAGCTGCGTGTCGCCCGTGCCTCCTCTCTGCGTGCCCTCGGCCAGCACCTCCCCGGTCCCGGCATCCACGACCCGGACCAGGGCACCACCGACGCCGCTACCGATGACCTTCGCGTCGCGCGACACCACACGGACCATGACGCGGGTGGGCACGGCTTCGGCCGCGGCCCGATCCTGGGCCTCGCAGGCGCCTGCCATGATGCCCGACCAGACTACGAGTAACGTCCCAACACGAAGCACGAGTCGATTCACCAAGCTCATAGTCACACCTCTCGCTCAGGTTAAACCGCAACAATGCCCAGACGAGCGCGCGAGCCGCCTCACAAGCGGATCAGGGCGCTACCCCAGGTGAACCCCGAACCGAACGCCGTCAGACACACCAGACTGCCGCGCTTGATCCGTCCCTCCTCCACCGCTTCGTGCAGCGCGATCGGGATGCTCGCCGCCGTGGTGTTCCCATACGTCTGGATGTTGCTGGCAATCTTCTCGTCGGGAAGGCCCAGCGCTTTCTGCACGGCCTGCGTGATCCGCAGGTTGGCCTGATGCGGGATCACCAGATCGACGTCGTCCACACCCAGGCCGTTCGCGCTCAGCGCTTCCCGCACCGCCTCCGGCATCCGGGTCGATGCGTGCTTGAACACCTCACGGCCCTCCATGCGCGGCCGTGTGAGCCCCTGCTCGATCTGTCGCGCGTCCAGCCACGGGTTGAAGCGCGAGCCTGGCGCCTCCATCCACAGTTTCTCGGCGTAGTTCCCGTCCGCATACAGGTGCACGGAGAGCACGCCGCGGTCCGAGTCCTCGGTCGGCGCCAGGATCACGGCCCCCGCGCCGTCGCCGAACAAGACCGCCGTGTCACGCCCGGCCGTGGATATTTCCAGGCCCGTGGACTGCACCTCGGTCCCAACCAGCAGCACCCGCTTGTACGCGCCCGTCTTGATCCAGGCATCCGCGACCGATAGGCCGTAGAGGAACCCCGTGCACTGATTCCGCACGTCGAGACACGGGATGCCCGTGATCCCCAGCTTCCGCTGCAGGAACACGCCTGCGCCCGGGAAATAGGCATCGGGACTGAGCGTCGCCAGGACGATGCAGTCCAGATCGGACGCCTGAAGTCCCGCCCGCTCCAGCGCCTGGTCCGCCGCCAGCTTGGCCAGATCGGAGGCGGGCACGCTGCCCTCGACCCAGCGCCGCTCCACGATCCCGGAGCGCTGGCGGATCCATTCGTCGCTGGTGTCGATCCAGCGGGTAAGATCTTGGTTGGTTATCACACGTTCGGGCACATAGAAGCCCGTCGAAACCAGCTCTGTACGTAACATACCTTACCGGGATTAGGGTGAGTCCGCCGTGATCACTCGCGCGGACTGCGATGATGTGATAATCTACCGCGTTCCAGACGTCTTGACGACCGGGAGGAGGAACCCAGTTGGCTAAGCGGAAGCCGGCCGCCCGAGGGAAGGCGGTGAAGAAGAGAGCGGCCAAGGCGAAGGTGAAGAAGGCTACAAGAGCCAAGGGGAAGACGGCCACAAGAGCCAAGGCGAAGAAGACCAAGCCGACCCGGTCCAGGAAGGCGGCCGCCGCGAAGGCGCGAACGCCCGCAGCGAAGCGAGCCAGGCCCACAGAGGCGGCCGAACCGCCCACGCCGAGGCGGATCCAGAACGCGATCGACGCTGCTCGGGAATGGCTGGGCGAGCGGCGCGATTACTTCGGCTATCTGGCGCGGCGCGACGCAACCCGGGGCGCCCCGGAGCTGTCCCGGCACCTGCGCGGCGACCTGATGGCGAAGCAGGGGCCGGACGGGAGCTGGAACGATGGCGATCTGGCGGCGTCCGCTGAAGCGCTCTGGCGTCTGCTGGACCTGGGGTTGGGATCCGACTCTCTCGCGGTATCCCGTGCCCTCGACTGGCTCTACGCGCGCCGTGACGCCGAGGGGGCCTATGGATCGGGTTGCACGCCGGCACGCCACGAGCAACGGACCTGCGAGCACTTTATCAGCGGCTTCTTCAGCCCCGGCCCATCCGACGAGCCGCAGGAGATCACCCTGAGCAACGGGCAGGCTGTGACGTCGGACATCAGCGCGCGGCTCTTGGCCTCGGTGCGGGGACTGCGCTCTGCCCTGCGAGCCAACCCTCTCGATCCTCGGGCGAACGCCTCGATATCCGGCCTCAGGGGTCTTCCGCTTTATCTCGAGTACGGAGGGACGTTCACGCCGCCGGTTCTGGTCGGTGCGCTGCAGGCGTTGGCCTGGGTCCAGGGCGGGCACACGAGCGAGTTGAAAGCCGGTCTCGAGACGCTGGCGACAGCACAGGACAGAGATGGGGTCTGGCCCAACGTCGAGTTCTTCTTCGTGCTGGAGACGCTGCTGGAGGTGAACCACCCACTCGCCCAGCGAATGCGCCAGAGGTTGATCCCGCGACTCCTGGAGACCCAGCACAAGTACGGCGCCTGGGGGCGTCGCCACCTCGCGGCCCAGACCTGGATCGCGGTGCAGGCTCTCGAGCGGGCTCTGGACGAGCTAAGACCTGGCGGAAGGTAGGTTTCCTGCGGCGAAAAACACTTGACGCCCACCTACCCTGATCCTTAGTCTCAGCCGCGACCTCACTGGGCATTCTCACCGCCAGGGCCGGGAGGACGATGCGCATCCGTCGGAGAGCGTTCACGCTTGGCCTGTCAGGACTCGCCGGTCTGGCGCTGATCACGATCATCTTTCAAGCCCAAAGCCCGCGGACGGGCACCACGGTGCCCGCGGTCGCGGCGGCCGTTCAGAGCGCTCAGTTCTCCCTCGACCCGGATACACTCATCGGCTGGGGGAGGGGACCGTTCCAGCCGATCTTCTTCAGCCACCGCCGCCACGCCGGTGTCTACGAGATCGACTGTCTGTACTGCCATTCGAACAGCGACTTATCGACGTGGGCGCTTGTGCCGCCGGTAGAGCTCTGCCTGGGTTGCCACCGGGTGGTGAAGGCCGCCAGCTCGGAGATCGCGAAGCTGCGTGGCTATCAGGAGCGCGGTGAGCCGATCCCCTGGGAGCGCATCTACAAGCTGGCCGACTTCGTCCAGTTCAATCACGGGCGGCATGTGCGGGCCGAGGTGGAGTGCCAGGAATGCCACGGCAAGGTCGAGGAGCATGATGTGCTCTGGCGTTGGTCGCCGCTGACGATGGGCTGGTGCCTGGAGTGCCATAAGAAGCCGCAGGAGGACGAAGCGAAGCTGGCGAAGGCGGAGCGCCTGGCCGCCGAGTTCGGCGCCGCCGGGCGCGAATCGCACGGGCTGTACCCGCGAGCGATCGACTCGAAGTACGGGGTCTTGAACGGCCCGATCGACTGCGTGGCCTGCCACTACTAGTCCGGTAGGGGAGCTTCACTGGGTGTCTGGGATCAAGCGTCGCGATTTCCTGAAGATCCTCGGGTTGACCGGTGCGAGCACCGGCCTGGTGGGCTGCGCTCAGGAACCGGCGAAGAAGCTGATCCCCTACCTGGTGCAGCCGGAGGAGGTCATCCCCGGCAACCCCAACTGGTACGCCAGCGTCTGTCGCGAGTGTCCCGCCGGCTGCGGCGTGCTCGTCAAGGTGCGCGAGGGTCGGCCGATCAAGGTGGAGGGAAACCCTGACCATCCGGTGAACGCGGGGCGGCTCTGTGCCCGCGGCCAGGCGGCGCTTCAGGGTCTCTACGACCCCGACCGCATCAGCGGGCCGCTGCGCCGCGTCGCGGGGACGGGAGAGCTCGAGCCCACGACCTGGGAAGAGGCCGAGGCGCTGCTGGCGGCCCGGATCCGCGGCCTGCGCCAGACCGGCCAGGCGGAGCGGCTCTACCTCATCAGCGACGGGGCCGTCAGCTCCCTGGACGCTCTGTTCGACGACTGGATGGACGCCGTCGGGTCACAGAACCGCTCTCGTTCGGCGCCGGCTTCCTCGAGACCTGGATCTCGCCGGTCCAGTACACGCGGCTGTTCGCCCGATCGCAGAGCTTCCGGGACGGGCGCAAGGGTCGCTTCGTCCACATGAGCCCGCGTCTCTCGCTCACCGGCTCCAACGCCGACGAGTGGGTGCCGGCACGCCCGGCGAGCGCCATGCTGCTCGCCCTGGCGCTGACCCGCGTGCTGGTCGCCGAGGGACGCGCCGGGGGCCGGGCGGCGGTGCTCCGACCGCTGGTCGAGCCGTTCACGCCGGAGCGCGTGGCCGAGGCGACCGGGGTCGAGGCGGAGCGGATCCAGCGACTCGCCCGCGAGTTCGCCGACGCACCCGCCAGCCTGGCGCTACCTCCCGGCGTCGAGATGACGGACCGCAACGCGACCGCCACGCACGTCGCCGTCAACCTGCTCAACTACGCAGCCGGTAACGTCGGTCGCACGGTGCGGTTCGGGCCCAATGTCGTAAGGCGCCGGTCCGCGGACCTGGCCCGCTGGGCGGACGTCATCGAGGCGATGCGCTCGGGCGCTGTGGACATGTTGCTGGTGCACGGCAGCGATCCCGTGCACACGTTGCCCCCCAGCCTCGGCTTCGCCGCCGCACTGGAGGACGTCGGTCTGCTGGTGAGCTTCGCCAGCTACATGGACGAGACGGCAGCTCGCGCCGATCTGATCCTTCCGGATCACACGCCGCTGGAGAGCTGGGGTGACCATGTGCCCGAGGTCGGTGTGCACACGTTGATGCAGCCGACCAGCAACCCGCTCTTCGACGGCAAGCACACAGGCGAGGTGTCGTTCTCGCTGGCGGCGCGCATCGGCGGCAACATGGGAGCCCAATTCCTATGGCCCGACTACCGCAGCTACCTGCGCGATGCTTGGCGTCCCCTTCAGCGTGAGTTCGCGTCGCGTGAGAACTTCGATGACTTCTGGCACGCAGCCGTCTCCCGCGGTGGCGTGTGGCGCGACGTGGGGACGCAGCCGGTCACGCTCAACCGCGCGGTGGCGGGCGTCGAGTTCGACGAGCCGGCGCTGGAGGGCGACGCGGCGGCCCGCTTCGCCTTGATCGCCTACCCATCCCCGACCCTCTACGACGGACGCGGCGCCAATCGGTCCTGGCTCCAGGAGCTACCCGATCCGGTCACCAAGCTCGTCTGGAGCTGCTGGATCGAGATCCATCCCGAGGTCGCGCAGCAGCTCGATGTCCGGACGGGTGATGTGCTGGCGGTGAGCAGTCCTCAAGGCCGGCTGGAGGCTCCGGCCTACGTCTACCAGGGCATACGCGCGGACAGCGTGGCCATCCCCATGGGCCAGTGCCACGCCCACTACGGCCGCTGGGCTCGCGACCGCGGCGTGAACCCGCTCGCGCTCTTGCCCGCCGCCGCCGATGAGTCTTCGGGCAGCTTCGCCTGGCTCTCGACGCGGGTCGCTCTCGCGAAGACGGGACAGCGCGTTCGCCTGGTCGAGGTGCAGGGCTCGGACGAGGATCGTGGCCGCGAGATCGCCGAGGTCATGGGCCTCACAGCAGCGATCGAGGCGGAGCGCCACGCGCGGGAAGAGATCGAGCGCCATCCCGAGGTACGGGTCGAGGCCGTTGAGGACGCCGATCCCAAGAGCCCGTACCGCTGGGGCATGGCCATCGACCTCTCGAGCTGCATCGGCTGCTCAGCCTGCGTGGCCGCCTGCTACGCGGAAAACAACGTCCCGGTGGTCGGTGAGGAGAGGTGCGCCCAGGGCCGCGAGATGGCCTGGCTCCGCGTCGAGCGCTACTACGAGCATGTTGTCACAGAGGGCAGCCAGGGCGGCGCCCAGGCCGAGCACGGGGAGTGGGAGGGCCTCCACGTGGTGCACATCCCGATGATGTGCCAGCACTGCGGCAACGCGCCCTGCGAGCCGGTCTGCCCGGTCTATGCCACCTATCACAACCCCGAGGGCCTGAACGTCCAGGTCTACAACCGCTGCGTGGGGACCCGCTACTGCTCGAACAACTGCCCCTACAAGGCGCGCCGCTTCGAGTGGTTCGACTACGAGTACCCGTTCCCGCTGAACCTACAGCTGAACCCGGATGTCACGGTGCGCGAGAAGGGCGTGATGGAGAAGTGCACGTTCTGCGTGCAGCGCATCATGAAGGCCCGCAACGATGCGAACGCCGAGGGCCGCGATGTCGCCGACGGCGAAGTCACGCCGGCCTGCGCGCAGACCTGCCCGGCCGAGGCGATCGTGTTCGGCAACCTGCGCGACCCGCACAGCCGGGTCTCACGGCTGGCGCGGAGTGGCCGGGCCTATCACGTGCTGGGCGAGCTGAACACGCGACCGGCAGTCACCTATTTGAAAGAGGTGGCTCGCGTGACGGAGGAGATCTAGATGGCGACGGTCGCGCCGCCGGTGGAATCCCCGTTCGCAAAGGTCAACCGCGACATCATCGGCGCGCTCTGGGAGCCCGACTGGCGGTACCGGATCCTCATCCTCGTCCTGCTCGCCGTGCTGGGCTGGGCAGGCTTCGCCTGGGTCTACCAGATCAAGACGGGGATGGGGACGGCCGGCATCACCCACCCGGTGATGTGGGGCGTCTACATCACGAACTTCGTGTTCTGGGTCGGCATCGCCCACTCGGGAACGCTGATCTCAGCGATCCTCTACCTGCTGCGCTCCGGCTGGCGGACGACGATCAACCGGGCCGCCGAGGCGATGACCATCTTCGCGGTGATGACCGCCGGTCTGTTTCCGCTGATCCACCTGGGGCGGGTCTGGTACTTCTACTTCCTGGCACCGTACCCGAACCAGCGGATGCTCTGGCCGAATTTCCGCTCGCCGTTGATCTGGGACTTCTTCGCGATCAGCACCTACTTCACGATCAGCCTGCTCTTCTGGTACTCGGGGCTGATCCCCGATCTGGCGTCGGTGCGCGATCGGATGAAGGGCCTGAGAGGCCGCGTGGCGCGGATCAAGGAGACAATTTATGGCGCGCTGTCGCTCGGCTGGCAGGGCACCGACAGCCAGTGGAAGAACTACCGCCGCGCCTACCTGTACATGGCGGCCATCGCCACGCCGCTGGTACTCTCGGTGCACAGCGTGGTGTCGTGGGACTTCGCCATGGCGATCACGCCGGGCTGGCACTCGACGATCTTCGCGCCCTATTTCGTCGCCGGCGCGATCTTCTCGGGGATCGCCATGGTCATCACGCTCTCCGTTCCTTTCCGCTGGGCACTAGGCCTCGAGGACTACATCACCGAGTACCACTACGACAACATGGCGAAGCTGTTGCTGTTGACTTCGCTGATCGTGGGGTACGCGTACGTCGCCGAGTACTTCATGGCCTGGTACTCGGGCGATCCGATCGAGTGGGAGAGTTTCCGCTGGCGGGCGGTGGGCGCCTACAGCGGCCCGTTCTTCATCATGGTCACCTGCAACGTGCTGATCCCGTTGCTCTGCTTCTCGCGGCGGATCCGGCGCAACATCAAGGCGGTGTTCGTGATCTCGATCTTCGTGAACGTCGGGATGTGGTACGAGCGGTTCGTGATCATCGTCACGTCGCTGGCCCACGAATACGTGCCGGGCGCCTGGGGTCTCTACAAGCCGACCTGGGTGGAGCTCTCGATCACGGTCGGCAGCTTCGCCTGGTTCCTGCTCTGGTTCATGCTGTTCGCGAAGACGCTGCCCGCGATCTCGATCACCGAGGTCAAGGAATCGATCGCCGAGGGCGTATGGAGCCCCGGTGACAAGAAGGAAGAGGCGTGAGATGGAAACGCGCCAGGCCGTAACCGCGACGTACGATGATATCCACACCCTGGTCGGCGCCGTCCGTTCGCTACGCGAGGAGGGCTGCGAAGACGTGACGGTCATCGGGCCGATTATGGAGACCGAGCTCGAGGAGGCGCTGGGTAAGCCTGCCAGCCCGGTGCGTCGCTACGCCCTGCTCGGTGGTATCACGGGACTCGTTTGCGGCTTCGCGCTGACGATCTGGTCCTCGTACTACTACCCGCTGGTCGTCGGCGGGAAGCCGCTCGCCTCGATACCCGCGTACGTGGTGATCGGCTTCGAGATGACGATCCTCTTCGCCGGCATCGCCGCGCTCATCGGGATGCTCATACACAGCCGCATGCCGACCTGGAAACTGCATCCGGCCCACGATCCCAGCTTCAGCGAGGACCGGTTCGCGGTCCGTATCATCTGCGACCCGGCCCGCGCGGGACGGGTCCTTGAAGTGCTCCGTAGCTGCGGAGCCGGCGAGGTGCGTGTTGAGAGATAGACGAACCGTGTCCCGACGGCTCGCCGCGCTGACCGGCCTGGCCCTGCTCGCCGGGCTGGGCGGCTGTCGTGGCAGCGAGATCGAAGACGCCCTGGACAAGGTGGTCTGGTTCAGCAACATGCGGGACCAGATCGCCGTCGAGCCTTTCGAGGAGCCGGCACGCATGCCGCCTGAGGGGACGCTGGCCGTCGGTGCCGACATCCCGCTGGGCGCGCTGCCGGACGACTACGTTGACGTGCGTAACCCGATCCCGGCTAGCGAGGCGTCGCTGACGATCGGCAAGTCGAGCTACGAGATCTATTGCATAGTCTGTCACGGCCCGGAGGGACGGGGCGGCGGCAGCGTCGAGGGACCGTTCCCGCGCGGTCTGATCAACCGCCTCACCACGCAGCGAGCGCGGGACTATACGGACGGTTACATCTTCGGCATGATCTCGGCCGGCCGAGGCCTCATGCCCAACTACCGGCGGATGCCGCAGGACGAGCGCTGGCAAATCGTCAACTACGTGCGGCAACTGCAGCGGACCGCGCCGTCGGAGGACTAGGCGACACGGCCCGACGGGAGCAAGCAGCGAAGCATGGTCGAAGCGAGCGAATCACAGGCCGGTCAGGTCAGCGACAGCGAGATCATCGACCGCATCCCGGGACACCTGCCGGGCAGGTTGCTGGCCACGCTCGGCATCATGGCAGGGCTCGGGCTCGTCGGCTTCGTCGCCGGTCTGATCGCCGCGCCGCAGCGCGCCTGGCAGGTCTACCTGGTGAACTTTCTCTTCTTCTCCGGGCTCGCCACCGCCGGCGTGATCTTCGGCGCCGCCATGCAGATCACCAAAGGGCACTGGGGTAAGCCGATGCACCGGATCGCCCAGGGGTTCGGTGCGTTCCTCCCGGCCTCCTACCTGCTCTTCCTGATCCTGTTCCTGGGCCGCGCGCGAATCTTCCCCTGGATCGAGAGCCCGGTAAACCCTGACGGGCACCCACTACCGGCCGCCTGGTTCAGCGTCGGCTGGCTGTTCGCGCGTGGGGCGTTCTTCCTCCTGCTCCTCTACGCGGCCTGTTTCGTCTTCATGTACTACTCGCTGCGACCCGACATGCCCGCGGTCGCCGGTCGAACGCGCGGCTGGCGGCGCCAGCTGGTGGACTGGATGGGACGTGGCTTCAAGGGCGAGGAGACTGAGGCAGCACGCTCGCGGCGGATCCTGTCGCGGCTCGCGCCGGCGCTGGCGCTGGGCTTCGTGATCGTCCTCAGCGGGATGGCCGTGGATCTGGTCATGTCGCTGACGCCGGGTTGGCTGTCGGTGCTGTTCCCGGCCTACTTGTTCGTGGGCGCCTGGCTCTCGGCGCTAGCCGGGATGGCGCTCGTGGCCGCGCTGTTGCGCAGGTACCTGGGCCTCGAACTCTTCGCCGCCAACCAGTGGCACGACCTGGGCAAGCTGATCTTCGCGTTCTCTATCTTCTGGGCTTACCTCTGGTTCTCGCAGTATCTGCCGATCTGGTACGGTAACCTGCCGCGTGAGACGCTGTTCATCGAGCAGCGCTCGCAGGCGCCCTGGCTGGCCGTCTCCGTGGTCTTCTTCGCCTGCGTGTTCATCCTTCCCTTCCTGCTGCTCCTCTGGCAGAAGGTGAAGATGGTGCCAACCTATCTGGCGTCGGTCGCCGGCCTGATCCTGGTGGGCTTCTGGCTCGAACGGTTCAGCATGGTGGTCCCGTCGATCTGGAGTGAGGGTGGCGTAGCGCTCGGCTGGATCGAGCTGCTGGTGACGCTGGGGTACCTCGGGGTCTTCGGGCTCTGCTACGCGGTCTACGCCTCCACGTTCCCGCTGCTGCCGCTGCGCGAGAGCCTCATCGTCGGCACGCCGCGGAAGGGGCCGTACTAGCCAGGCTGCTGAAAAGGGGACTCGCTCCTTGGTCGGCGCCGGGGCTCCCGGGAAGACGGAACGGGCATTTCTTCAGCAGCCTGCTAGGCGCGGGCTCGCCGCGCCGCCGGCCCCGCTGGCTCGGCCCACAGCCTCCGATAGACCAGCAGCACGATCAGCGAGTACAGGTTCGCGAGCGCGAGGGGCACGCCGAGGAGGAAGTGCCAACGCGGGAGGTAGTAGACCGCACCCAAGAGCAGCGCCCCGTGGCCGACGAGCCCGAGCAGCCAGGCCACGCGCTCGCCCTGGGTCAGCTTGAGGACGTAGGCGACGAGCAGCGCGGCGATCGCCAGTAGCGGCAGACCCAGCTCGAACCGCAGCCCCGGAACCATGAAGAACATGGCCGCGAAGCCGAAGGGGACGCTGAGGACGCCCCAGAGCGCGAAGTGAATCTCAACCAACGGGGGCGAGCGGTTCATCCGCCGGAACTCCTCCTGCCCGGTTTGCGGTCGCAGCAGGTTAGTCGTGGCACATGAGACCGGCAACCCCGGCCCTCCGCACGAACGCACCGGCCTGCCTTTGGCGCTCCAGCCTCTTGCCTCGGGGCAATTCGGCTGATAAACGATAGTCCAAGCTAGGCAGAGACCGAGACCTCGAGCCATGAGGAAGCGATGGCGCTAGCCAGCAACTTGGGGTATCCGCGGATCGGACCCGACAGGGGGCTGAAGCGGGCGACAGAGTCGTATTGGAAAGCCGAGCTGACGGCCCCGGAGCTGTTGCGCGCCGGCACGCAGCTACGCCGCCAGGCCTGGGAGGTCCAGCGCCGCATCGGCATCGATCTCGTCCCTTGCAACGACTTCTCCCTCTACGACCACGTGCTCGACGCCATGGCGCTGGTGGGCGCGGTGCCCGCCCGCTATGGCTGGCAGGGCGGCAGCGTGGACCTCGAGACCTACTTCGCTATGGCGCGCGGCGTACAACGAGAGGGGCTCGATGTCGCTGCCATGGAGATGACCAAGTGGTTCGACACGAACTACCACTACATCGTCCCCGAGTTCGCCGCCGGCCAGTCGTTCTCGCTGTCCAGCTCCAAGGTGTTCGACGAGCTGGCGGAGGCACGTGAGGCCGACGTCAACGCCAAGCCGGTGCTGCTAGGCCCCGTCAGCCTCATCCTGCTGGGCAAGACCCGGGAGCCCGAGTTCCGCCCGCTGGCCGAGCTACTCGATCCGCTGACGGAGGTCTACGGCCAGGTGATCGCGCGCCTGGCCGGCTCCGGGGCGGAGTGGATCCAGCTGGACGAGCCGTTCCTGGTGCGCGACACGCGCCGCGAGGAGCTGGCGGCGCTCGAGCGTGCTTACGGTGCCCTGGCGGAGACGAAGGGCGATGCGCGGCTCATCCTGCAGACGTATTTCGGCGACGTCGGCGAAGCCTACCCGGCTCTGCGCGACCTGCCTGTGGACGCGCTGGGGCTCGATCTGGTGCGCGGACCCGAGAACCTGCAGCTCATGCGGCGCCACGGCGTGCCCCGGGACAAGTGGCTCGCCGCTGGCGTAGTGGACGGCCGCAACATCTGGATCACCGATCTCGACTCGGCTCTGACGCAGCTCGAGGCGCTCGCGGAGCTCACGGGAAGTGCCGAGCGCCTGATGGTGGCGCCGTCCTGTTCGCTGCTGCACGTGCCCATCGATGTGCGCCACGAGACACAGCTGGACCCCGAGCTGCGGTCCTGGCTCGCCTTCGCGGACCAGAAGCTCGCCGAGGTGGTGACATTGAATCAGGCGCTCAACGAGGGCCGTAGTGCGATCGAGGAGGAGCTGACGAAGAACGCCAGGGCCCTCGAGTCGCGGCGCAGCTCGCGACGCACCCGCGACCCCCAGGTAAGGCAGCGGCTGGCCGGGCTCGAGGAGCGGGCCGGCCAGCGTCAGAGCCGGTTCGAGGGCCGGCGTGCGGCGCAGCGTGCGTCCTTGGCGCTGCCAGCGCTCCTGCCCACGACCTCGGTCGGCTCATATCCACAGACCGCAGAGGTGCGGCAGATACGGGGTCGCTATCGCAAGCGCGAGATTCCCCGGCAGGAATACGAAAAGTTCATTGAGGGGGAGGTCCGCAAGGTCATAGAGCTGCAGGAGGACATCGGGCTCGACGTGCTGGTCCACGGCGAGTTCGAGCGGACCGACATGGTAGAGTACTTCGCTCAGCAGCTCGAAGGTTACGCCTTTACACAGCACGGCTGGGTGCAGTCGTACGGGTCGCGCTATGTACGTCCGCCCATCCTCTACGGCGACCTCCAGCGGCCGCAGCCCACGACGGTGCGCTGGTTCCGCTATGCCCAGTCACTGACGGACAAGCCCGTCAAGGGGATGCTCACAGGACCGGTGACGATGTTGCAGTGGTCGTTCGTGAGGGATGATCAACTGCGCAGCGAGACCTGCCGTCAGCTGGCGCTGGCGGTCCGCGACGAGGTGCTCGATCTGGAGGCGGCCGGAGCGAAGGTAGTCCAAGTCGATGAGCCTGCGCTCCGCGAGGGTCTACCGCTGCGCCGCGCCGACTGGCAGGACTACCTGGACTGGGCGGTCGATGCCTTCCGGCTTGCCACTGGCGGTGTGACTGATGCGACGCAGATCCACACTCACATGTGCTACAGCGAGTTCAATGACATCATTCAGGCCATCGCGGCGATGGACGCGGATGTCCTGCTCATCGAGAACGCCCGCTCGGGTGCCGAGTTGCTGGAGGTGTTCACGGAGTTCGACTATCGGAACGAGATCGGCCCGGGGGTCTACGACATCCATTCGCCCCGCATTCCATCGGTCAGCGAGATGGAAGAACAGCTGCGTGCATCACTGAGAGTGCTAGAGGCATCGCAGGTCTGGGTGACGCCCGACTGTGGATTGAAGACCCGCGACTACGCTGAATGCGTGCCGGCACTGCGCAATATGGTGGAAGCAGCACGACGCGTGCGCTCCGCCCCGGCGGCGTGATGGGTGCCGGCAGCGCACGCCAACGACCAAGAACAGGAGGTCGCACGATGAGAGGTCTTCGCCTGGGGTGTATCCTTGTCGCGCTGGCGCTCACGCCCCTCACCGCCTTCGCGCAGGCTGGGGTCACACCGCTGTTGACCGGACCTGTACCGCTGGTTCGCCGCGGCATGGAGTTCCGGGGCTACGTCACCATAGAGGAGGAGATCGACCTGTTCGGCGTCTACCGCCGCGGGATCGGGCAGGGGTTCGACTTCGGGATACGCGCCGGCTATTCCGACGCCGCAGACGGTGCCTTTCACGTCGGCGGCGACCTTCGCTATGGGCTACCCTGGGAGACCGAGTCCGAGCTGCGCTTCGCGCTGGCCGGCGGCCTGCAGTTCACGTTCGGGGATGGGGGAAACCTCATCGCCGTGCCCTTCGGCGTCTCTATCGGCGCGGACGTGGGCACGGGCGAGCGGGCGGTCATCCTTTACGGGCTGCCTCACCTGACCGTCGAGCGCATCGATCCAGACGTCGGCGACAGCGACACCGAGCTCGAGTTCGGCGTGGAGCTGGGTGCACAGATCGAGCTCACACGGGCCCTGGACTTCAGCGGAGCGTTGACCCTCGCGACCAACGACGACGACCATGTCGAGCTGGCGCTGGGGCTCATCTATCGGCACTAGCCGCTCGCAGGACCAAGAATCTGGCTGGAAAAACAAGAATGAGGGGCCACCGGATCCTGGTGGCCCCTAAGTACTCACGGCCAACTCGTCCAGCTAGAAAGCCTCTCTCATCGCCGTGCGGATCACGTTCCCCACGTTCGGCGTACCCGGGGGCAGGAGCGCCGGGTCGCGGAAATCGGTATCGAACGACCAGTCACGTTGTGGTGGCACGTAGTAGGTGCCGTTCCAGGTCCCCGTCGTCTTCCGGCTGGTAAAGGGACTGACCAGGGCGCCCAGGTAGTGGAGGATCACCCTATCGCCGCTTGCGTAGCGCCACTCCTCCAAGAAACGCGGGAAGTTCTCCAGGCCGCCGCCGTAGAAGTCATCGTAGCCACCGGGGCAGCCCGGCTGCTCGTGGTCGCAGGGCGTCGGCCAGTGCCCGGCGAGGATCGCGGCGTTCACGGTCGTCTCCTCCGCGCGATCATAGCGCCAGCCGTCCGCCCAATCCTCGTATCGGGGGCACGGGTTCTGATAGGAGACCAGGCCCTCGCAGCCCTCGAAAACTTCGTCATCCGGTGGACGATTACCCCCATCAGACCAGTGGGTGGAGAGGATCGTGATGCCGTCGCCAGCGAGCGCGGCCGGCTGCTTATCGACGCTGTTGTAGTTGCCCAGGACGTAGAGCGGCCACTCCGCGGCCACCGTCAGCCGGTTCGCCAGCCTGGCGCTGTGTGTGACCCGAATCGCCGGATCCAACGTCGCGTCCGGGATCAGGTCCAGCACCTCCTGGGAATAGCCGAGGACGTTCGGCGGGGTCACGAACTCGACGTAGATGATCTCGGTCAGGCGCGACGTGGTGCCCCCGACCCAGGTACTGAGCTCGCCGATGTCGATCTCGAGTACGTCCTTCAGCTCCTCCTCCCGCCCATCGTAGAAGGCTGACCACTTCCATTGAAAGATGTTGCACACGGCGGTTGCGCCCGGTACCTCCCTGCCCTCGGATCGCACGACCCGGATGCTGGGCCACGGTGTCTCGTCGCCGCCTGGCCCCTCCTCGAGCGTCCACTTGGCCTTGCCCTTGATGTCGGCCTCCAACTGAGCGTAGTCCGCTCCCTGGATCTCGATCTCGATCTCCAGCTTCTCGGCACCGCTACCGATGTAGACCTGGAAGGTGCAGGTCCCCATCCCACCGCCGTAGTTCCATCCGTCCGCGACGGCCTGGAGGTTCGCCCGGCTATCGAACTCATCGCAACTCAGGGCCGGATGGCTCGCCCGGAACGTCACCCACCCGGCTCCGGGGTAGACCGCACCCAGCGCCGAGATCGTGATCTCGCCCTCCGACTCGTCGGGCAGCGTCCCTCCCCCGCTGCACACGGTCCCCTTGGTTCGTATGTCCGTGAGGTCGACGGTCACATAGGTGTCGGCGTTCCACGCGAACTTGACCTCCCGCTGGGCATGACCATCCGTCTCCGCCCGCGGCCTAATCAGATCGTACGCCGGCACACCCTGCGGCAGCGGCAGTCTCAGAGAGTCGACCTCGAAGGCGTCGGTCTGCAGCCGGCAATCGAATTTCGCGCAGCTCTCCGCCTTGAACTCTTCCGCGCCCGGAATCGCGCGGCTGTCGAAATCGAGCGGGACTTCGGTGGCCTCGGCGTCGTTGATGTAGACGCCGTCGTACACGAGGTGGTGGTCCTTGCGATCGTGGAAGACGCTGTTCGGAGTGGTCACCATGTCGCGGTACCAGGCGTTCCTCGAGCTCAGGTAGATGCTCCCGTTCGAGTGGACCCGGCCCAGGAACTCCATCGGTGGCCCGTTCGTCCCCTCCAGGTCCTCCTCGAAGAAGACGCCGAATTGGAAGATCGGGATCGCTTGAGCCTTGGCCTCCAGGACCACGCCCGAGACTGTACCGGTGCGGTCTTCGGCCTGCGAATGGATCTCCACGTTCTCTGTGAGCCCGTAGAGCCCGGCGAAGGGGCCGTCGGTGATCGGCTCCACCACAGGCGTTCCCAGCTTCTTCACTGAGAAGCTGTCGTAGCTGAAGCCCTCCAGGGCCGGCGGCCTGACGTCGGCAAGCTCCTGATCCTCGAGCAGGCCGTCCTGCAAGGCGATCTTCAGCTGCGCCAAGGCAACCTCAACGCCCGCCTCAGCCGCGTAAAACGCCCGGGCCTCGTGGTACTCGAGACCTGCTGTACGAGCCGAGCTCATAGCCGCTCTGACCGCAGCGGTCACCAACACTCCCACCACGGCGAGGACGAGCAGCGTGACAACGAGTGCGAGCCCGCGCCGATCGGCGCCAGTCCCACCACTCACTCGCTCGGTCCAGTCACGAGTCAAAAGTGATCCCATGCTTTCTTCGCCTCCCGCCCACGCACATCGTGAGCACCAAAGTCACGCCGCGGTCATCGAAGCAGGTGCTGCCCGCTACAGGCGCTGCTTCTCATACCGCAGGTTGCGGGGCGATATCGTCCAATCGTAGCTCCGCTTCAGCAACCGACCCTGGTTCACCCGCGGATCGACCCGATCGGCCTTCACGGTCACGAGCACCCTTACGGCCACGATGTCGTCGTAGTCGTTGGAGTTGTCCTCGTCGACCGGATCGGCCCGTTCCAGCTCATCACCGTCGGCAAAAACCAGCCTGACGTCGAAACCCTCCACGTCGTAGGCCAGAACATCGCCGGCCGGCGAACCGTCTCGGTCCAGCCGGTGAGCGCGAATCAGTTGCTCTTCCTCGTCCAAGTAGTAGATGATGGGAACGAGCTTCTGCACGTAGGTGCTATAGCGGTCCAGCCGCAGGCCAGCGGTCAGTCCAGCCGGCCGCCGGAGGATCGAGTCGGCGGCCGTAAACTCCAACGCCACCGACGTATCACTCGTCTCACGGATCTCCTCGATCAGGATCAGGCGCCTTGTCCCCGCCACCTGAAGGCGTGCCAGATCGTTGACCTGGAACTCGAGCGGAACGTTGGGGTCCCTGCGCACCTCGATGCAGTGGTCCCCGCAGGTGCCGCCCGGCGGCAGAGGATTGTCAGTGCCAGGCGGCGGCACGATGGCGTGTGCCGGCGCCAGGCTGGGGACGTAGGGCACATAAAGGACAACGAGTGTGTCACCGCGTGATCCAGGCCAGACGTCGACGGTGCCGAACGAGGTGGTACTCTCGATGGCGACCCCTGCCCTCTGCAGATCGTGCCGCAGGGAAACGCCGACGTAGCGGCCGTTTCGGGTCAGGCTGTCGCGGATCTCGCTGCCCGTCAGCGTCCGCGTCTCTCTGATCACGTAGGCGACCGCCGCGCCCAGCACGATCACCCCCAGCGTCAGCGCTATCATTAGCTCCACCATCGTGAAACCGGAGAGCGCAAGACGCTCGACTCGGCGACAACGGACAGCACGGAATCCCATTACTAGGGTCCTTGGTAAATGATCGTCACCAGCTCGACCGTCCGCGTCCGCCCGAACCCCGCAGGGTAGCGCACGCTGACCGTCGCCCGGACGGCGTCCGCTACGCCCGGCTCAGCCGCGACGGTGAGGGCCCGCACGAACACCCCTTCTTCGTCGACAGCACCCGTCTCGCTGACGGCGACGGGCTCTTCTGAAGCCAACTCGCGCGGCGGGCGTCGCTTCACCTCCTCCATGTACGACGTGGCGATCGACGCGGCGGTGGCGCGCGCCGAGGCATCGGTCCGCAACGAGACAAGAAAAGCGCTGGAACTGGATAACGCCACCACGCCGATCGCCAGAAGGACTATGGCAACCAGCACGGAGACGATGCCAAAACCGTCTTGCGGATCCAAGAGCCGCAGCACTCTCACCTGACCCACCTGCCTCCGCGATAGCGCCAGGTGCGGAAGGCGCTGGCGCCCGAGATCGTCACCGCCGCCACGGCGGTCGGATCATCCTCGTGCGTCACGTAGACCACGCCGCCGGAGCCCGGCGGCGTCACGAGGCCACGAGAATCGAACTCCACCTGGTCGCCTTCCAGGCCGACCGCATCAGAGGCCGCTGCACCCTGCGGACCCGTACTGACGTCCCCGACTCCGAACACTACGCCCCGTGCAAGGCGGACGCCCGGCAGACCCTCGCTCGAACCTCGCGTCAGCAAGGCGCTCGCGCGCACCTCCTCGGATGTCTCCGAGAAGGATGCCAGCCGCGCAGGCGTGACATCCATGAACGCCGTATAGAACCCGTGAGACTGATCGAAGCGCACACGCACGTGGCGCTTCGCTGCGATGGCCCGCATCCGCAGCTGCTCCAGATCGCGGGTCAACGCGCGCGCGGCGGTGTCCACCTGGCTTGCCGGACTCGGCCTGAGGGCGCGGGGCAACGAGATCGTGACCACGACCGCTATCATCAGCATGACCACGATCAGCTCGATAAGCGTTAAGCCTAGCCTGCTTCGCAGCATAAGCCCCGTCATCACGTTGCAGGCAACGGCACCTCAGCCGCCATAAAGGCGGCGAGGGCGCCGATCCTCTTCCGATACCGGCAACCGAGCGCGTCCACGGCACCTCGGACCACGCAGTGGGGGGCGCTCCCAGCCGTCTGTATCCTAGCTTTCGCCCGGCATCTGGAGCAAGAAAGGAAGCGCCGCGGAATACAGCTGGGGGAGGTCCACTCTCAAGATGCGTGCGCCGGCTGAGGCGGTCAATGCTGGCCCGCCGCTGCGGTCTTGACCATTGCAAACTGCATTGCAATACGCGAGAGCTCGCGGCTGCGCCAAGGACGCGCGTACGCCGCAATGCGCTTAACCCCAGGGAGTTAGCCAGTCGAGGTTCCCGGCCCTGCCCTTGCAGGGTACGACTTAACGCGGCCGCCTGCGGGCGCGTCTAACAGGTGAGGACACGAAGAAGCCTCATCCACCCCGCCAGACCTCCCTCGCCGAGCCTTTGCCAAGAGAGGTAAGAGCCGTGCCGTTCATCGAATATCAGCAGCGACTCTACCGGCTGCGGGAAGGGGACAACGTGCTGGGAGCCGGCGGCTCAGCGAGCATACAGCTGCCGGAGTTGCGTCCGGACCACCAGCTGACGATCTCGGTCGAGAGCGTGGGCTCGTTCGCCTGGACGACCGCTGCTGACGGGCAAGTCGCGCTCAACGGCCGCCCGCTCGACCGCGAACCCGTGCCGCTGTTCCACGGGGACCGGTTGGCCCTGAACGGCTCCACGTTGGTGTTCATCGATGACGGCGGGGCGGCCACAGTCCAGATGGAGCAGCCCAATGGGCGTGCGATCCCGGCAGCGGTGGCCCACAACCGGCCGGGGATCGAGGCCACGGCTATGGAGGTGGAGCCGGATCTGCTCAGGCGCGTGACGCCGCCCGAGCCGGAACGCCGCGTGGTGGCCGTGCTGCGCCGGCTCGACAACAATCAGAGCTACATTATCGATCAGGGCGGCTTCAGGATCGGTCGCGAGAAGCGCTGCGACCTCATCATCCCCGACCGATCCGTCTCGCGGCTACACGCCGAGATCACCTTCAGTCGCGGCCACTACCTGCTGCGCGACCTGGGTCGCACGTCTACGCGGGTCAACGGCCGCAAGATCAGCGAGCCGTACAGGCTCCAAGTCGGGGACACCGTTCAGATCGGTAAGTACGAGTTCACCTTCGCGCGTCGGCCGGTCACCGCCGAAGAGATCGTGCGTGCGTACGAGATCACGCCGGTCCGCAGCGCTGTGCCCGACGCCGTCACGCTGGGATACTCCCGCCCCGGCGGCCACCGCTTCCTCTCCTGGCTGGTCTTTCTGGTCTGCGCCGGACTGGCCGCGCTGGTGCTACTCACCTAGGAGCGGAGCCCTAGTTGCGCCTCGGTTCGCCGGTGATCTCTTCCACCGCCGCTCGCGTGCTATCGGCAGCGGCCTCGGCACCGGCACGCAGGTTCTCACCCGCCCGCCGGCCCCGTTCGACCATCTCCTCTCCGGCCTGCTTGATCTCCTCCAGCTCAGCCCGCGTCTGCTCGTACGCCTCGCGCAGTTGGCCCGCTTCACGGTCCCGCGCGTAGTAGCCGACCGCCACGCCGGCCACGAAGATCAGCAGCCGCGGTAGCAGCCAGATCAGAAACCTTCTTCTGCGCCTCTCCGCCATCGTTTTTCCTCCACGCTCCCCTCATTCGGCCGGCCCTCCACCGGCCGGCTCGATCTCGTCGATCTCGACCTTCTCCTCGTGCCAGACTCGCTCCCAGCCCGCCTCCTCGCCTTCCACCAATCGGGCATCCACGTCCTGCTTGAGCTCGCGCCAGACCTGCTCGCTCAGCAAGCCACGCCGCAACGACTCGTCCAGCGCCGCGCGCTCGGCAGCGAACAGCCGCGCGCTCACTCGCCCCAGCTGCCGCCGACGCACGGCACCGTGGTCCTCGGTCATGCTGGCCAGAGCCGTCGTTTTCTCGCTGCGCAACGTCTCGAAATAACGGTGCAGCTTACCATACAGCTTGTCGGAGACCTCGCCGCGCCGATGCAGCACCTCCAGTTCGCTGAGGGCGGCGCGCGCAGAGATCAGCCGGCCCTGCGCCCGCTCGAACTCCTCCTGCTCCGCCGGACGACGCGCCAGGCCGAGGCGCCACAACAGCGGCTTGATCGTCAGCCCCTGCACGACCAGCGACAGGACCACCGCACCCAACGTGATCGCCCTGAGTCGATCGACCTGCGGCACCCCGGTTGGCAAGCCGAGGGCAAGCGCCACCGGGATACTCCCGCGCAGGCCGCTCCAGTTGACGACGTGGGACCAGCCAGCCGCGAGGGGCCGCCGGGCGGTTGCCCGGTAGGCTCCCAGGATACCGTAGACGACCAGGCCGCGCGTAACGAGCATGGCCACGAACACGAGCCCGATGGCGCCGGCATAGCTGAGCAGGCCGCCGCGCTCGACGGTCAGCCCGATGAGCAGGAACAGCAGGCCGTTGATCAGGAACGCCGCCACCTCCCAGAAGTGCGCGAGGCTCAGCCGCGTGCTCGGGCTCATCGAGAAGATGCGACCGTAGTTGCCGATGATCAGACCAGCGACCACGACCGCGATGACTCCAGACACCTCGAGACGCTCGGCGGCCAGGTACGAGCCAAAGGCCAGGACGAGTGAGAGCCCGACCTCGATCAGGTGGTCATCGATGAGCGAGTACAAGCGGTGCGTGAGATAGCCCAGAACTCCACCTACCAGGGCACCCCCAGCCGCGACTTTCACGAACTCGATCGCGCCCTGGGTGACCGTGGCCGGTTCCCCCGACAGCGACTCGAGCACGATCAGGAAGAGCACGACCGCGACGCCATCGTTGAAGATCGACTCGCCCTCGACCATCGTCTGCAGCCCTCGCGGCACACCGTGCTCCTTGAACAGCGCCAGCACCGACACGGGATCGGTGGGACTCAGCATGACGCCGAGCAGCGTGGCCAGGGGAACGGGCAGACGAAGCAAGAGGTGGAAGGCGGCGGCGAGCAGGGCCACCGACACGAGCGTGCCCACCAAGGCGAGCAAGCCGACCGGGGTCGCGTACCGCTTCAGCAGCTCCAGGTCCATGTTGACCGCCCCCTCGAAGAGCAGCGGCGGCAAGAAGACCAGCAGCCACAGCTCGGGGGCCACCGGAAACGCCGGCACTTCGGGCAAGAGGCCCACGCCGACGCCGGCGAGCACGAGGGCGATCGTGTAGGGCAGGTGCACGTAGTACTTCACCACGATCGCAACTGCGAGGGCGACCACCAGCAGCTCGACTAGCAGAACCGTCTCCGACATCGCCCTGCTAACCTATCTCAGAGAACTTCCCCGCGCCATCACTTGCCAAGCCCGAGGTGCTGACAGTAGCATCGCTGGCGCATGGACAACGACCTAGCTATCCAGCTCGAGAACATCTGCAAGACGTACGGCACAAAGGTCGCCGTCGAGGGTCTGGATATGCGGCTGCCACGAGAGACCATCTGCGGGCTGCTCGGGCCGAACGGAGCGGGCAAGACGACCACGATCCGCATCATCCTCGACATAATCGGTGCCGATCGTGGTCGTGTCGAGGTGCTCGGTGGGCCGCTGACTCCTGAGACGCGCGACCGTATCGGCTACCTCCCCGAGGAACGTGGGCTCTACACGAAGATGAAGGTGCTGGAGCTTCTTGTCTTCCTTGGGGAGCTCAAAGGAACAGCGCGGCGCGTGGCCAGAGGGCGTGCCAGGGACTGGCTCGAACGGCTGGAGCTGGCCGACTGGGCTGACAAGAAGGTCGATGAGCTATCGCGCGGCATGCAGCAGAAAGTGCAGTTCATCAGCACAGTGCTGCACGAGCCCGAGTTGCTCATCCTCGACGAGCCCTTCGCGGGACTCGATCCCCTCAACGTGGATACGCTGAAGGAGATCGTGCTGGAGCAGAAGCGTCGTGGCGCGACCGTCCTCTTCTCGACCCATAACATGGACCAGGCGGAACGCCTCTGCGAGCGGGTCGTGATGATCAAGGACGCGCGCAAGGTGCTCGACGGAACACTGGCCGAGGTCAGGCGGCAAGCTTGGCTGGAAGGTCAGCGGCAGGTTCTGATAGCCGTCGAAGGGGAGGACGGTTTCCTCAAGGACGCGTCGCTGGTGCGGGCCGTGGAGGATCGAGGCACCCACAAGGCGGTCTCGCTGCAAGACGGCGTCGAGCCCCAGCGCCTTCTGGAGGCTGCGATGCGCTCAGGCAGCGTGGTGCACCGCTTCGAGGTGAGCGAGCCGTCGCTTCACGAGATCTTCGTCACGCGAGCCCGGGCCCGTGAATAAGCTCCTCGCCGTTATCCGACGCGAGTACCTCGCCAGGGTCCGAAGCAAGTGGTTCATCATCACCACGCTACTGGCGCCCGTTTTCCTGGTCGCCGCGATGACGATCCCGATTCTGCTCGCCGTCCGCCAGGCCGAGCGCGCCGTCGCGATCAGCGTCGTGGACGAAACGGGTGAGGTCACCCCCGAGCTGTTGAAGACCGCCGCCTTCAAGGAGGGGCGACTGCGCTTCCGGCCGGCTCCGCGCGGCGACACCGAAGACGTCCAGCGGGCACTCCGCCAGCAGATCCTCGACGAAGGGCTCGCCGGCTATCTCTACATACCCGCAGACGTCTTGGAGAGCGGCGGCGTCGAGTACTGGGGACGCGACATCGGTCAGACGCTCGTGCGATCGACCTTGAGACCGGCCGTCACCTCTGCCGTCAGGCAGCTCCAGGCCAGGGCCCTCGGGCTCGACCCGGCCACAGCCGCGAGGCTTGCCGAACCTGTGTCTGTGGAAGCCTACCGCGTGACGGAGGAGGGCGTGGCACGTGAGGAGGGGCAGACCGTTATCACCGCGCATATTCTGGGCCTCGTGATCTACATGGCGGTATTGCTCTACGGGGCGATGATGCTGAGGGCGGCCGTTGCCGAGAAGACGAGCAAGATGGTCGAGATCATCCTCTCAAGCATACGGCCGTGGCAACTCATGCTCGGCAAGACGCTGGGTGTGGGTGCCGTCGGGCTGACTCAGATCGCGGTGTGGCTCGGCATCCTCGGCATGTTCCTGGTGTATGCGGGCAGCGCGCAGGCCTTCGCCGATGCCGACTTCCTCAAGAACCTCCCGATCGGCTTCGACACGCTGTTGCTGTTCATGGGCCTCTTTATCACCGGCTACTTCCTCTATTCGGGCATGTACGCATCGGTCGGGGCCATCGCGAGCACCGAGCAGGAGGCCTCCCAGCTGCAGATACCCGTGACCCTGTTGGTGGTCGTGCCGCTCTTCGTGATCCCGGTTGTGCTCGAGGCGCCACGCAGCGACGCCAGCCTGGTACTCTCCTGGATCCCGTTCTTCACGCCGATTCTCTTCATCGTGCGTTACGTGCTGGGCGCTGTCGCGATATGGGAGGTCCCACTGGTGTTCTCGCTGCAGATCGTGACGATCCTGTTCGTCGCCTGGGTCGGCGGACGCATATACCGGGTCGGGCTGCTGATGACCGGCAAGCGGCCGACGCTGCCCGAGCTGGTCCGCTGGATTCGTCACGGCTGACCAGCGGCAGTCGGATTTGCGGCATGACGAGCGCGAACGCGTCGGAGCAAGGCCCGAGCAAAGGGCGACCGCCGACCATACTGGAGGCGTTCCTCCCCTTCGTGTTCATGGCCGTTCTGCTTGGTGTGGGCTACGGCGTCTACCGCCTGCGCATCGAGGTTCTGCTCATCGCTGCGGCCGCCGTGGCCGGGCTAGTCGCCGCGCGCCTGGGATACAGCTGGGCGGAGCTTCAGGCCGGGATTATCGAGGGGATCGCCAAGGCGTTGCCCGCCGTGCTGATCCTGGTGAGCGTGGGCGCGCTCATCGGCACCTGGCTCGCCGCCGGCACGATCCCGCTTCTCGTTCAGCTGGGCCTGCACGCGATCTCGCCGCGCTTCTTCCTCGTCACGGCCTGCGTGCTCTGCTCGTTCGTGTCGCTGTTCACCGGCACCTCCTGGGGCACCGTCGGAACCATAGGGATCGCGTTTATGGGGATAGCCGCCGGGCTGGGTGTTCCCTTAGGAGCGGCGGCCGGCGCTATCGTGGCCGGGGCGTACTTCGGCGACAAGCTCTCACCCTTCTCTGACACCACGAACCTGGCACCGGTCGCTGCCCAGTCGAACCTGTTCGACCACATCCGTCACATGCTGTGGACTACGATGCCCGCCTGGGTCCTCGGGCTGGGAGTGTACCTGGTCGTTGGGCTGAGCGGTCGGGGTACTACCTCGGAGCAGCGCGTGGCGGCGATCCTCGACACGCTGCAGGGCGCCTTCGTGATGAGCCCCTGGGTGCTGCTCCCGCTCCCGGTCGTTCTCTACTTCGCCGTACGCCAGCGGCCCACCGTACCGGGAATCCTCTTGGCCTCGGCGCTGGCGGGTGCCCTCGCGGTCATCGTCCAGGGTTCGCCGGTGAGCCAGGTGGTCGAGGCGGCGGTGACCGGCTACGTCGCCGACACCGGCGACCCGGCGGTGGACAACCTGCTGTCGCGTGGCGGCATGGGACCGATGATGGAGGTGACGCTTATCGTCTTCGCCGCCTTCTCATTCGCCGGGATCGCGAGGCGCGCCGGCCTGCTGGACGTCGCCCTAACCCAACTGCTACGCGCCACACGCACCACCGGACAGCTCGTGGCGGCGACCGTGAGTTCGACCATCTTCACGGCACTGATCACCGGCTCCAGCTACCTGACGATCCTACTCCCCGGCGAGCTGTTCGCGCCCGCCTATCGGCAGCGCGAACTAGCGGCGAAGAACCTCTCGCGCACCCTGGAGGACAGCGGCACCGTCGTCGTGCCGCTCATCCCCTGGTCGGCGGCCGGTGTCTTCATGGCCACGACACTGGATGTGCCGACGCTCAGCTACCTGCCCTGGGCGGTGCTCAACTACACCGGCTTCCTCTTCGCTATCGTCTATGGGTTCACGGGCTTCGCCATCGCGCCGCGCGTGCGAGACGACGAGACCCTCCCCGGCAGCTGATGGTGCGGCGGCCCAGCTAGGCGTGCTCGAACTCGGCGGCGGGTGCGCGCCGAACCTCGCGGCGCGTGATGATGACCAGGACGCCGGAAGTGATCACGGCCGTAGCCGCCAGCGTCCGGGCCGGCGTCGTCACCTTGAGCAGCCAGAGGTAGGCGCTCAGCGCGATGATCGACCCGAAGACGGCCAGATAGCCTACGGACAGGAGCGAGCGGAGTGAGACGGCGGCTACGTCGAGAGCGGCCCACTCGCCGGCGGCCGTACCTACGGCCAGAAGGACGAAGGCGCCCATCAGCATCTCCATCCCGGTAGCCAGGATGGGAGAGCTCGGCAGACTCGGCCCACGGGAGTAGAGGGAGCCGAACGACCAGGTCAGCGTTCCCAGCAATATGACGCCCGTGCCCACCAGGTCGATGCGGCCCGCACCTGCCAGCTCCTCGGGCCCCACCAGCAAGACCACGCCTGCGAAGCCGAGCAGGATACCCGCGACCACCCTGGCGCCCGGGCGCACGCCTCCAAAGAAGAGCCAATCGATCATCACCATCCAGAGCGGCCCGACGGCCACGATCAGCGCTGCCGCGCCGGAGGGTACCCACTGCTCGGCCCAGGAGACGCCGCCGACGCCGAACAGCAGCATCAGCGTCCCGACCAGCGCCGCGGCGGCCCAGTGCGACCGAGACGGGCGGCCCAGGCCCCGGAGACGCGCCCAACCGTACATCAGCGTCCCCGCCATCAGGAAGCGCACGCCGGTCATCAGGAAGGGCGGAAGCGTTTCGACAGCGAAGCGGATAGCGAGGTAGGTCGACCCCCAGATCAAGTAGATGGCCGCGAAACCGGCCAGCAGGCCGAACCGGTCGCCGTCCGCAGGCGCCGGGCTAGCCGCAGACACCGCCGCCTCTTCGCTCGCTGGTCGGTCACTCACCGCAGGATGCCCTCACCGGGGTAGTTCGCCCCATCGCACAGACGTGGCCAGTGGCGCACCGCCATCGGCACAGCCCATATTGCGTCCGTCATGAGCGTCTTGGCTATACAGACACCGGTCCAGCGTGCGCAAGAGCAGGCCGCCCAGTTGCCGCAGGCGCTGGACCGCGTGTGGAGCGCCCTCACCAGCGGCGGCGTCCTGGAGCAACTGCTGATCCTCTTCCTCGTCGGTGCCGCCCTCTTCGCCCTATCACGGGTGCTGCGCCGGGGCATCGATGCGCACATCGAGGAGGTCAACCGGCGGCACCAGCTCCGCAAGATCGTCACGTATGCCTTCTGGATCGCGATCGCGATCGCGGCAGTGACGCTGTTCGCCGAACGTCTGGCGCTGGCCGATATCGGTACGGTGCTCGGCCTCATCGCCGCCGCGGTCACCATCGCGCTCGCCGACGTGGTTCGCAGCCTTGCCGGGTGGATCTACATCAGCTCACGGCGCGGTGTGGAAATCGGTAGTCGCGTCGAGGTGGAAGGCATCGAAGGCGACGTGATCGACATCGGACTTCTGAAGACCACGCTGCTCGAGGTGGGCGAGCCGCTGGTGCACGGGCTACAATCCACCGGCCGCATCGTGACCGTTCCTAACAGCCTGTTCCTGATGGGCAAGGTCCTCGCCTCGGCATCCGTGAATCCCCTGGTCTGGCAGGAGATTCAGGTGCTGGTCACGTTCGAGAGCGACTGGAAGCGCGCCCGTGAGATGATCCAAGCGATCGCCGACGAGGGTTACGAGAAGATCGTGCCGGACCTGAAGGCCAGCTTCGAGAACCTGGAACGCCGATACGCCTTCCGGCTGGGCTCGACGGCGCCGATCGTCTACACGGAGATAGCCGATTCCGGCGTCCTGCTCACACTGCGCTACCTGACCCCCGTGCGGCGCCGTCGCTCGTCGGTTGACCATATCTCCGGCCGGATCCTCGACAGCTTCGCTGAAGAGCCGAACGTCGAGTTCGCCTACCCCACCTATCGCGTCTACCGGCTGAGGGAAGAAGGGGCGGCAGCCGAGCTGGGGCTGCCCGCGCCCGCCGATCGTCGCCGAGGCGGCGAAGGCTCGAAATAGAGCCGGCCGTCGATCAACTGACCGACGGCCGGCCGGGTTCTGGCTCAACCGGCGCGACGCCTCAGGGCGTCGCCGGGTCCACTAGTCCCGGACAGAGGCCGGTAGCGAGCCTACTCCACCTCGAGGCAGTCGCTTGCCCGTGCCGGTTGGCCAGATAGTTCTACGGACACTGGACCACCTCCTTTCATTTGGGGTTCACGCCTGGGGCACCATCTGCGGTGACGCGTGTACGACTCCGCGCACCATTCGTCGCCAAGCTAGGCCCAGGTAGCCGCTGCAGCAAGGTTCCGCAGTGCGGCTACGGCTCGCCGGGCAAACCCCGGGGCGTGGCGAGCGATGCTGAAGCGCCTTGACGGCGCCGTTCTCGGCCGGGTATTGTGACCCGCCGACCCCAACCAGCGCTGACCACGATCTCTTTCATGCGGAGGAACCATGGCTGAGACTCAGGTCCCAAACAACCTGCTCTACACAGAGGAGCATGAGTACGTCTCACGCGTAAGCGACGACGAGGTGCTCGTCGGCATCACGGATTACGCGCAGAACGAGTTGAGCGACGTTGTCTTCGTCGAGCTGCCGGCGGTGGGTAGCTCGTTCACCAAGATGGAGGCGTTCGGCACGATCGAGGCGGTGAAGGCGGTCTCCGACCTCTACACACCGGTCGCAGGTGAAGTCGTCGCCGTGAACGACGCGCTACAGGACGATCCGGCCCTCGTTAATCGAGAACCCTACGGGGAGGGCTGGATGATCCGCCTCCGTGTCAAAGATCCGAGTGAGCTTGACGAGCTGTTGGGGCCCGAGGCGTACAAAGCCCTGATCTCGGAAAGCTGAGAGGCTCAGCCAGATCACAACCGCTAAGGGCAAAGACCAGAAACGGGTAGCAATATGAGCTTCGTCCCGCATTCCGACGCGGACCGCAAAGACATGCTGCGCACCATCGGAGTCTCCTCCGAGGACGAGCTGTACGCCGACATCCCGGAGAAGTTACGCCTCGGCGGACCGCTTGATCTGCCGCCCGCGATATCCGAGTGGGAGGCGGTGAGAACGCTGCAGGGCCTGGCCGATGCGAGCCGTGACCTCATCTGCTTCGCCGGTGCCGGGTACTACGATCACTACGTTCCCGCGGTCGTCGACCACCTGATCCGGCGCAGCGAGTTCTATACCGCATACACGCCGTACCAGGCGGAGGTGAGCCAGGGCACGCTGCAGGCCATCTACGAGTTCCAGAGCCTGGTCTGCGAACTCATGGGGCTCGACGTCGCCAACGCGTCGATGTACGACGGCGCCTCGGCGATGGCGGAGGCCGCCTTGATGGCGCGCTCCATCCAAAAGAAGCGAGACAAGGTCGTCCTGTCAGTCACCGTCAACCCCCACTACCGGCAGGTGCTCGACACGTACAACCTCGGCCTCGGCATGCCAATCGAGATCGCGCCGCGCACCGCGTCAGGCGTAACCGACCTCGACGCTCTGAAGGGGCTGGTGGATGACCAGACCGCCGCGGTCATCATGCAAAGCCCCAACTTCTACGGAATTATCGAGGGCTTCGAGGCTGCGGCCAAGCTGGCTCACGATGCCGGCGCGCTGCTCATCGCGGTAGTCGACCCGGTCTCGCTCGCCATCTTGAAGAGCCCGGGCGAATGTGGCGCTGACATCGCCGTCGCCGAGGGGCAGCCATTCGGCAACGCGCTGAGCTACGGCGGGCCGGTTCTCGGCCTCTTCGCGGCGCGCCAGGACTACATCCGCAGCATGCCGGGCCGCATCGTCGGTGTGACGGAGGATGTGGAGGGACGCCGTGGCTTCGTGCTAACGTTGCAGACCCGCGAGCAACATATCCGGCGCGAAAAGGCGACGAGCAACATCTGCACGAACCAAGGCCTGTGCGCTCTGGCCGCCACGATATACCTGTCGACCGTGGGCCGCGAGGGCTTACGCCAGGTCGCGGAGGCCAGCGCGCAGATCGCGCACTACGTCTACGAGACGATCGTCAAGATACCGGGCCTCAAGCCCCTCTTCCCCGACATGCCTTTCTTCCGCGAGTTCGCGATCAAGACGCCCGGGCCAGCCTGGAAGGTGATCGAGCGAGGGGCGGAGCGTGGTGTGCTAGCTGGCGTCGCGCTGTCCAGGTTCCCCCATATCGATGTGGACGACGGACTGCTCATCGCCTTTACGGAGAAGCAGTCCAAGCAAGACGTGGAGCTACTTCTGGAAGTCTTGGAGGAGGCTGCCCATGCCTAAGCTCACGTTTCACGGTCATGCGTGCTTCACGCTCGAAGCCAACGACGGCACGGTTCTGTTGATCGACCCCTTTCTCACCGGGAACCCATTGGCCGACATCGGCCCGAACGACGTGAAGAAGGCCGACTACGTCATCTTCACTCACGGCCACGGCGATCACATCGGTGATGGCTTCGAGATCGCCAAGCGCACCGGCGCGATGGTCATCTCGACCTTCGAGATCGTCGCGTTCGCGCAGCAGGTGAAAGGGATCGAGAAGGCCCACCCGCTCCACATAGGCGGCGGCTACAATTTCCCGGTCGGCTACATCAAGATGACGCCGGCCCTGCACGGCGGCGCTGTGGAAGGCGACGAGTCTGGCCGGTACACGACCGTGCCCGGCGGATTCCTGATCACGATCGACGGGGTGACCGTCTACCACGCCGGCGACACCGCGCTGATCGCCGACATGCAGCTGCTCAAGGACCAGGTGGACGTCGCCTGCCTGCCCATCGGTGACAACTTCACGATGGGTCCCGACGACGCGGTGCGTGCCGTGGAGATGATCGAGCCCAAGACGGTCATTCCCATGCACTACAACACCTTCGACGTCATCAACCAGGACCCGCAGGCCTTTGCCAAGAAGGTGGGGTCCCGGGCCAAGGTGGTCGTTCTGGAGCCCGGGCAGAGCCATGGGTTCTAGCACTCGACCACAG
>JBDHKG010000048.1:0-25013 GCA_039586495.1 Gemmatimonadota bacterium | reverse complement strand
CGGCCGACGGTGTGGGCATCGCGGTGCCGGGCATCTACCGCGCCTCGACGGACACGGTCTGGGCGCCGAACATCCCCGGCTGGGATGACTACCCGTTGGTGGAAGAGGTACGCGCCGCGGTGCCGGAAGGCGTGACGGTGCGGGTGGACAGCGACCGGGCCTGCGCGATCCTGGGCGAGACCTGGCGCGGTGGGGCGGCGGGGGCGCGCAACGCCATCTTCCTGGTAGTGGGAACGGGTATCGGCGCGGGGATCCTCGCGGAGCGGCGGATATTGCGGGGCACCGGCGACGCCGCGGGCGCCATCGGCTGGCTGGCGCTGGACCGGCCCCACCGTGCGGGATACGAGGCGGTCGGCTGCTTCGAGTACCACGCCTCGGGGCCCGGCATCGCCGCGGCGGTGCGACGGCTGATAGAGGAGGACGCGGCCTACGACGGCGCGCTGCGCCGCGGGGATATCGACTCGCTCACGGCCCGGGACGTGTTCGCCGCGTACGATGATCGCGACCCGATTGCGGTCCGGGTGCTGGATGACGCCGTCGTCTACTGGGGGATGGCGGTCGCCAACCTGGTGAGCCTGTTCAACCCTGAGACGATCATCTTCGGCGGCGGCGTGTTCGGCCCGGCCGTGCGGTTCCTGGAGCGGATTCAGGAGGAGGCGGCGTGCTGGGCACAGCCCATCAGTATCCAGCAGGTCGCGCTGCGGGCCTCAGAGCTGGGGGAGGACGCCGTGCTTTACGGCGCTGGCCGCCTGGCGCTGCTGCCGCAGTCCTCAGGTCCCGAGCTTGAGTAGCCTAGCATGAACGGGTACCGGCAGCGGCTGGTCTTCGCGGCAGCGTGCGCGGGGATGCTGCTCTTCGGCATCGTGCTGACGGCGCTGGGCGCGGTGCTGCCCTCGATCATCGTGCGCTTCGGGCTCGACCGGACGGAGGCGGGCTCGCTGCTCGCGCTCATGAGTCTGGGCATCCTGGCCGGCTCGGTGGTCTTCGGGCCGGTGGTGGACCGGCGCGGCTACAAGGGGATGCTCACGGCAGCCGTGGTGCTGATCGCGTTGGGGCTGGAAGGGATCGCCTTCGCGCCTTCGATCGCGCTGCTCGCCTTCTCCGTGGCCCTCATCGGCTTCGGCGGCGGCGTGATCAACGGTGGCACGAACGCGCTGGTCGCCGACATCAGCGCGGGCGGCCGCAGCGCGGGGCTCAGCTACCTGGGCGTGTTCTTCGGCATCGGCGCCTTCGGCGTGCCGTTCGTTCTCGGACTTCTGCGCGAGAGATTCGGCGACGACGGTGTCGTGGCGGGGATCGGCGCGCTGGTGGCGCTCGTGCTGGTGCTCTACGCGTCGATCCGCTTCCCGGAGCCGAAGCAGCCGCAGGGTATCCCGTTGCGGCAGGCGGCCGGACTGCTCCGGGATCGCGTTCTCGTGCTCCTGGGGCTCATCCTCTTCTTCGAGAGCGGGATGGAGATCACGGTGGGCGGCTGGACCGCGACGTACGTGAACCAGGAGCTGGCGCTGTCGCCGGAGCGGGCGCTGTACCTGCTGTCGCTGTATTGGCTGGGCATGACCGGCGCCCGGCTGGTATTGGGGTGGCTGCTGGGCCGCGTATCAGCGGCGGCGGTGCTGTTGTCTTCGTTGGGCGTCGCGTTCGCCGGTGCGCTGGTCCTGATCGGCGCCCGGACGGCAGCCTCGGCCGGCACCGGCACGCTGCTGGCCGGCGCGGGCTTCGCGGCAGTGTTCCCGGTCATCCTCGGCTACGTCGGCGACCGCTACGAGCGGCTCTCCGGGACGGCGTTCGGCGTCGTGCTGGTCATGGCGCTGATAGGCGGGACTATCTTGCCCTACGTGACCGGCGTGCTGGGCGACGCAGTGGGGCTCAGGCCGTCGCTGGCGATCGTGCCGGCGAGCCTGCTCTGTGTGGCGCTGATCTTCGGGATCGCGCGGCCTCGGTTGCGGACGCCGCCGCAGGTGGCCGGCTGACCGGGGCCTCGCCAAGACTACGACACGATCACGGCAATCAGGACGCGGCGACGATGCTTGCAATGACCTGGCTACAGAACGCGCGCGAGGTGATGGACCGGATCGAGGCGACGCAGCTGGACAACATCCGCCGGGCAGCGGAGATCATGGCGGAGTCGATCGCCGTCGAGCGCTGGGTGCATACGTTCGGCTGCGGCCACGCGACCCTGCCGGTGGAGGAGATGTATCCACGCATCGGCGGCTTCGTGGGGTTCCACCCGATGATCGAGCTGCCGCTCACGTTCTTCACCCACATCACGGGCGAGCTGGGGATTCACCAGTTCCTGTTCCTGGAGCGCGCTGAAGGCTTCGGCCGCGAGATCATGAAGAGCTACGACTTTGATCCGCGGGACACGATGTGGATCTTCTCCCACTCCGGGCTGAACCCGGTGAACATCGATGTGGCGCTGGAAGCGAAGGATCGGGGGATGAGACTGGTGGTGACGGGGTCGCAGGCGGCGTACCGGGACGAGCCGCCTCGGCATTCGTCGGGGAAGAAGCTATTCGAGCTGGCCGACGTGGTGGTGGACACATGCGTGCCGGCCGTCGACGCCTCGGTGCCGCTGCCGGACCACATCGACAAGGTCGGCCCGGTCTCGACCATCGCCTTCACGGCCGCTGTCTGGATGATCATCACCATGGTAGCGGAGCGCCTGGTGGAGCGTGGCATCAAGCTCTATATCCACCCGTCACACAACATTCCGGGCGATACCACGGCGCGGGAGCGGCTGGATGTGGCGCTCCGCGAGTACAAGCGGCGGATCGCGGGGGTATAGCGGCTGATCCAGTACCTTGCGTACATGACCCGCAACTATTGGAGGTGTCGGTGGCCGAGCCATTGAAGAACAACCCGCGCGTGATCTTCGGGTGGGCCATGTACGATTGGGCGAACTCCGCGTACTTCACCACGACGGCGGCCGGGCTCCTGCCCGCATACTTCGCCGACGGGATAGTGCCGGCCGGCGGCTACGAGCTGTTCGGCCGCGTCTACGACGGCCAGACGCTCTGGGGCTATCTGATCGGGTTCGGGACGTTCATCATCTTTCTCATCACCCCGATCCTCGGCGCCATCGCCGATTTCTCGGCCGCGAAGAAGCGTTTCCTGCAGGTCTTCGCCTACGGCGGGGCCCTCTTCGCCACGTCGTTCGTCTTCGTGGGCACGGGGGACGTCCTCTTGACGATGGGACTTTTCTTCCTGACCCAGATCGGCTTCGTCAGCGCGAACGTCTTCTACGATGGTTTCCTCCCGGACATCACGACGCCGAACACGATCGACCAAGTCTCGGCCAAGGGCTACGCGTTCGGCTATATCGGCGGCGGCCTCCAGTTCGCGATCGCCTCGCTGCTGGTCGCCTTCCACGGCGCCCTCGGTTTCGAGCTCATCACCGCGACCCGTATCGCTCTCGCCATGGCCGGACTCTGGTGGCTCGGCTTCGCGGCCTTCGCCTTCACCCGGCTGCGCGAGACGGGCGAGGCCCAGGAGCTACTGCCCGAGTACGCGGCGTCGCCAAGTGTCGTCGCCTACACGAAGGTGGGCTTCGGCCGAGTCTGGGGGACCGCCCGGAAGCTGATCGGGTTCAAGCAACTGCTCCTCTTCCTCATCGCCTACATGGTCTACAACGACGGGGTCCAGACCATCATCAACATGGCGTCGGTCTACGCGAAGGACACGCTGAGTCTGTCGACCCCGGCCATTATGACGACCTTCCTGATCGTTCAGTTCGTCGCCTTCGGCGGTGCCTACTTCTTCGGCTGGGTCGCGGGGCGCATTCAAGCCCGTCCAGCCGTGCTGATCTGTCTCAGCGTCTACGCGCTGGTCGCGGTGGCCGCGTATTTCCTGCCCACGGGCGAAGCCGTGCCGTTCTTCGCTCTGGGCGCGGTGATCGGCTTCGTTCAGGGCGGCGCGCAATCGCTCAGCCGAAGCCTGTACGGATCGATGATCCCCGAGCAGGCGTCGGCCGAGTTCTACGGTTTCTACTCCGTGCTGTCCAAGTTCTCGGCGATCTGGGGGCCGCTCATGTTCGCGATGTTGACCGACCGAACCGGCTCGGGCCGGAACGCGATCCTCTCGCTGATCGTCTTCTTCCTGGTGGGCGGCATCCTGCTGGCGGTCGTGAATATCGAGGAGGCTCGGGCCTCCCGGCTGCGCTGGGTCTTCGAGGGCGCCGAGGCGAAGATCCACTGACGGTTGTAGCCGGGCCACCGACTTCACGCTCGTCAGCGCGAACTGACCAGCTTCCGGTCGAAGAAGTCGTCCGTGGCGTTGAAGGCATCGAGCCAGCGCGAGAACAGTAGGAAGTCGTGCACCTCATCCGGGTAGACGATCAGCTCGTACGGGACCTCGTGCGCGCGCAAGAGCTGCACGAGCCCGACTGTCTGAGAGAAGTCGACGTTCCGGTCGTCGTCGCCGTGGATCAGCAGCACCGGTGAGGTCCAGGTGTCGATCGCGGCGATGGCGGAGGACTGGTAAGTCGTGCTGTCGCGCTCCTCCAGGCTGCCGTAGAGGTGGATGCCCGCCATGTCCACGCCGGCCTTGAAGATGTCCGAGTTACGCGCGAGCCCCTGCGCTGTGAGGATGCCACCGTACGAGAGACCCCAGAGTCCCACCCGCTGCGGGTCCACGTCCCGGCGCGACTGCAGGTACTTCCCGGCCGCGTAGACGTCCTGGTACTCGGAGTTACCGCGCCGGCCGTAATCCTCGACGTCCCGGAACGCGGTCCCGTAGCCGATCCCGCTCCGGAAGTTGATCGAGAGCGCCACATAGCCCTTGTTCGCGAAGTATTGGCTCATCGCGTAGGCCATGTGATAGAACTGCATGTAATGGTAGCCCAGCAGCATTTGCCGCTGTGAGCCGCCGTGGATGAAGATGAGGGCCGGCCGCCTCTCGCCGCGTCTCAGGTCCGGCGGCAGGAAGAGCTGGGCGTGGTACTCGAGCCCGTCCGGCGACGTGATCACGACGTTCTCCGGGACGACCTGGGCGCGGAGTGGGAACGCCTCCGGCAGGTCGGTGATGAACCGGGGGCTGCCGCCACTCGCGTCCATCACCGCGACGCTCTGCGGTCGTTTCGGCCCAGCGCGCAGCAGCGCCACCTGCCTGCCGGACGCCAGCACGGCCGGGTAGGTCTCGATCATGTCGCCGTCGGTCAGCTGCTTCGGTTCGCCGCCGGTGATCGGCACCCTCCACAGGTGCCGGCGGTCGATGTCGCCGATGTTCGTCGCGTAGTAGAGGAAGCGGCCGTCGGCCGAGAAGGCCACCTGCTCCACCATCCCCGCGCCGGGCGTGAGCTCCAGCGGCTCGCGCTGCGGGCCCGTCACCGAGACGGCGTAACGGTGGCCTTCCCAGTCGCCCGGCTCGGCCCGGAACACGAGGTGATCGCCCACCCAGTCGAGGCTGCGGATATCGGTGAAGCGTTCCTCTTTGGGCCAGGTATGCCACAACCGCTGCCCGACGCCCGTGCGAGCGTTCGCGACCCAGATCTCCAGCCTGTGGCCACCCGCGAAACCCGCCCGCTTCATCCCGTCGGGCAGGATGGTGTCGAGCTCCTGGCTCCGCCTCCACCAGGGGCGCCGCTCGCGTGGCGCGCCGAACGGGACGCCGGGCCGACGGATGAACGCCACGTGTGACCCGTCCGGGGACCACGCGGGCGCCATGTCCCGGTCCACGCCGGGCGCCATATAGGCCACCGTGTGCCGCTCGCTGTCGTAGACCCCGATGAAGCTGTGATCGTCCCGCACGCTCACGAACGCGATCCGCTTCGAGTCTGGCGACCAGACGGGACGGCCGTTCTCGCCGAACGCGATGAACAGGGGGCCTGCGGTGTCCGGGTCGAAGCCCGCTAGCGCATCCGGGTCCACGGGCGCGCGATACACCTGCCCCGCCTTCGTGTAGGCGATCCACTTCCCGTCGGGCGAGAGCACCGGGTCCCACGCCTCCGCGATGCGCCACGGCGCGCCGCCGCCGCTACGCACCGCCCAGGCCGCCCGCTCCGCGCCGTCGGCCTCGCTCGCCGGGTTGGCGATCCACCCCTCGCGGTTAGGCTCGTGGCCCCGCACGAAGAGCAGTACCGAGCCGTCGTCCGAGATCTGCAGCTCGGAGAGGTCCCGCCCGTCATCCTCCAGGTACTCCGTCAGCCGCACGGGCCGGAAGTCGGACGGCACGGCCGTGTAGAGGTTGCGCATCCCGCGCTCGTACTCGATCCACGCGATGCGGTCCGCCGCCTTCGCCGAAACGAGGTCGAACGGAAAAGCGGGTGAGAGGATCTCCGGGATCGTGAAGCGCTCCTGGGCCGCCAGGGGCACCGACGCCATCATGAGCAAGGCGAGGCAAGCCGGCAGGGCTCGTGCCAGCGTGCGGGGGGCTGGCCCGGTCTGCACAGCGCTGCCACGGCCGACGCTCCTGCAGTCGCGCCGCGAAACAAGCGAGCGGTATGGCTGACTGTAACGCATGGTTCTCTCCGTGCGGAAGGAAGACCCCGACGCTGGTGCAGGCACGGCGGGATTAGCCGATGACCTGCATGGTGCGTCTAGGGCCGTTGTGATCCAGGCGCTTCAACTTCGCGGAAGGCCCGGAGGCCCGCAACAGCGATCCATGAAGCGTGGGCGTTGCTGGAGAAGTGCGAGTAGGAGCAGCGACGCCAGTGCTTCCGCCATCCACGAGACAGCCAGACGGCGCTCTGCGGGGATCCAGTAATAACGCTTGACGATAATAACGCCACGCGTTATCTGAACGCCGCCGAACGGTTGGCGGATCTTCGGATCCCGCCAGGCAACCGTCTCGAGAAACTGTCAGGTGACCGAGAGCGTCAGCACAGTATCAGGATCAATGATCGGTGGCGGATCTGTTTCAGGTGGCGCGACGGCGACGCCTACGATGTGAAGATTGTGGACTATCACTAGGAGGTCAGTTGGCCAGGAAGAAGGCGCCGACAATCCATCCGGGTGAGATTCTCCTTGAGGAGTACCTCAAGCCGCTGGGGATCAGTCAGTATCGGCTGGCTAAGGAGATCAGTGTCCCACCGCGGCGCATAAACGAGATTGTACATGGGGCGCGCTCGATTACCGCGGATACTGCTTTGCGATTGGCGCGCTACTTCGGCACCTCTGAGCGTTTCTGGCTCAACCTACAGACGCACTACGATCTCGAGGTGGAGAAAGACCGGCTGGCTGACCGCCTGGAGGCAGAAGTCGCAGTGCTTTCGTGATCGCGCCGTGTGACAACTTGACTGCAAGTCCTGCCTCCTTTGCTCTCTCCTGACACAACCTCACGGCCATGACGGTCGAAGGCCGCTTCTATGGTCGTGCGCGTTGATCCAAGCCCGGAACTATCACATCTTTCCACCGGAGCCGGGTTGCCTGCGATTCCACACACCACAGGCTGCAGGTGGCAGCTATGTCCCGTCTGAAGCGTCTGATCGTCGAGATCCACCGCCGCTCCCTCTGGCAGGTGCTGCTGATCTACGTCGGCGGTGCCTGGGTCTGCTACGAGATCATCGACACTATCACCGACCGGCTGGCCCTCCCCGAGTGGCTCCCCGTGCTGGCCATCGTCCTGTTCCTCATCGGACTGCCGGTCGTCGTGGCGACGGCGTTCATCCGCGAGGACGCTGTGTCGCCGTTGGCAGCCGCCCCGGCCGAAACGGTGCCGGTCGGGTCGCGCGTTGAGGCTGCCCGGCCGCGGCCTCACATAACGTGGCGGAACTCGGGCCTGATCTTCGTCTTCGCGCTGGCGTTGTGGGGTGTCGTGGCAGCGGGCTGGCTCGTCTTCGGCGGCGGCGAGGCCGACACACGAGCCATTGCCGAGGAGCGGCCATCCGTGGCCGTGCTACCGCTTGCTAATAGGAGCGGGCTTCAGGAGGACCAGTACTTCACCGACGGCATTCACGACGAGATCCTCACTCAGCTCTCGAAGATCGGCGCCTTGAGCGTCAGGGGACGCACTTCGGCGATGCAGTATCGTGAGAGTCCCAAGAACCTGCGAGAGATCGGCGAGGAGCTCAACGCCCGTTACCTCCTGGAAGGAGGCGTGCTGCGCGCCGGTGAGACAGTGCGTATCAACGTGCAGCTCATCGATGCCGAGATGGACGAGCACCTCTGGGCCGAAACGTACGACCGGCAGCTCTCTATCGAGAACTTGCTGGCGATTCAGACGGAGGTGGCGTGGCGAATCGCAGAAGCGCTTGAGGCAACGCTAACGCCTGACGAAGAGGATAGGCTTGCCGCCATGCCGACCGCGAATCTGGAGGCGTACGACTATTACCTGCGCGGGCGGCATTTCTGGACCCAGCGTTCGCTGGCGGCGTTCGATTCAGCGATTGACTACTACAACCGGGCGATACTGCTCGACCCGAACTACGCCCGCGCCTACGCGGGGCTCGCCGAGACCTACGTGCTGCTTCCGGAGTACGGCGGTCCGTCCATTCCCGAGATCCTGCCCCTCGCTAGGGCAGCGACCGAGCGAGCGCTCGCGCTCGATCCCGATCTTGCCGAAGCCTACACGGCTTCCGCGTACATCAAAGCGGTGTTCGAGTGGGATCGCGATGCCGCCGAGCGTGACTACCTGAAGGCGATCGAGCTGAACCCGGACTACGCGACCGCACATCAGTGGTACGGCGAGCTGCTGGGTGTAACCCGTCGCTGGGATGAGGCGCTGGCGGAGGCACAGAAAGCCGTCGAGCTGGACCCGCTGTCACCCGCGGCCAACCTGATCCTGGGACTTCTATTGAGGTACGCCGGGCGGCCCGACGACGCGATCCCGATGTACGAGCGCGCGTTGCACATCGTCCCGGATTACATCGAGGTCATAAGCGATCTGGCCAGGGCCTATGTTCTAACAGGCGACTACGCCAATGCTGCGCCCCTGTTCGACCGCCTGGCCGAGCTGACCGGGAGCGATCCCGAGGCCTATCGCGCCTATCTCGCTGCGCTATCGGACCCGGCAAAGATACCGGCGGCGGTCACGGCGCTCCAGGCTCCCAACGTCTACAGCGGTACCTCCGCCAGCGAGTATCTTGCGCACCTGGGCCGGTACGACGAGGCGCTGGCAGTGCTCGAGCAGGAGTACGAGGCACGGAACCCGCGTCTGCCCTGGGTCAACGCGGATCCTATGTATGAGGGATTCAGATCGGACCCGCGCTTCCAGGACCTGCTGCGCCGCATGAACTTCCCGAACTGACAACGCATCCCTGCGCGACCACCCGCGCCTACAGGCGCGGCTGGCGCAGGCGGTGCCCACCGGTTGCCGGCATGCAGTCAGAAAGGCAGCCCGGGGTTAGCGCCAGCGTGACTGCGGTGGTCCCGCTCGTTGATACGGGCCCGCCAGCATCGCATCTTTGAGCACACCGGGTTGCCCGGAATCCGACACACCTCAAGCCGCAGGTGGCAGCTATGTCCCGGCTCAAGCGGCTGATCTTTGAGATCCACCGCCGATCCCTCTGGCAGGTGTTGCTGATCTACGTCGGCGGCGCATGGGTCTGCTACGAGATCATCGACACGATCACCGACCGGCTGGCCCTGCCCGAGTGGCTTCCCGTACTGGCGATCATCCTGTTCCTGATCGGGCTGCCCATAGTCATGGCCACGGCGTTCGTGGGCGAGGTAGAGGCTCCGAGTCGAGCGCCAGCTGAAGCCGAGGCGGGAGAGGCCGCCGAGGCTGCTGCAGCACGTCTCGAAGTCCGGCGACGACATCGCTTCCTGACGTGGCGCAATGCGCTGGCAACGTTCGTGGTCGCGTTGGCGGTGTGGGGCATCGTGGCGACCGGGTGGCTGGTGCTTCACGAGGGTGCGAGGGAGACCGATGTGGAGCGGAAGTCTGTAGCAGTGCTACCGTTTGTGAATCTCAGCGGCGATCCCGACAACGAGTACTTCAGCGACGGGGTCACGGGCGACATTATCAATCACCTGTCGAGAATCGCCGATCTCAAGGTGATCTCCCGTACCTCAGTGATGCAGTACAAGGGCACCACCAGGAGCCTGCGGGAAATCGGCGACGAGCTTGGCGTGGCAACGGTGCTCGAAGGCGAAGTGCAGCGGATCGGTGATCGCGTGAGGATCAACGCGCAGCTGATCGATGCCGAGACCGACGCGCACTTGTGGGGGGAGCAGTACAATCGCGAGTTGACGGACGTGTTCGCGATTCAAAGCGACGTCGCCCAGCAGATCGCGCTCGCCTTGAAGACGACGCTCACCGCGGCCGAGAAAGTGCGCATCGAAGAGCGGCCGACCGAGAGTCTGGAGGCGTACGACAACTACCTGCGCGGGCGATATTTCTGGAACCAGCGGACGTTGGTGGCGTTCGATTCGGCGATCGATTACTACAACCGGGCGATTCTCCTCGACCCGAACTACGCCCGTGCCTACGCGGGTCTCGCCGAGACCTACGTGCTACTCCCGGAGTACAGCGGTCGGTCGATGCCCGAGGCCCTGCCCTTGGCCAGGGCGGCGATCGAAAGAGCGCGTACGCTCGATCCCGATCTTGCCGAGACGTATGCGGCCTCCGCCTACGTCAAGTTTCATTTCGAGTGGAATTACGACGCGGCCGAACTCGACTACCTGAAGGCGATCGAGCTGGACCCCGACTACGCGACCGCCCATCAGTGGTACGTCGAGCTCTTGGGCACGACCGGTCGCCTGAATGAGGCGCTCGCCGAGGCGCAAAAGGCCGTTGAGTTGGACCCGCTGTCGCCCGCGGCCAACCACGCCCTGAGGGCTGTTCTGGCGTACGCTGGGAACCCCGATGAAGGTATCCCGGGGCAACTGCGCGCGCTGGACATCGCCCCCGACTTCGCACCCGCCATCTATCTGCTCGCCATCACCTATGTCATGAAAGGTGACTACACCGCCGCCGCCCCGGTGTTCGACCGCGTGGCCGCGCTGACTGGATGCGACCCCGAGGCCTATCGCGCCTACCTCGCCGCGCTGGCCGATCCGGCGAGGATACCAGAGGCGGTCACGCTGCTCCAGGCTCCCGACGTTTACGGCACTGCCAGGGGCAGCGAGTATCTCGCGCAGCTGGGCCGCTACGACGAGGCGCTGGCAATCCTCGAACAGCTCTACGAGGAGCGGCACCCCTATCTTCCCTATGTCAACATGGATCCAGCTTTCGAGGGCATGAGGTCGGACCCGCGCTTCCAGGACCTGCTGCGCCGCATGAACTTCCCCAACTGACAACGCACCCCTGCGCGATCACCCACGCCTGCAGGCGCGGCTGGCGCAGGCGGTGCCGACCGCTTGCCGGTATGAGGTCAGAAAGGCAGCCCGGGGTTAGCGCCAGCCTGACCGCGGGGGTTCTGCTCGTTGATACGGGCCCGCCAGCATCGCATCTTTCGAGCACAACCGGGTTGCCCGGGGTGGAGTGCCGCGCATAAATCTCGAGAACACTGCCTCTAGACTAGACGAAAGCGAATAGCGAAGGCCTAACGATCGCGGCGCGATCGCCGTCATTCGAGGAGAAACGACCATGTCGAGATCATTGCGTCACGTCTTCGTGTTCGTCGTCTTCCTGCTGGGCGCTCACTCTATCGCTGCTCACGCGCAGCGGGCTGACCTGGAGCGGTCCGTAGCCTTGATCGCCAAGATCGGTGGCTGCTGGTCGCCCAGCTTCGCGCCCGACGGTTCGCGCCTCGCCTTCGTCTCTGACCTCACGGGAGTTCCTCAGGTCTGGACCGTGCCTGTGGAGGGCGGTTGGCCGACGCTGGTCACCGCGCTGGATGATCCGGTCGGCAGCGTGCAGTGGTCGCCGGATGGTGACTGGCTGGCGTTCACCGTCGCGCCGGGCGGCGGCATGAACCAGCAGATCTACCTGGTACGGCCGGACGGGCGTGAGCTGCACCGTGTGACCGATGGCGGGAGGGAGAGCAACTGGCTGGGCGGGTGGAGCCACGATGGACGGTGGCTTAGCCTGGCCTCGAATCGGGACGGGCCTCGCTCGATGGACGCGTGGCTCTACGATCTCGAAGCCGGAGAGCTGCGCCTGCTGGCGAAGAATCCCGGCGTCGGCTTGCCGGCCGATCTCAGCCGCGACGGCAGGCGTGCCGTGCTCTGGCGCATGGAGAGCCGCAGCAGCAATAACCTGGTGCTCCGCGACCTGACCGACGCGTCTGAGGAGCTGCTGACGCCGCACGAGGGCCCCGGCACGTTCGGTGGCGGGTTGTTCGCACCGGACGGGTCTACCGTCTACCTCACCTCCAACCAGCGCCGGGATCTCATCGCCTTCGCGCGAGTACGGCTCGCGGGCGACGGCCAGCCGGGTCCGATCGAGGTAATCGCCGAGCGCGACGACGCCGAGGCTGACGGGATCGTGCTCACGGACGACGGGAGCACCGCGGCACTGCTCTGGAACGTGGCGGGACGGAACGAGATCGTGTTCCAAGACCTGCGAACGCTGGAGATCTCGCCGCTGCCGGCTCTGCCGGCGGAGATCGCCGGCGGCCTGACGTTCTCGAAGGACGGCCGTTACCTGGCGATGGTGCTCTCAGGCTCGGCGGCCCCCTCGAACATCTGGGTTCTGGATCGTCACTCGGGTGAGCTGCGGCAAGTGACACACAGCCCTCACGCTGGCGTCGACCTGAACGCGTTGATTCGACCCGAGCTCGTGCGTTACAGGGCGCACGACGGGCTCGAGCTGTCCGGCTGGCTCTACCGGCCGCGGGGGGTGGACGGACCCGCGCCCTACGTGCTCAGTTTCCACGGTGGACCCGAGGGGCAGGAGAGGCCTGCGTTTCGTGCCGTGTATCAAGCGCTCCTGTCTCGAGGGATCGGTGTGTTCGCGCCCAACGTGCGCGGCTCGGCCGGTTTCGGTAAGCGGTTCGTGAACCTCGACAATGGCGAGCTGCGGTTCAACGGCATCAAGGACATCAAAGCATCGGCCGACTACCTGGTGGAGAACGGCATCGCGGATCCTGATCGATTGGGGATCATGGGCGGATCTTACGGCGGGTACATGACCATGGCGGGCCTCACCTGGTATCCCGAGCTGTTTGCCGCAGGCGCCAACTACTACGGGGTCGTCAACTTCGAGACCTTCTTTGCCAACACAGAGCCGTGGATGGCCGCCGTCTCGACGGTCGAATACGGTGATCCGGAGACGCAGCGCGACCTGCTGCAGGAACTGTCACCGATTCACAGGGCCGACAAGGTCATCGCCCCGACGATCGTACTGCACGGAGCCAACGACACCAACGTCCCCGTCGTCGAGGCGGAGCAGGTGGTGGAGGAGCTGAAGCGGCGGGAAGTGCCGGTGGAGTACATCCTGTTCCCCGACGAGGGCCACGGCTTCAGGAAGACCGCGAACCGGATCACCGCGACCGTCGCTACGGTGCGCTGGTTCGATCAGCACTTGGGAACGGGCAGTTCAGGCGCTGGCACACCCCGTTGAGCCCGCGCCCTCCGCTCTAGTCTCGTCAGGACCCGATAGCCAACACCCAGTATCCAAGGCACTTCACATTGGATACTGGGTGTTCTCTACGTCGAGGGCCGCTTCTTTACCGGGAGGGGCAGTACTCCGGCGGCTCCGGACCGGCGCAGCGGGCCTCGACCAGACGCCGCAGGATCCCGTAGTACTCGTCCCAGGGTGTCTGGCGCCGCGGGGGCACCGCCGTCTTGTGGGCGATAACCATGTCGAGTGCGGGGAGCACGGTTATGTACTGGCCGAAAGCTCCGCGCCCCGTATACCCGCCCTTGAGCGCCGGGTGGATTCTCTCGCCGTCCCAGACCCACCACATGTAGCCGTACCCGAAGTCTCTGTAGCGTAGCGCGGTCGGGTTCATCTCCTCCAGCGGCGTGACCACGCTGACGATGCGTCGGGCCCAAAAAATCGGCACGACCTGCTCGTCCTCCCAGCGGCCCTCCCGCAGCATGAGGTAGCCGACGCGGGCCATGTCCCGAGTGGAGAGCCACATGTGGTAGGCCGGATACTGCGATCGCTCCAGGTCACCCGACTTCCGCTGCTCGGCGCGGTCGAAGTCCTGCATCCCGATCGGCTCGGCCAGGTCGGTCTGCAGCGCGTCGTAGATGTCCCGACCCGTCATCAGCTCGAAGGCCGCGCCGGCGGCATTGAAATCCCAATTGTTGTACAGGAAGTACTGTCCAGGCCGCTGGGATCCGCGTTCTGGTGCGTCCTCCGTGTCGTCGCCCGCGTTCGAGGCCGGATGGTAGATCGCGGAGCGTGCGGTGATCAGGTGCTCCACGGTTGCCGGGCGCTCGATCGGGAGCAGCCCACCGTGGTCGTCCATCCCCAGTTCTTCCAGGGTAATGCTCAGGTCGATCGTGCCGTCGGCCACGTACTTGCCGTACAGCATCGCCAGGATGCTCTTCCGTACCGAGGCGAGGTAGCTGAGTTCCTCCACGTCACCGTGCTGCAGTAGCACGCGTCCGCCCACCACGACCATCAGCCCGGTTGTCTCCAGGGCCGCCGCGTAGGTGCGTACTTTCTCCAGAATCTCGCTGGAGTAGCCTACCTCTTCGGGAACGGTGATGTGCTCCCATTCGGCGCCCGGGTAGACGTACGAGGGCTCCTGTCCGACGACGGCAACGGGCGAGGCCGAGACCAGGACGAAGATCCAGGCCAGGAGCAGGAGGACGCGCGGAAGGGCGGAGGGCTTGGGCGGAGACCGCCTCGGACGAGGGCTGTGGGCCCAGATATCGCTAATAGACATGGGCACCTTCCAACGGTTGCAGGTTATGCTTGCGCGCCGAAGCTGAACGGCTAATCGCGGGAAGAAACTGAGGATTGGCTTCGCTACAAGATGCTGTCCTCGCAGGCATGCTGCAACCAGCACCGCTCAGTGCGGGACGTCGTCTCCGGACGTATCGGAGTGTCGCGGCGCGTTGGCTCGCGCTGGGGCTTGTCTGTCCCACGCTATTGGTGCATCTTCCGCCGCTCGTTCCCCTGCGAGCTGATAAACAGGGCGAGCCGTGGTCGCCCGGCACGGGCCGAGGCGACAAGCAACTCGAGATCGAGGATGGAACCGGTGTCATATCGCCAATCGGGTATCGTGGTCTGGAGCCTGATTTGCCTCCTGGCTGGTAGCGGGTTGGCCGCCTGCAACCACGAGGAGCCGAGGGTGCTGGCAACCATCGATGGCGTGCCCGTCTACCTATCCGAGGTCGAGGAGGACGTGGGTGAGGAGCTGGTCCGGCTTGATTACCGATACCAGCGGCAGCGGCACCAGTTGATCGAGTCGGCTCTCGAGCGCCTCGTGCGTGGACGCCTGCTCGAGGAGGAGGCGGCGATGCGCGGCATGAGCGCGGCCGAGTTGCTCGTCGCCACGACGAGCGAAGCGCTCCAGATTAGCGAGCAGGAGGTGAGCGACTGGTACGAGCGGAATCGGGCGGCGCTGGGCGGCAGAAGCCTGGAGGAATTGTACCCCTTGATCGAGGAGTTCCTGCAAGACCAGAGACGGGAACGGGCGTATGATGAGCTGGTGCAGCGGCTGAAGAGAGAGAAAGATGTCGTCTACTTCTTTGAGCCGTTCCGTGCCGACCTGGACAACAAGGGCGCACCGGCGTTGGGCCCGAGAGACGCGCCGGTCACGCTGGTCGAGTTCTCCGACTTCGAGTGCCCCTATTGCCGCAGTTTCTTCCCCACCCTGAGGGAGCTGCGGGCGAACTACGGTGACCGGCTCCGCATCGTCTACCGCCACTACCCCCTGACAAATCATCCCAACGCCTTCAAGACAGCGGAGGCCTCGCTCTGCGCCCAGGATCAGGGCCGGTTCTGGGACTATCACGACCTGGTGTTCAGCGAACCGGGCCGGCTGGACGTGCCAGCGCTGAAGGACAGGGCCCAACGGCTAGGTCTCGATGAGGACGAGTTTGCGGACTGCCTGGACTCGGGTCGGCAGGCCGAACGGATCCGCCGCGACATGCGCGAGGGTGACCGTGTCGGGATCGAGGGAACGCCGGCGCTCTTCGTGAATGGGATCCCGCTGTCCAGCGGCGCGGCGCCCTACGGGGCGGTCGCGGAGGTGATCGACAGGGAGCTGGATCCCGCGGCACATCACTAACCTGGGCGCATCCGCGCTCGCAGACACGCGGCCAAGCCTCTCACTCGCCGATGAGCCAACCCCAGTAGCGCACCTCCGGCTCGGGGTGACAGCTTTCTGGATCCTCGCAGGATGCCGTGCCGTCGGTGATCACGCTCAGCAGCACACGCCCGTCCTTCAAGAACTCCAATCGCATGTAACCGTGCTCGCGCTGCTGCTTCCCTGCGACGAAGAGTGCGTCGCCCTTGCCCACGTCTGACAGCTTGCTGCCGGCACCGCTCACCAGGATGTAACCGACGCCATACCCGTCGCCCTCGAACACCTGAAGGTTGTGTTCGTGACCGGCGGCATAGACGAGCGGGTTATCGGGAAACTCAGAGAAGACGGCCGCGAGCTGCTCCCGGATCCTCGTGTAGCGCGGGTTCGCCAGGTCCTCGCTGGAGCTGCCCAGGCTGCGAACCATCGGGTACACGAGCGGAATCGGGATGTATAGGGGCCCCCACAGGTTCGTTAGCGGGAAGAGGTAGTCCCTGGTCGAGAAGTGGCCTCCGTGCGGCCCGCGGCTGCGCAGCGGATGATGTGCCAGCACGACCACGTGACGGCCGTCGCCCGCCGCGTTCTCCTGCAGCGCGCCGCGCAACGCGACCAGCGCCTGCTCGAGCGACGCGTTGGCGCAGCCTTCCACCGGAGCCTGGTCGCGCAGCCAGAGATCGGTCTCGAGCATCACGAGCAGCACCGAGGCTCCGAGCGGCAGCAGAGCCGGCCCGGGGCAGCCGGCGGCCGGTGTGAGTGCCACGTCGACACCGCCCTTTGCCGCTGCCGTCAGGTAGGCGCCCTGACGCTGGATCTGCGCGAGCCCGCGCTCGCCGCTGTAACCCCAGTCGTGGTTTCCCGGGATGAAGATCCCTTTCGCTCTCGTGCCTCTCAGCACATCGATCTGTGCTTCCAGGTGCTCGACGTCTTCTTGATGGCTCGGGTGCTCCGGCTCGTGCAGGCCACTGCTGTAAACGTTGTCCCCTAGGAAAGCGACCACGACCTCCGAGTCCTGGGAACGTTGCGCGACCTCGCGCTTGAGCCGGACGATGACCGGGCTCTCACGGGTCACCTCACCCGCGTCGCCGATCAAGTACAGGACGGCGCTGACCTCGAGCAGTTGAGTCGGGGCGGGCGGTGGATCAGCGAACTGCCTGGCAGCACACCCGGCCGCCAGCAGTACCACAGGGATGAGAGCCAGGGCACCGCGACCGGACGGCGTCAGCGCCGCTTCCCAGGGTTGTTGGCGATGCCCTCTCACCGTGTCCTCCCGTTCTCGTTCGGTCGACAGCGACCGTCGCTTGTCGTCGGCAGCTGTCTAACGTTTGGGCACGTCCTGCCGTTCCCGCAACCGGGGCACTTGCCTCAGGTCCACCAGACCACTGTCGGATTCACTCGCTCCATAGAGGTTAGATAGCGAGCCGATCGACTTGGTTGAAGCCGCGTCGCTACAGCGGGGCGCGATTCGGCTATGGCGGCCACGGTTCCGTGCTCAGCGGATCAACCTGTCCCAGCCGAGGAACACGAACAGGAAGCCGATGGTGTCGTAGATGCCGTGCGTCAGGATCGGCGCCCAGAGGTTGCGGTCGCTGATCAGGTAGATGAGGCCGAGACCGACGGCCATGACGCCGGTCAGGATCATGCCTGTCACACCCTGGTACGCGTGCAGCAGTCCCGAAGCGATGGAGGTGAGCACGAGCGCCAGAGCCCAGGCGCCCCGGTCGTTCAGTGCACGGCCCGGCACCAGCTCGCGCAGGTAGTTCATCAGCATACCGCGGAGCAGCATCTCCTCGCCGAACGCAGCCGTCGTCCAGACCACGAGCAGACCGCCAATCAGGACCGCGACACTGCCGCGCAGCACATCGAAGCGTTCCAGGTCGGGCGGCTCACCCGTCAGAGCCTCGACCGGCGCGCGCAGCGCGTAGCCCAGCACCAGCAGCGCCAGTGTCGCGACCGCCGCGAGCGTGAAGGTCCGGGCCCAGCTCTTCGGTCGGCGTAGCCCCAGTGCCGGCCAGCCGCTGCCGCGCAGGTAGAGGATGCCGGTTGCCAGCAGCCAGCCGACGACTATGCCAGCCACCGCCGCGGCACCCAGTCGCTCGACCAGGGCCACGGCCAGATAGACCGGCAGAAAGACGATGACCAGTGAAGCGAGATGAACGAGGCGCCGCTGCCGCCAGCTGGAGCCGGCGGAGCCCTCGAGTTCTACCTCGTTGCCTGCGGTCATCCCTCAACCTGTGCCGGTGGAAGAACGCCAGTGAGCCGCGTGCGGCCTTCGAATACGCGAGTCCGCTGCGCTCGGCAAGAGTCGAGGCTGAGTAGGAGCGGCTCCGGACTGTTACGGTACCGTAACGAACCTGCAAAAAGTAGCGGTTTTTTGGGCTTCACTCGAAGGGCTGCCCGTAGTGGATCTCCTTTACGGGCAGGCGATTGGCGTCTCGGCCCCGTCTGCGGTATGTGACTTGCACCAACAGATGTTTGCGTAGGTCCCCCCACGTTATCCCGCCGAGGTTCTTGCCAGAGATCCCGTCAGAGCAGTTGTCGATTCAGTTGTACTTCATGGGGTAGTACTGTGATTGAAGGCCTGAGACTCGATGGTCGCCGTTCCGGGTTGCGCTCCAGGCGCCGCGCCGCGCTGCGGCGTCTTGCGGACAAGGCAGGGGTGACGCTCGTCGAGGTGCTCATGGTCGTCATCCTCATCGGGCTGCTCGCCGCGATCGCGCTCGCGTCCATGGGACACAAACGCAATGTCTACCTGGCCGTGATGCAGGCTGATCTGAGGAACGTGATCACGGCCCAGGAGATCTACCACGCGGAACACGGTCACTACGCGAACTCGACTCCCGAGCTCGGTTTCGTGCCGAGCGAGAACGTTCACCTCCTGGTCGTTGGTGACTCGGTGAGCTGGGCGGCCCGAACGCAGCACACGATCCGCACCGACTATCGCTGTGCGATTTTCATGGGGCCCGCCAACCCGATCTTCCCTCCGGCCAAGGAGGAGGCAACGATGGAGTGCCTGCCGAAGAGGAAGACCGGCCAGACCCGGAGATAGACCAGGCGGAACGGTGGGGTCACCGAGCGGCAGGCTGGCGAGCCTGTCGCCCGGTTTTTTGTGTCCTGCCGGCTGTGGGGCTCTGCGGCTAGGTCCGCTTGATCACGACGCTACCGTTGGTCGTGAAGGCGCGGATCGTCTGTCCGCCGCCACCTAGCTCCGCCGTGATGCGCCGGTCGATGCGGCCCTGCACCGTGATCGGGAAGTCGATCCGGAACGATCCATTCACGGTGCCGGACTCGAGACGCGCGGAGTAGCCCTCGGGGACGCGGACCGTGACGCTGCCGTTGGTCGTTCGGACGTTCAACCCCTCGCCTTCCCACTCGTCGCCGCTGAGGTCGATGTGCAGGCCGCCGTTGGTGGTCGAGCCGTCCACATCGCCCTTGACCCCGATCAGCTTGATGCCGCCGTTCGTGGTGCGGAACCGGATGTTGCCCGACACGTCCTCGATCCCGATCCCGCCGTTCAGGCTCTCGAGATCGAGGTTCGAGCGGTACGGGACGTAGACGCGATAGCTGACCGACCAGCCCTCGCGTCCCCGGTTGTGCGGGCCGTCGGCGTGGATGCTACGCCCTGAGGTCAGGACCTCGATCTCTCCGAGGATCTCGCGCGCATCGTCCTCTTGGCGCGCATACGCCTGCACCCTGGCGCGGACCAGGATCTCGTTGCGATCCCAGCCCTCCACGTGCACGCCGCCGTTGGGGCTCGCGTCCACCGCGATCACCTCGCGGTCGGCGGAGAGGGTGAACTCGCGCACCTCGCAGAGGCGCACTCGGTCCCGCTCGTGGTCCTGCCGGCACCAGTCATCCTCCTGTACGACCCGCTCCTGTGGCCTGGCGCTGGCAGCGCTCACCCGGGCGCCGGCCGAGGCGCAGCCCAGGGCAACCAGGGCGACGACCAGCATGCTGAGCCTTCGATTCATGGGCACGTCCTCCTGTGGTTATCAATATCTTAGACACCCCCGGGCGCCGGAGGGTTGGCATGACGTGAGCGGAGAAGTGCCGGCGCGCCCGTGCCAACGATCTACCCGCGGAGCGGCTTTTTGCCTATGTTCGTGTGGCGCAAGCCGCTCGCCACTCCGCTGCGGGAGGGACGGGAAGTGGACATCGAGGCCATACTGGCCATCATCTTCGTCCTCGGCGTGCCCAGCATGGCGTTGGCCACGCACCTCGTGCTGCGACCGCTGATCCGCGAGTACGCCAGGCTGAAAGGCTTGAAGGCCGATCGCGCGGAGGTGGAAGCGCGGCTCGCCCAGATCGAGGATGTCGTGCACGATCTCGACCGGCAGGTGAACCGGCTGCTGGAGGCGGAGCGCTTCCGCCGTGAGCTGGAGACCGGTCGGGAGCGTCGCTCGCTGCCTGAGCCTTGAGGCCGTCAGTTCACCCGCCTGAGAGGTCCCCACAGGTCCGGCCGTGATACGAGTCGCGAGTCTGTTTCCCACGGCGACCGAGATCGCGTTCGCGATCGGTGCCGGCGAGCAGGTGGTCGGCGTGTCCCACGCCTGCGACTATCCGCCGGAGGCCACGCAGCGCAAAGCCGTGACCCGGGCACGCTTCGACCCCGGCGAGCTGTCCAGCCGCCAGATCTACCGCCAGAAGCTCGAGACGAACCGCAGCTTCGGCAGCATCTTCCGGCTCGACGAGTCAGGGCTCTGGGGGACGCGCGCGAACGTAGTGATCACCCAGGGGCCCGGCGACTTCTCACTGGTCTCGCTGCCGGGCGTACGCGCGATCGCCGAGGGGCTCAACCCGCGGCCCACCCTGCTCATTCTCTATCCTCGGCACCTGGATGACATGTTCGACGACCACGAGCGTGTCGGGTTCGCCGTGGGCCGTTTGCAGGAGTCGCGCGAGCTGCTCGACCGCATGCAGCGGCGGGTAGAGGCGGTGGAGCGTACGGCGACGAGCGGCAGACGGCCGCATGTCGGCTTCGTGCAGTGGCTTGATCCCATCTTCTCCGGTGGCTTCTGGATCCCGCAGCTCATCGAGATCGCCGGCGGCAGGAACGTGCTCAACATGGCCGCCATGCCGCCGGAGCGGATCGATTGGGAGGTCATCAGCGGGAGGGACCCGGACGTCCTGGTGATCGCTTGCGAGGACTTCAGCATCCAACGGGTACGGGAAGAGATGGGGCTGCTCACGGATCGGCCGGGCTGGCGCGAGCTGTCGGCGGTCCGCTGGCGCCGCGTGTTCATCGGCGATGGCCCCGTCTTCACCCGCGCCGGACCGCGCTTGATCGACGGGCTGGAGGCGCTGGCCTGGGCCATCCACCCGGAACGCTTCCCCAAGCCGCCGCGCGAGGTGCTGCAGCCGCTCGCCTATTGACCTCAATACGGAGGTTCGTAGCTTAGCTACCTCAGCATCCAACTAGGCCGGTAGCTCAACTGGCAGAGCAACGGACTCTTAATCCGTAGGTTGAGGGTTCGAGTCCCTCCCGGCCTACTGCGGCTCAACGACTTACGACCCACGTCGCGCCACTGTAGCTAGCGCCTTCCTCACGTCCTCGTCCTCGCCGACTGCGTGCTGCCTGAAGACGTGCTCCGTCCGGTGGCCGGTGATCCGCATCGCCGTCGAGCGTGGAGTCTGTAGCCCTCCAGCCCCGCCTCCTCCTGTGCCTTCTTGAAGGCGTCGAGCGCGTACTTGTACCCTAGATGGCGACCGTTGGGGTGTGCGAAGACCCGCCTCTCGCTTCGGCCCCTCAGGGCATGGAGCTTGATCCGCAGGCTGTGGGTTTGCATCCCAGGCCGGTCAACGAGTTACAGCCCTGCGGCGTCGATGCCTACTCCACCCGCAGGGCGACGTTGGGATCGATCCGCGCTGCGCGCGAAGCGGGCACGATACCGGCCAGCGCCGCGACCAGGAGCAGCGTCAGCGTGACGGTCACCAAGACGAGCGGGTCGCGCGGGGACACGTCGTAGAGCAGCGGAGCCAGGGCGCCAGCGGCCGCCAAGGCGACGATCAGGCCGAGCGCGATGCCGATGGCGGCGAGCGCGAGCGACTGCCTCAGGATTTGTGTCACAGTCCTGGTACTTGTTGCGCCTAACGTGGTGCGCACGCCGATCTCGTGGGTCCGCTGCGCCACGTTGAAAGCAAGGACGCTGTACAGCCCCAGGGCCGCCACGACCAGAGCCAGCATGCCGAAGACGCTGAACATCGTCGCACCCAGCCGATAGGAGCGGAGCTGCGGGTCGATCAAGTCTTGTAGGGGCCGCACGACGGCGTACCTGATGTCCGGGTCACCGGCGAGCAGCTCACGCTGCACCACGGGCGCGAGCCCCTTCGCATCGCGCCGTCCCCGGAGGAGGATCGCTGACGGTCTCCACTCGGGATACTGGGCGGCGGGCACGTAGGAGACCCACCTCTGCGTCTCCATCAACTCCATCCGGCGTGAATCGGTGACGACCCCGACGACTTGACTGCAGGGTGCGTCGGGCGACCCGATGAGCAGGCATTTGCCCAGCGGGTCGTCGCCCCAGAGTCCCCGGGCAATCGACTCGTTCACGATGGCGACCGGCGCTGCGCCGGCTGCATCCGTCTCCTTGAAGTCACGGCCACGGCGGATCGAGATGCCAAGCGTCGCGAAGTAGCCGGGCGTCACGCCGTCCACCGCCGCTCCCGGTGGCGGTGCCGGAATCGAATCGAGCCCGGGCACGTACAGGTCTTCGATCGACCCACCCCAGAAGGGAAGGACCCCGCTGGCGCTGGCGTGCTCCACCGCCGGCAGAGCCCGGAGCCGCTCGAGCGACCGCTGGTAGATCCTGTCCACCTCGTCGGCTGTTCTGTCCCGCGGCTCCAACTCCAGCAGCGCGAAAAGGACCCGCCGGGGATCGAGACCGAGATCAACGCCCTGGACGCGTTGCAGGCTGCGCACAAAGAGGCCGGCTCCAACCAGGAGCACTACCGACAGGGTCCCCTGAGTGACGAGCAGGGCGACCCGCGTCCGGGATCGCCGGACCGTGCCCGTTCGGGCGGTGTCCTTGAGATCGTTGGCCAGGTCGGGACGGCTGGCCTGAAAGGCGGGTACGATTCCGGAGACGATTCCCGTGACCAGCGCCAAAACGGCGGTGAAGGCGAGAACTCTGGAGCCGACCGGCGAATCCGTCCACGCGACATCGGGCAGCAGGACGTGTCGCATTACGTCGGCGCCCCAGGCCGCCACGAGCAGCGCCACCGCCCCACCCAGAGCCCCCAGCACGACGCTCTCGGCGAGCAGCAGGCCCGTGAGTCGCCGGCGCGACATCCCCAGGGCGAGGCGTACGGCGATCTCCTTCCTGCGACGCAGACCCCGGGCCAGCAGCAGGTTCGCCACATTCGCGCAGGCGATGAGCAGAACGACCAGCGAAACGCCGGCCAGCAGAGCCGAGACCTTGGACTCTCTGGATGCGTTGGGCCCTCGGGCCTCCATGATGGGGGCTGCGACAACCGTCACGTTCTCGTCGTACCGGTCACGCTCGATCTCCTCGGCCCGGCCGATCCGGTGGAGATGCGTGGCCTCGGTCTCGGCGGCCTCGACGCTCACGCCGGGACTCAGCCGCGCGATAACCTCGATCCAGTAGTAGTTGCGGGTGCGCTTCCACCCATCGGTTTCCCTCTCGATCGATTGGGCGTGCAGTGGCGCCCAGAGATCGACCTGCTTGAGATCCACACCGGAAAACCCGCGGGGCGCGACACCGATGACTGTGTAGGACCCTTTGCCGATATCGAGTGTGCGGCCGAGCACGGACGGGTCAGCGCCGAACCTTGCCTGCCACAGGCCGTAGCTCAGCACCGCGACACCGGCCGCGCCTGGCCGGTCTTCCGACTCGTCGAAGAACCGACCCAGGGCGGGCTCGACGCCGAGCAGCCTGAAGAACGACGCCGAAGCCAGGCCCCAGTTCACGCGAACCGCGTCCACGCCGCGGCCCAAGCTCACCTCATTGGTCCAGTAGGCCGCCAGCGATGCGAAGCTGCGAGCCTCCTGCCAGTCGGCGAAGTCGAGGTAGGACAGCGACGCCTGATAGATCACCCCGCCGAACAAGTAGCTTCGCATGTGCGCGTACAGACGCCGCACCTGGCCCGCGTCCTTCACATGCGCCGGTGCGCTCAGCAGTAGGCGATCGACGATGCCGAACATGGTGGCGTTGACGCCGATCCCCAAGGCCAGCGTCACCACCACCGCAGCCGTGAACCCGGGCGACCTGAGCAGCCCCCGAACGGCATAGCCGAGATTGTCGCGCGTTACCGACAGGATTTCCAGGAGACGGACCATGGTGAGACCTCGTATGGATGATCGATTCCGACATCCGGCGAACGCACGGGCCGTGCCACGGGCGCTAACCAGTCTAATCCGTTGCAAAATATACAGTTAGGCATCCGGCTCGCTGACCGCTGGACGCGGGCGGGCGTCCGCTCTTGGGACACCGGCCGCCGGATCCGGACACCGGCCGTGTGGGCTGGGCCCTCGCTGACAGCGTCCACCGACGCTGGCTGGCCCGAGAACGCCCTGCCTCGCTCGAATAAAACCTTTCCAGCCCGACAACCGTCTTATCCAGTAGTACTTCATCAGACGAAGTATCGCGTCACGAAGGACCGCGCCGCGAAATGTCCCGAAACCTCGCGATGCGGCCGATCTGAACCCGCAGGCCCCACATGTTCAGCGCCGACCTGAAGCGGGGGAGCATGGAGCTGCTGATCCTCTCAGTGCTGGAGGGCTGTACCCGCCACGGATACGAGATCGGCAAGCTCCTGGAGCACCGCTCCGGCGGCCGGCTGGAATTCCGCGTCTCCACTCTCTACTCGGTCCTCTACCGGATGGAGGAGCGAGGATGGATCAAGGGTCGCTGGGTGGAGAAGAAGGGGGAGCGGCGGCGCTGCTATTACACCCTGACCCCGAAGGGACAAGAGGTGCTGGCCCGGCAGCGGCTAGAGTGGAAGGCGTTCTCGGCGATGGTGAATCAGGTGATCG
>JBDHKG010000047.1:0-21700 GCA_039586495.1 Gemmatimonadota bacterium | reverse complement strand
ACGCGAAGTGGCACCGGGAGATCTCGACGCTCGGCCACCACCTGGCCGAGCGCTTCCGCGAGTTCTTCGTCGTTCGTGAACCGTTCGGCAGGATCCTTGGCCAGGCAACGGTCGATCGTGCGGGCAAGCTTGCTGGGCACGCCCTGGGCGACCGAGGTTACCCGCGCTGCGGGTTCGCTGATCTGCTTCGCCAGTATCGCGGCAGCCGTGGAACCCTCGAACGGGAAGGTCCCGCTGAGCGCGTAAAACCCGACGACGCCAAGGGAATACGTGTCGCTCGCTGGTCCGGCCGGCTCTCCCTTCGCTTGCTCCGGGCTCATGAACTCCGCTGTGCCCGAGACCTGTCCCGCGCCAGCTTCCGCGCTCGCGATGCCGAAGTCCGCCACCAGCGCTCGACCGCTGCCCGACTCGAGCAGAATATTGTCGGGCTTCACGTCGCGGTGAATTACGCCCTGGGCGTGCGCGTAGGCCAGCGCCCATGCGACCTCGCGCAGGATGCGTGCGACTTCCGAGGGCGGCCGCGGCCCGCGGCTGCGGATGCGGTGGCCCAGCGTCGCGCCTTCGATGAAGGCCATGGCGAAGAAGACGAACTCGTCCACCTCGTCGACGGCGAAGATTGGGACGACGTTGGGATGGGACAGTCTGGCCGCGGTACGTGCCTCGTGCAGGAATCGCTCTCGCGCCGCTGGCTGTGCCGCGAACTTCGGCGGCAAGATCTTCAGCGCCACCGGGCGGTCGAGGCTGACCTCGCGGGCCAGGTACACGATCCCCATCCCGCCTCGACCGAGCTCCCGTTCCAGGGAGTAGCGGCCGGCGAGAGCCTGCTGGAGCCTCATGAACTCGGCGCTGCGCTCCTCACGCATACGCAGAGCATGCACACTGTCGCTGGGCCGCGCAAGCCGGCTCGCCGGGGCCGGAAACGCCGGCTGTGATGTTGGCAGGCTGGCGTTTCGATCCGCGTGGGGGCATGTTGGTGCCCGATGACGGACGAGCTAGATCGTGTCAAGACCGCACTCGCCGACCGCTACGTGATCCAGCGTGAGCTCGGTAGCGGCGGGATGGCCACCGTCTACCTCGCGCGGGATCTCAAGCATGAGCGAGATGTCGCGGTCAAGGTGCTGCGCGCGGAGTTGGCGGCCGCAGTCGGGTCCGATCGCTTCCTGCGCGAGATCAGGGTCACCGCCCGGCTCAATCATCCGCACATCCTCCCGCTGCTTGATTCCGGCGAGGCCGATGGACTGCTGTACTACGTGATGCCTTGTGTGCCCGGCGGTTCTCTACGCTGCTGCCTGCATCGTGACTCACGAGTCCCACTCGACTTCGCGCTCCGCATCACCCAGCACGTCGCAGCGGCACTCGAGCATGCTCACCGCCACGGCGTCATCCACCGGGACGTGAAGCCGGAAAACATTCTGCTCTCCGAAGGTCACGCGGTCGTGGCGGACTTCGGCATCGCCAAGGCGGTCAGCACGGCCGGTCGCGAGGCGCTAACGCGTAGTGGGTTCCCACTGGGAACGCCCGGCTACATGAGTCCCGAGCAGGCGATGGGGATCGCGGATCTCGATGCCAAGACGGATGTCTACAGCCTCGCCTGCGTCGTCTACGAGATGTTGATCGGCGAGACACCAGCGGTCTGGCCGACGGAAGAGGCACTACGCTTGGGGAGGTTGATCGATGCGCCGCCCGAGCAACGGCAGCGCCTGGACGGACTTCCCGGTAGGGTCGAGCAGGTGCTGACCCGGGCCCTGGCGCTGCGGCCCGTTGACAGGTACGCGACGCCCGTCGAGTTCGCCGAGGCGCTGGCTGCGGCCACGGAGGGTCGCGTCAAGCTCACCGAGGTTCGGGTGCGCGAGATCATCGGCCGCGCGGCCGCGCTCCAGGCCGAGCATCCCACCGAGGAAGGCGCGCTTTCCATTGGAGCCGTCGAACAGATCGCGGCAGAGGTCGGCATTCCGCCCGAGCATGTGCGGCAAGCGGTCAAGGAGCTGGAGCAACGTTCCGTTCCCGGACCCGTGCAGCAGGCGATGCGCGCGCCCAGGTTGATCGAAGTGCGCCGTGATGCGCTCACGATCGAGCGGACGATTGAGGGAGAAGTGCCCGAGTCAGCTTACGAAGCGATGGTCGAGGAGATCCAGGCGACCCTCAGCATGGTCGGTCACGCCTCCACCCTGGGCAAGACGCTGACCTGGAGTCCCGCAGCAGCTGGTACGGAAGGCCGCCGTGTGGTCGTCACCATCACGCGGGAGGCGGGCCAGACGCGGATCCATATCGAAGAGCGTCTGGAACTGACGGGTTGGCTGAAGATTGCTCCGGGCTGGGGCGCGGGCGCCAGCGGCTTGCTGGGCGCGTTGCTCGGGATCTGGCTCGTCGGAGAGGGGCCGCAGACCGCTCTAGTCGCCTTGATCTTCGCAGTTTGCGGCGGCGTGCTGACCGCGAGATTGCTCATCTCGAGTGCGGCGGAGCGGCGTCGGCCGGAACTCGAGCGGCTTGCTGACCGACTGGCTGCACACGTGCAGCAAGCCGCTGAACGATCTGGTTAGTGGACGAGGAGGATTCGCCATGATCGCACGGGCACTCAGAGTGTTCGCATCAGCCTTTTCGATCGTTTTCGTTGTCATTGCCGGCTGTGGTCTCGCACAGGAAACTCGTGAGCCCGAGGCCACTGATCCCGAGTACAACTTCGAGGTCCTGTGGGAGACGTTCGACCGCAACTACGGGATCTTCGGCCCCAAGCGCGTGGACTGGGACGCGCTCTACAGGGTCTACCGACCGCTGTTGACGCCGGAGACGACGGAGGACGAGCTGTTCGAGATCATGTCGCGCCTGCTCGGCCACCTGAACGACAATCATGTGCGGCTCGTGGCCGGGGAGCGGCAGTTCCGCTCGGGCATCCTCTGGGAGCTGGGCGGAGAAGGCTACGCCGAGCAGGAGATGCGGGACTTCTCGATCAGCCTCGTGCAGCGGGAATACCTGGTCGGGGATCTCGAGGCGCGGGGGATCTTCCGCTTCGGGTGGCTGCCCGACTCCATCGGCTACCTCCGCATCCGCGGTTTCAGCGACGTCGCACGCAGTAGCGAGGCGATCGACCATATCATGCGCGTCTTCCAGGGCGCACAGGCGATTGTGGTCGACCTGCGTGTGACTCCGGGCGGGGACGACCGGGTGGGCAAGGCGATCGCCGACCGCTTCGCCGACACCAAGCGCCTCTACATGAAGACTTACGAGCGGAACGGCCCGGAGCACGACGATTTCGCTCCACCCAAGTACTGGTACGTCGAGCCCGGCGGCCCGATCCAGTTCACCGGGCCGGTGGTCGTGCTCATGAACCGCTGGGCGATCAGCGCGGCCGAGAACTTCGCCCTGGCCATGCGAGTGCTGCCGCACGTGACGCTCGCGGGTGACTTCACTTCCGGGGTCTATGCCGACGTCTACGGGGATCGGTTGCCCAACGGCTGGCAGTTCTCGGTCTCTTTCAAGCTGTTCGTCGACCACACCGGCTTCTGCTGGGAAGGGATCGGCGTGCCGCCCGACCTCCGCATCATCAACACGCCGGACGACATCGCGGCAGGTCGGGACCGAGTGCTGGAATTTGGCCTCGATTTCATCCGGCGCGGCGAGCCGGCGCCGAAGAATGTGTCCGGCAGCCTCGCGGACCTGCGGGATTCGTGGGCCCGGCTGCTGGAGCGGGAGGCTGAGGGTAGGGAAGGGGAGGCGGCCGCCGTCGAAGCCGCGATCACGCGGGCGCAGGAAGCGCGAGCGGCCGATCCGGACGGCTACTACGTGGACGAGGACGAGTTCTTCGGCCTGGCGGAGCGGCTCTACACGGCGGATCGTGCAGATGCGGCTATCCGTGTCATCCAGCTCGCCGCCGCGGAGTTCCCCGCATCGCCCCGCCCCTGGCAGCTCCTCGGCGAGGGCTACCTGCGGCTAGGGGACGAGGTGAAGGCGCGTGAGGCGTACGCCGAGATGCTCGCCCGCAACCGGCGGAGCTATCCGTGGGAGTGGCAGGCCGCCGAGGTGGCCGAGGCCGTGGTCGCAGGCAAGAAGATCCTGGTGCCCACGCTGGAGGGCGCCGCCTCCGACGCCGACTTCGCGGCAGCGCTCCGCGCCTTCCGCGCTGAGCCCGATGCCTACCATGTCAACGAAGGCGCGGTGAACGCCCTCGGCTACCGGCTGCTGCGGGCGGGGGAGGTGGAGCGGGCTATCGAGGTCTTCCTCATCAACACGGAACAGTTCCCGGGGTCGGCGAACGTCTGGGACAGCCTCGGCGACGGCTATCGGGCGAAGGGGGACACGGCGCAGGCGATCGCCAGCTACCAGAAGGCGCTGGAGATCGATCCGAACTTCGCAGCCTCGCGGCAGAACATCGCCGAGTTGCAGCGCCAGCGCTGAGACATGACCGTCGGCTCCTTCGACGGCTGGCTATACGACCTCTTCATGGCGCCCGCCGAGCGCCTGGGGTTCGCGGGCCGGCGCCGCGATCTGCTGCACGGCCTTCGCGGACTCGTGCTCGAGATCGGCGCCGGCACCGGGCTGAACCTCCCCCACTACGGCCCGGGTCCCACCGTCATCGCCGTCGATCCGAAGCTGTCGCTGATCCGACACGCCCTGCGCCGTCGGCGTCCTGGACAGTACCTGGTATGTGCCCGGGCAGAGGCGCTTCCGTTCCCTGATGCGACGTTTCAGGCGGCGGCAGGCACGCTGGTCTTCTGCACGGTCGGCGACCCTGAGAGAGGTCTGGGCGAGCTGCGGCGAGTGCTCGAGCCGGAAGCCGAGCTCCGACTGATCGAGCACGTCCGTTGGGAACGCCGCCCGGCCCTGGCTCGGCTCCAGGACTGGCTGACGCCGGCGTGGAAGGCTATCAGCGACGGCTGTCACCTGAACCGTGCCACCGAGAAGCTGATCGAGCAGGCGGGCTTCGAGATCGAGCGGCGACGCGAGGACTTCAGTGGCGTCTTTGTTGAGATACATGCCAGACCGGGGTAGACTCGCCGCTTGGCTCTCGCTTGACACGCGCGCCGCAGGATGCGCGTGGGGATTCGATCTGCGGTCCGGCTGATCAGGCACCTGAGGTTGGGTGCCGATATAAACGCGGTGGTCCGATACCGTGATCTCGTTGAAAGATGGGCTGAGATCCGTCTCCGCCAGGTGTTTCTCGGTCTCAAGGCCGTTGAAGTCCATAAGCTGCGCTCACTCAACAAGCGCATGGACGCGCGCACGAACGAGGAAGCGGTCGCCATACTCAAGGCAAACGGCATCGACCCGTTCGCCGGGTTCATCGTCTTTCCCGATTTCGCGGCGCAGGACTTCGAGCGCATCTACGAGTACATGGAGAGGCTCGGGATCTACTATGCCGAGATCACGGTACTTACTCCGGCGCCTGGAAGCGATCTCTACTGGGAGAGCAGGGAGAAGCTCACGACTGAGCATTATGAGCTGTTCGATTATATGCATCCGGTCCTGCCTACGCGACTCGAGGAACGAGAGTTCTTCAAGCGGCTCGCTCGCCTCTATTGGCGATCGTATTCCCCGCTCCGGGCGCTGCGGCTGAGGCCGAGGACCGGACCGCCGCTCGCGCCGCGACACGTGGCCAGGACATTGCTGATCGCCGTCAAGAACTATCGCGCGATCAGAAATGCCTACAAGGCGAAGTAGAAGGCGAGTGAGCTTCCCCCGGCAACACACCCTTCAAGACCGGTCACGCTCGTTCCGCTCTCGTAAGCGACCTTCACATCCAAGCTACGCTTCGAAGCCCGTATGCCACCTGCATCGGTGGGAGTCCATCCGCTCTTGATCGCCGCTTGATCCGCGACGGCGAGGTTGAGGCAGAGGGGATAGCCCCGTACCGATGACGGAGGTATGCAAATGTTTGGCTTGTCCGAGAATCCCCATACATGGCTGTCCGGTCTTGCTGCTTTCCTGCTCCTCGGTCTGCTCTCACCACAGGCTGCGCGAGGGCAGCCTGACGCGACCGCAATGCTAAGGGAGCGTTTGGGCTTAAGGAGGATCGACCTGATGGCGCTGGACGGCGGGCGCGCGGTGGTCAGAATCCCTAAGGCGAATGACGCCCGTGAGGTAGCCGTGCTCGGCGTCGTGCGCATCGACGCGCCGATGGACTTCCTCGTGGAGCGCTTCCGAGATGTAGAGGGTTTCATGGTGAGCGACCGCGTCGTGGCTCAGGTAGGAACGTTCAGCGCCGTGCCGAGCACGCAGGACCTGGAGAGCCTCTCCCTGCCCGAGGGGGACATCGAAGCGCTGCGGGAGTGCAAGGTGGGGAACTGTGACGTGAAGCTTCCTCACAGTGCCATCGAGAGGATACGGCGAGAGGTGGACTGGTCGCAGCCCGGGTACAGAGACCGGGCCTCGGAGGTGATCGCGAGCGAGCTGGTTCAGTACCTCAGATCCTACATGTCTGGAGGCAACGCAGCGCTGATCACATACCACGACAAGGGTGAGCCACTCAGTCTGGCCGAGGGCTTTCGCATCCTGCATGGGAAATCCCGCCAGGTCATGGACGGGGATGCAGGCCTGCACGACTACGTGGAGTACTTCCCGGAGGTCGGCCTCCCCGGCGCAGAGGACATCTTCTACTGGACGGTCGAGGACTTCGGGCTCAAGCCGGTGACGAGCCTCGATCATATGATGATCATTCGTGACCCGGCGACGTGCGGCTCGCACGTTTACATTGCCATAAAACGGATCTACGCGAGCCACTACTTCCACGCTGTGATCAAGCTAGCGACCCTAATGCCGGTCTCAGAGCGAGGCCCTCAGAACAGGACCTACCTCGTGCTGTTCGCTCGTATGCGTTTCGACGGTGGTGTCCGAGGCCTCAGGCGCTTCGTGCTGGAACGACGATTGAAGAACTACTGGACGCTAGAGCTGACGTCCTTGCGGAGCCGAGCCGTGGAGGAATACCGGGCGACGCGGGTCGCGGCCAGGTGACCTCGGCGAGGTGCTACGGCCCGCCACTCCGCTCACACACGCCGGGGATCGATCCGGGCCCCGGGGTGCTTCGACCCTGGCCATGCGAGATCGCAATGGCTCAGGCTGTCAGGATGAACCAGTCGAGGCTGACCCCTACGAGCCAATGGATTATGGCCACAAACCACATCGACCGGACATGCAGGCTGATGCCGCCGAAGACCAGACCGGCTGGGATCGCGGAAAACGTCTCCGTGAACGGCCGGCCGAAGTGAGCGATCACCGAGAGCGCCGTCTGCAGCGCATTCGCCGGCCCGGCTCCTATACGGCCTTTGAGCCCGAACAGCAGTACGCCGCGGAACAGCACCTCCCAGGCGCCGAAGTAGAGGAACTGCAGCAGCGCGTAGCGGATGAACCCGGAGGGCTCGGGACGGACCGTCGCGTCAAGGGGGTAGACGAACCGCATCCCTGCGTTGCCCGAGCCGATCTTGCCGGCGATGAGCGCCAGAGGGATCCCTACGGCCAGCCAAGCGAGCCCCACACGCCAGCGACCCAGGCCGAGTCCCAGCTCCGCTAGTCGCAGCCTGAAGACCCAGCGGGCGATCAGCACGGGGACGACGCCCAACACAACGGCCGACGCCACGAAATGCAGTACGGGTCGCAGCGGCTCGCCTGTCACGGCGAGCGACCCGCGACCGGCGGACGAGGTGGCGATGACATCGACCCGTAGCAGGTAATAGAAGACGAGGAGGACCAGCGTGGCCAGGATGATGAGAAGCTCGGACCTCAGCCTGATGAGAGTTTCGCGGGCCCCGGACATGCTCCGTTATCTCCCGTTACTGCGCAGCCAGTGGATGGTCTCGGAGAGGCCGGCACGGAGAGGCCGGGGACTGTACCCGAGCTCCTGACGGCTGGCCGAGATGTCCACGCGGCGGTCCTCTAGGAAGATCCGAATCCAGCCCGGAGTGATCGAGGTGCTGCCGCCCAGGCGGGCCCAGAGCTGGGCTGTGCGTGCGACGGCCATCGCGAACGCCGGTGGTAGCGCCACCGTCCGGTGGCGGCGGCCCGTGATGTCGCCGACTACGTCCAGCAGCCCCCGGAACGACACGTTCTCCTCGCCGCCGAGGACGTAATGGGCGCCGGATCGGCCATGTTGTGCCGCGAGCACGATGCCCTCGGCTACATCTGCTGCGTGAACATAGTTCGAGAGAACGCCGTTGTCGGCCATGCGCACAGGGAAGCGACCGGCGATGTACAGGGCTACGACGCGGGTCACGCCGTTGGCGTCGTTCAACGGTCCCGGACCGTACACCCTCGTGGGATGCACGATGACTACGTCACCCCCCGCGTCGGCATAGGATGCGACCAGTCGTTCGGCGGCCAGCTTGGTATCCTCGTAAGGCGTGGGCCGCCGCAAAGATTGCTTCACTGGCGCGGGTCGATGCGGCGGCAGGGTCAATACCGTGGATACGTGCACCAATCGCTCTACGCCGGCTCTGTGAGCCGCTTCCAACAGCTGCTCCGTAGCGCGGACGTTCACGTCCGTGAACTGCTGCGGATCCCGCGACCAGGCGCGGGCGCATGCGGCAAGGTGAAGCACGGTGTTCACGCCCTGCGTGGCCTTCGCCACGGCGTCCGTATCCCGCACGTCACCTTTCACGACATCAACGATGCCCGCCACCTGGGCGTCCAGGCGCTCCGGGCACCGCACCAGCACTCGCGCCGGCACACCCGCCTCTGTCAGTCTGCGGACCAGATAGCTCCCGATGAATCCGGTCGCACCCGTCACCAGTGTCAGCCCGTTCATCGTTCCCGTTCCCGTGCTGCGAAGTACCTCTGGATAGGCGGGCAGAACCGGTACGGGCTGGCGTGGCCGCTCGCTCACCTGCAGCCAGCGCTTGAGGGCCGGGACCACCAGACTCTGCAGGGTCAGCGCCCAGATAACGCCCGCCACCGAGTCGAGCGCGTAATGGTTCTGCGTGTAGACGGTCGTCACTGCGACCGCGAACGCCTCGATCGTCAACAAGACCGCCACCGGCCGGCTGAACCAGCGCCACCCGATGTAGGCGATGGTCACCGCTGCCGTCACGTGCGAGCTGGGGAAGGCGGCGCCTCGCGAGTCGCCGAAGTCCTGAAGCGTATGGACGAGCTTGTAGAACAAGCCGTCCCTGAGTGCACCCTCGTATCCCGGCGTCAGGAAGTGGGGCCCGTCTACCGGAAACGCGATGTAGATGAGATAGCAAGCCAGATAAGTGACGACCAGCCGCAGAATCACATCGCGCAGCGCTGCCGTGCGGCCCATAATCGCTAGCGCCAGCGGCGGGACAAAGATCAGCGGATAGTAGGCGAAATAGAGGAAATGCATCAGCTCGCTCAACCAGACATGCGGCATGCTGGCGATCCACGCGCTGCTGAGGTCGGTCCCGAAGATGGTGTGCTCGAGTGCCACGATCGGACCGTCGTTTGCCAGGTCGTGCAGGTAGGCACGCAGGAAATCCAGCTCGGTCCAGAAAGCGATCACCCAGAGCAGCGGGTAGAAGTCTCTTACGCTCCTGCTCAGTCCCGACTGGGAGTCCGGTGCGCGTTCGAGCAAGCGCGGCATGAAGGCCGCGCCAATGTGTGCCGCCAACAGGAGCGGTGCGCACGCCGCGCGGCCGAGCAAGAACGCCCAGACGGCAGCCAGCACGAGATTGTAACCGGCGAGCAAGCGGTCGACCGGATAGACCTTGGCGCCGTTCATAGCCACCCCACCCTTTGATACCACTCCGCGGTCTCACGCACGCCGCGAGAGATCGGATATCGGGGTCTGTATCTCGTGTCCGCGAAAACCTCCGCCGAATTGCAGACCCAGCGCTCCTGCGAGATTTCTCGGACGCGCTCGCGGTTCAGGATTGCTGGCGTGTGCCTAATCGTCGCGAACAGTTCCAATAACCGTGCTATCGCCCACGCCAGCGCGGTGGGCACGCTCACCAGAATCGGCCTACGGCCCACAACCCGACCGACCTCCAGGGCGAAGTCAACCCAGCGGACCGGTTCGGGATGCGCGAGGCAGTAGGTGTGACCTATCGTCCTGGCCGCAGCAGCCGTAGAGATCAACGTCCCGACGACGTCTTTCACGTAGATCAGGCTCACCTGCCGACGCCAGCCGCCCACCGTGATGGCCAGCCCGCGGCGCACCAGCTGGAACATCTTCAAGACCGCCCGTTCTCGGGGGCCGTAGACCGAGGCCAATCTTACAACTGTAGTGGGAACACGGTCAAAGTAGCCATGTGCAATCGATTCGGCGAGCAGCTTGGATAGCCCATAGTGCGAGAGCGGGTACGGCACCGTATGCCGTGACAGCAGCTCCCCGTTCCGACACGGGCCCAGCGCGGCGAGCGAGGAGACGAGAATCACGCGCGGCGGCGTCTCCAGAGCCGCGGCGGCCTCGAACACCCGCGCCGTCCCTTCCGTGTTGACGCTGTAGTACTCCCCTGCTGTGCACGCCTGCGTCAGCGCGGCGAGGTGGAACACGACGTCCGTGCCTACGAGCGTCTTCTTGAGGACGTCCGGATCATCGAGCCCCACAGGTGACCACTCGATTGCTGCCTCCGCTAGCCACCCCCTTGAGGCCCCACAGCGCTCCACGCAGACCACGTCGTCGCCGTGAGCGAGAAGGGCCTCGATCAAGTGGCTGCCGATGAAACCGGCTCCTCCGGTCACTACCGTACGCATGGTAATTCTCCCCTTGACTTCTCGCTCAGAACGATGGGCAACGGCAGTCAAGCGCGCGTCAAGGGGCGCGTGAACCGTAATCTGTTCGGCAATATTGACCTGTGCGAGGTCGCATGCCCTGGTCGGCCGATATGCGTGCCTGGCATCGCTTGTTGAATCGTGAGCCTACTATGAGGAAGAAGCCCGCTACACTGTTGGTCACGATTTTTCTACTGCTCGTTGCCATTGCCCACCTGGGACGACTCGTACTGCGCGTTGAGGTCACGGCCGACGGCATCATCGTGCCCATGTGGCTCAGCGTGATCGCTGTGATCGTGCCGCCACTCTTGGCGCTCGGGGTCTGGCGCGAGGGGCGGGAATAGCTTCGCTACGGGTGGTCGTCTGCTGGCGGTCACCCGCTTGTCTCGTCGTTCCCTCGCCGCTCCTATTGACAATCTACACAAGTAAGCCTACACTGATGTAGACAATCTAAAGGAGCGGCGATGGCCAAGTCCGATCTTCTCCAGGGCACCCTCGACCTGCTGGTCCTCAGAGTCCTTTCCTTGCAGCCCATGCACGGCTGGGGGATCTCGGAGCGAATCCAACAGATGTCGGGAGACGTCTTCCAGGTGAATCAGGGCTCCCTCTATCCGGCCCTGCAGCGGCTGAAGAGGAAGGGGTGGGTCCGGTCGGAGTGGAGGGTGAGCGAGAACAATCGGCGAGCCCGCTACTACGAGCTGACGCCGGCGGGGCGCAAGCAGCTTGCCGAGGAACGGCGAGCTTGGGAGCTCGTATCCGCGGCGATCAACCGGATTCTGCAGGTGGCCTACTGATTCACACCGGGCAGGAAAGGTTCCCCATGGTGTGGCTGCACTTTCTAGCCGAGGTCTTCAACGTCCTCTTTCGCAAGGAGCGAGTCGAGCGCGAGCTGGACGAGGAGCTTCGCTTTCACCTCGAGCAAGAGATCGAGAAGAACGTCCGGGCGGGGATGGGGACTCATCCGCCCGCCGGCTTCGCCGACGTGCTGCGACAAACGGTCTGGGGCGTAGATCCCGAGCAGCCGGTGCCATGGGTGCGAACCCTGGACGACATGCGTGCCACGTCGATCTCGCGGGAGCGGCTCAATCTCCTGCTGGTGGGCGCTTTCGGCCCTACTGCACTGGTCCTCGCGCTGATGGGGGTCTACGGGCTGGTGGCCTATTCGTTCTCGGCGCGGACGCAGGAGATCGGGCTTCGCCTGGCCCTGGGAGCTCAGCCGACCCGTGTCCTGGCGCAGTTCATTGGCCAGGGACTCCGAGTGTCCGTGCTGGGGGTCGCTATCAGGCTAGTACTCTCATTCCTCACCGCTCGCGGGATGGAGAGCGTGCTCTTCGGGATCACGGCCCGAGACTCGCTGAGCTTCACAGTTGTGCCAGGCTTACTGCTGTTTGCCGCGCTTCTGGCCTCTTTCCTTCCAGCCTTGCGAGCCTCTCGATTGGATCCGCTTGAGGCACTGCGCTACGAGTGAAAGCAGCAGCGCCACCGCGCCGCTGGCAGTCACCGCGGCGCTGGCAGTTGAGAGAGACGTTTGTACCTATGCGCGATCAGCGACGTACTTGACGCCCTCGAGAAGCATGTCGATGTGCTTCGTCGAGAGATAGAAATGAGTTGACACCCTCACGCCGTAGGTTCCGGCCTCTCGATTACCGATCGTCCTGATCACGATGTTGTATTTCTCCCTAAGGTAATCGACGAGTCGGGTGGGCTCGACACCTTCCACGGAAAAGGCGGTAAGCCCGGCGCTGAGGTACGGGTCAGGGCTCGTGTGCAGACGGACTCCGCGAATCCCGGACAGTTCCGTCTTCAGATAACCGGCAAGGGTCTTGACCCGCCTCTCTATCCTCTCTTTACCGATGATGTTCTGGAAGTCGATGGCCTCGCCCAGCGCGAAGATGATCGGGTCCGCTCTCTGGCCCAGCGTCTCGAATCTCCTGGCGCTCTCACGGCTATCCCAGCCCGAGCTCGCTATCGTCGGCCACAGTCGATCCTGCACCTCCTTCCTTACATAGAGCAGGCCGCTGCCGGTGGGGGCGCCAAGCCACTTGTAAGGGCTCGAGGTCAAGAAGTCTGCCCCCAGCTCCTTCATGTCGAGGTCCAGCATGCCCAGCCCATGCGCGCTGTCGGCGAGCAGAGGAATACCTCTCTCTCGCGCGATCCTGCTCAACTCCCTTATCGGAGCTATGAGGCCCGAAATGTAGACGGTGTGGCTGATGCTGATGACCTTCGTCCTCGGTGTGACGGCTTGCTCAAAAGCGTCGGTGATCTCCTCGACGCTCTGCGGAGGCAGACCAATTGGAATGTCCCGGACCGTGATTCCGTGTCTCTCCGCCTTGAGCCTCCAGGGATGAATCCCCGCGGGGTGCTCCATACTGGACATCAGGACTTCGTCACCTGACTGTAGATCCAGGCCGTTGGCCACGAAGTTCATCCCCTCAGTGGTATTCCGCGTGAGCACGACCTCGTCCGGCGAAGCGTTGATGAAGCTGGCGAGTCTGGTCCTGACGTCTTCTCGCTTGGACGGCAGGAAATTGTAGCAGTCGTAGGGGTTGGTGCACTGCACTCTGAAGTACTTGACAAGGGTGTGAAAAACGGGCCTCGGCATTGGGCCGATAGTCCCGTTGTTCATCATGATCAGCCCGTCTTCAAACATGAAATGCTCTCTCACGGCATCCCAGTACGTTCCATCGGGCGAGGGATCCTGTAGGTAGTCCTCGTTGAGAGAGGCTAGGCCTTCGTAGACGGCGGCGTTCAACCGGTTCAGAGCTACCAGAGACAGCGCAGAGCTTCCGAGTAGCATCCTCATGAAGTTCCGCCTGGAGTAACCTTCGAAGCTCTTCGCCAGCGCGACCTGCTCGTGCCTGGTCATCTCGAAGCCTCCTGGTTCTGGGACGGTGGGTTCAAGTACAAGAGCACAGTCTCGACACTGAGTCAACCAGGTTCCATTCGAGAATGACGGAACCCTACGTCGCCGAAAGGGCGAGGAGAGGTCGACTGGCAACGGTCTGCACGGACCAGGCGGATTTCGGGGCGCTAGCAGTAGTTGATACGAGTATCTGTTGAGCGACGACGCCGGCAGCGCGGCAACGGGAGTCCGGTGGCCCTCGCCGGTCAGCTCGAGAGGCGTCGAACAGGCGGGCGTGCAGGGGAGGTGGGCCATCGCTCAGGGCTTGACGGGAGGCTTCTCAGTACGTCACCTGTTGAGCGGCGCCTGATGGCTCTACAAAGAACCTAACGGGTCGCGTCCCATGAAACTCTATGTCGCTGTGGCTGTTGGCCTGATCGCAGGCCTGCTGCTCGGACTGGTCGCCGCGATCAGCGGATCGTCCCTGCTGATCGCTATCGCGGAGGGGATCGAGCCGATCGGCCAGGCATTCGTGGACCTGCTCAAGATGGTCGTCATCCCTCTGGTGGTCGCCGTGATCTTCGTCGGCGTTGGCGGGCTGGGTGACCTGCGGCGTCTGGGTCAGCTGGGAGGACTCGCGCTGCTGTTCTTCGCGGCGACGAGTGCGATCGGCGTTCTGATGGGCATGGGTGTGATGCAGCTGTTTCTCCCGCTTGCCAGCGAGAGTGCCGCTGAGGCGGTGACCGCCGCATCGGCAGAGGCACCGGTTCTGCCGGGACCGATAGAGTTCTTGCTCCGGCTCATTCCCAGTAACCCGTTCCAGGCCGCGGCCGAGGGCGCGCTGCTGCCGCTGATCGTCTTCACGATCCTGTTCGCTGCCGCTACCGGCGCGCTTCCCGAGGCGGACCGCGACCGGCTGCTCTCCCTGGGGAATGCGGTGACCGCGGCCCTCATCAAGCTCGTCCACTGGATCCTCTGGCTCGCGCCTGTTGGCGTGTTTGCCCTGGCGGCGCCGGTCACGGCGCGTGCGGGCTGGGCTATGCTCCAGAGCCTGGGCGCGTTCATCCTCGCCGTGCTCGTCGGGCTCGTCGTGTTCGTGGCGCTGGTCTATGTGCCCGCCGTGAGGTTTCTCGGCGGCATGTCGGCGAAAAGCTTTCTCAAGGGCTCGCTGAACCCGATCCTCATCGCGGCCAGCACATCGAGTACCGCGGCCACCTTCCCCGCGATGCTCGAGGCCGCCGAGAAGGAGCTGCGACTCAGTCGCACCGCGACGAGCTTCGTGATCCCGCTGGGCACCGGGATCGGCCGTATGGGCACGGCTCTGTTTCAGGGGGCCGGGATCGTATTCCTCGCCTGGCTGTTCGGCGTGCCGCTCGCCGCCGCCGGCATCGGCGGCGCCGTGCTGGCCACCTTCATCGTCTCGTTCACCGTGGCGGGCGTTCCCGCGGGTGGCGTCGTGAGCCTGGCGCCGGCCCTGGGCGCCGTCGGTGTCCCCCTCGACGGCCTGGGGATTCTCCTGGGCGTGGACCGCATCCCAGACATGGCTCGCACAGCCACCAACGTGACCGGCATTCTCACCGCGGCAGTGGTGGCGCAGAAGCTGACGGGTGGCGAAGGCGCCGGCGCCACGCTCGAAGCCTAGACGCGTGGCACTCTCGGCAGTCTTGTTTTTCAGGCTGCCTCGTGTCAGTTTGTCCACCGCTTCAAACGGACCCCAGCCGGTCTTCGGCTTCCATAGACCACGAGCCCGCCGCGGTTCGAGGGCGGCTCCAACGCGCCAACGTGAACCGATCCAGGAGGAGCGACCATGGCCGCTAACAGCACCCCAGGAGGTGGGCCAGGATACAAACCTTACGTCCCTGCCGATCAGACCCTGGTGGAGTTCACCGTCCGGGCGCTGCTCCTGGGTCTGGTCCTGTGCGTGATCCTGGGGGCGGCGAACGCTTACCTCGGCCTCAAGGCCGGTATGACGATCGCCGCGACCTATCCGGCGGCCGTGATCAGCATGGCGGTTCTGCGGCTGCTCGGTGGGAACATCCTGGAGGAAAACATCGCTCGTACGGTCGGCTCGATCGGCGAGTCGATCGCGGCCGGCGCGATCTTCACGATTCCGGCGTTCGTGATCGCGGGTGTGTGGGAGAATCTCGAGGATCACTACTGGGAAGCGACGATCATCATGCTGCTGGGCGGCTTCATCGGAATCCTCTTCGTTACCATGCTGCGCCGGGTGCTGGTCGAGGATGTCGAGCTGCCGTTCCCGGAGTCGCGCGCGGCGGGCGAGATTCACAAGGCCGGGCGTGCCGGGGGTACCGGCGCGATGTACCTGTTCGCCGCTGGTCTCATCGGTGCAATCATCCAGTCGCTCAAGCAGCTTTCGTTGTTCGCCGCGAGGTGGGAGAGGTTCGTGCCCTTCGCCAGGCGTGGCGTGGAGCTGGGTGAGGGCGGACAGATCGTCCCTGGTGGCGGCGGGATGGCTCTATCGGCCCCGGGCGTCAGCCCGGCGTACATCGGCGTCGGCTACATCATCGGGCCTGTACTGGCAGCGCTCACCTTCGCGGGTGGTCTCTTGGCCTGGGGGCTGTTCGTTCCGCTGCTCATGTATTTCCTCGGGCCGCAGCTCGAGGCCGGTCTGGTGAGCGGGACGGAGGAGGAGCTGTTCGCGCAGGCGACGGACGTCTGGAAGTACATCGTCCGGCCGATCGCGATCGGCGGCATGTTGCTGAGCGCAGTGTACACACTCTGGCGCATGCGGCAGAGCCTGATCGGCGGGATCAGGCGTTCGGTGAGCGACGTGAAGAAAGCGGCGGCCGGCGTGGGCGAGATCGACCGGATCGAGCAGGACCTGAGCCTGAAGTGGGTGTTCCCGGGCATCTTGGTCATCTCGATTCTCATCTTCTTCGTGTACAACTACTTCGCTCAGGACATCGGTGCCGCGCTGACGGCAACGATCGTCATGGTCGTCGCGGGGTTCCTCTTCGCTGCGGTCTCCGGCTACCTGTGCGGGCTGATTGGTTCGAGCAACAACCCGATCAGCGGGCTCACGCTGTCGACGGTGATCGTGGCGGCTGTGCTCATGGTCCTGCTCGGCCAGAGGGGGACCGCCGGCATTGCGGCCGTGCTCGGTGTCGCGGCTATCATCTGCGTATCGGCCGCCGTCGCTGGGGAGATGCTCCAGGACCTGAAAGTCGGTCACATCCTGGGTGGCACGCCCTGGAAGATGCAGGTGGGCGACATGTTCGGCGTCTTCGTGGCGTCGGTCGTCATGCTCTACCCGATCCTGATCCTCCACCAGGGTGACATCAACTTGGGTGGTGAAGGTCTGGGCGGCCGGGAGCTGCCGGCACCGCAGGCGAGCCTGATGGCGCTGATCTCCGAGGGGATCGTGAGCGGAGAGATGGCCTGGCCGCTGGTCATCGTTGGGATGCTGATGGCCGTCGGGTTCATCCTGGTGCGGGTCAAGAGCCCGATGCTCGTCTGCGTCGGTATGTACCTGCCGCTGGAGACGACGTTCGCCATCTTCGTCGGCGGGCTGATCAAGGGAATCGTCGACAAGGTCGGCGAGCGCCGCAGGCTCACCGTGGCGCAGATAACCCGGGTCGAAAACAACGGCGTATTGATAGCTGCAGGGTTGATCGCCGGTGAGGCTCTCGTGGGGCTCGTGTTCGCCGGACTGGCGTTCTACGAGAAGGAAGTGCCGGCGATCTTCGCGCAGCCGTCGTTTGTCACCAGCTTGTTCGTGTTCCTGATTATCGGGCTGATCCTCACGATCATCCCGCTGCGCAACGCGGGGCGCCCGGACGAGCCGGCACCGCCGAGCGCGGCGCACTGAGAGGTTTGATACTGCTGTGACCTGGCGGGCGGGGCTGCCTCTTGGCGAGGCGCTCCGCCCGTCACTGGCTCGCTGCCCCACCTCGTGCGGCACTATGAGACTGCATGGGAAGCCGAAAACGCTCAATCTCCTGGAGCTCCGTCCGCTGCGTAGCGTCGACTGGGAGGCGACGGAAGATGGACGGGTGGTTCTGCTGGTACCCAAGTTTCGGCATCCCTTTCTGGTGAGGTGGCTGGTACCGCTCCTGGCCAAGCCGAACCTGCGGGTGAAGCTCGATGCCCGTGGCAGCATCATCTGGGGCCTCTGCGATGGGAGCACGCCGGTGCGCGAGATGGTTGAGCGGTTGGAGGAGGAGTTCGGCGATGCGGCGGAGCCGGTCTATGAGCGGATCGGCAAGTTCCTGCGGAAGCTGGAGCGTGAGGAGTGTGTCGTTATCGAAGAGCCGAGAACAACTCAGCGTTAGTTGAGGACGGAGAGGGACTCGATCCCAGGAGGACCCGATTATGTCTAGCGCGATTGCAGGCTTACAGCCGGAAGCTGTGTGGAGATGTTTCGCGGAGATCAGCGAGATCCCGCGCGGATCGAAGAACGAGAAGCAGATCTCAGACTATGTCCTGAACAAGGCCAAGGAGCTAGGCCTGGAAGCTGAGCAGGACAAGAGCCTGAACGTTGTGGTCAAGAAGCCTGCCACACCGGGGCGCGAGAACCTTCCCATGGTCTGCCTGCAGGGGCATCTCGACATGGTCTGCGAGAAGAACAAGGACGTCGATCACGATTTCGAGAGGGATCCCATCGAGCTCGTTCGCAAGGGCAACGTGCTGATGGCAAACGGGACAACGCTCGGGGCAGACAACGGCATCGCCGTCGCCACAAACCTGGCGATCATGGAGGACAGGTCGCTGCAGCATGGCCCCCTCGAGTTCCTGTTCACGGTCGACGAGGAGACTGGCCTGACGGGTGCGGGTTTCCTCAAGCCGGGCTTGGTCGAGAGCAGGATCCTCATGAACCTCGACTCGGAGGAGGAGGGTGCGCTCTACGTCGGTTGCGCCGGCGGCAGGGACACTTCAGGGACCTGGAACGTGACCTTCATGCGCGCTCCCGCCGGTGCCGTGCCGATGCGGCTCAAGGTCACCGGCCTCAAGGGCGGGCACTCCGGTCTGGAGATCGATAAGGGGCGCGGCAACTCGATCAAGACGCTCAACCGGGTCCTCTACAGCCTGGATGAGATCGGCGTACGCCTCTCACACATCGAGGGAGGCAACAAGAGAAACGCGATCCCGCGCGAGGCCGAAGCGCTGGTCTTCGTCCCCAAAGACAAGGTGCGTAAGGCGCAGGCCATCACGAAGAACTACGACGCGATGATCAGGGCCGAGCTCGCCACGGTCGACCCGGATATCTCGATCACACTGGAGCGCGCGTCCGATGTGAAGGAGCGCAAAGTCATCAAGAAGGACGAGCAGAAGCGGATCATCCAGACGATCGCAGCACTCCCGCATGGTGTGATCAAGATGAGCGCTGACATCCCAGGGCTGGTGGAGACCTCGACCAACGTGGCAGTCATTCGCACCGGGAAGAACAACATAGTCATGGACACCAGTCAGAGGAGTTCCGTGGCGTCAGAGATCGATGAGATCGTGCAGACCGTCAGCACGATCTTCGAGCTCGGCGGCGCTAAGGCGGGGCACGCTGGCGGCTACCCCGGCTGGAAGCCGGACATGGACTCGCCGATCCTGAAGGTCGCGAAGTCCACCTACAAGGAGCTTCACGGTAAGGAGCCCGAGGTGAAAGCCGTGCATGCCGGACTGGAGTGCGGCATCATCGGCGAGAAATACCCCGGTATGGACATGATCTCGTTCGGCCCGACGCTGGAGGGCGTGCACTCGCCAGACGAGAAGATCTACATCGATACGGTGGAGAAGTTCTGGGAGTACCTGCTGGCGATCCTCAAGAACGTCGACTGAGACGAGCTTAGTCATTTACATGGCGACCCCGGATATCGACCTGAGCTCCTCGCTCGGGCTCGATCCGGGGTCTCTCTGCTTGCCACACCTACTGTCCCGCGAGCTCGAGAGCGATGTCCGCGAAAACCAGGCGGTCCGGTCGCACGGCCAGATCCTGCAGGAGCGCGACCGCGAGATTGCCTACCCTCAACATCCCCTCGGTGTTGATGAGCCAGACGTCATCATACGGCGTGTGATATTCGGCGTGCATTCCGGTGTGGAGAAAGAGCACGGGCCTTTGGCGAAGGTAGAAACAGGCCTGATCGCTCCGTCCCAGGAGACCCTCGCTCAGACTGAAGCTCAGGAACGACGTGCCGTTGGCAGCGGCGAGCAGATCGATCCATTCGGCGGACGAAGATGTACCGATCAGCACCAGCACGTTGTATCGCAGTTGCCCCACCATGTCGAGGTTCAACATGGCCACGACGCTGTCTATGGGTACGGTAGGATGCTCGCAGAAGTAGTTGGAACCCACCATCCCGGCCTCTTCCGCGCCGTAGGCCTGGAACATGATTGAGCGGCGACCGTCAGTGCCTCGGACTCCGGAAAGCTGATCGCTGAGGTAGCGGGCGATCTCCAACATCAGCGCTGTACCCGAAGCGTTGTCGTCGGCGCCGTTGTACACGACGACCGAGTCCTCGGAGACCTGCAGGAAGCCCACATGATCGTAGTGGGCGCCGAGGATCAACCACTGGCCCGCCAAGCTCCCTTCACCGGGCAGAACACCGAGGACGTTCTGCGAGGTGCGCCCGGTATCACCGTCGACGGGGAAGGGCAGGGGGACCGTCTGCAGGTAGCTCGTGTCGCCAGGCTGTAGACCGTACTCCTGGAATCGGTCGCGAACGTATTCGGCGGCGCGGCGCTCGTGCTCGCTGCCGAGCCGTCGGCCGAAGAGGCTGTCGGCAGCAAGGAAGTTCAGGTGGTCGAGCAGGGCCGTCTCGACCAGCAGGGCCTCAAACGGCGGTGGCTCCGGCGCTGAAGGCAAATCTGAATCGCAGGCAGCCAAGAGCACCAGCGACACGAGCAATAGCCCCGGCGCCAGCCAGGCTCCTCCGGCAAGGCGCCCTCCGGTCGGATCGTCGGTGTCAGTGGCTCTGTACGCTGAACGCATGATGTTGGAGCTCCCTGGTTCGCACTACCCTCGCACTCCAGTCTGCCCCGCGAGTGTGCCCCCGCGTTCCCCCCCTGCTTTGACTCATACCGACCGATTGGGGTCGAGGATCCCTGGAGGGACCCGGTTCGGCGAGCGTGGCCGGCGTTCGGGATCGGCTCAGCTCTTTCTTGAGCTACCGCCAGAACGCTCCTCCCGGGCAGAGCCCAACGTGGCGCGTCTCTCGGGAGGGCCTTAAATTCGCGCCTCCAAGTCCATCCCGACAGTCGAATCCGCTGATGGAGGGTCACGCCATGAACGCGGTCGAGGCGAGAAAGGTCGCGGCCAAGTATGCGCCGGTCTTCGCGCAGAAGGTGAGCAACGAGTGGGCGCTAGCCGACCAGATCGCGCCGATCGACTTCGCCGGCTCCTTCAAGAGGGTCGCCGATAACCAAGACGCGCTCGAGGAGCTGTATCAGAAGAACAAGAAGGCGCTCATCGACGCGAAGATCTACTATAGCGCCTGCGAGACGACGACCCATTACTACCTGCTCTACGCAGCCTACCACATCCTCGACTGGTGGAAGCGAGACAAACCAGGCAACCTCTACGACATCATCCGTGACCGGCTCGACGAGCACCTTCATGACATGCAAGGAGCGCTGCTCATCGTGACGAAGGAACCGGAAGGCATGGTGGACGGCCTGGTGACGGTGGCGCACGACAATTTCTATCTGTACACGGAGCCCCGCAAACCCACAGCGGTCGCGAAGTCGGTGCCGGCGTTCAAGAACAGCCTGCGGGTCGTCAAGTTCAACGAGACCGTAGACGGCAACATCTGGCTCGATCAGGCCACTGGACGAGTGAAGCTCTACATCGAATCGCGAGGGCACGGTATCCGTGGTGACCACAAGAGCTGGGGTGGCGGCGATCAGATCTGGTACTACAGCCCGCAGGAGGAAACGTCCACGCCGGGCACGATTGACAAGAGCGAGAGACCCAACACCCAAACGCTGCAATACGAGCTGATCGATATCTTCGGCGCCGGCGGTCTCTGGGACCATCGCTTCCACGACAGGGTCTTCAGGCAAAACAAGGATGGCAAGTGGGGCTTCGTCTACAGGGACAAGAAGCGGCTGCGTGGCGGCGCCGCCAATCCGCCCTGGTCCTGGAACGACCACAACGACACGAGCCCCATCGGTGAGATCGCAACGGACCCGGCGCATTTTGCCATTCGCTACGCGCAGGGTTGGGGTCCGGTGAGTACCCAATACACCTACAAC
>JBDHKG010000046.1:0-59023 GCA_039586495.1 Gemmatimonadota bacterium | reverse complement strand
TTCCAACCAGGAGAGCTGGTCGATCTCATCGCCTACCTGCAGTCTGTGGCGCCGCAACCGCTCGAGGGCCCGGTGTACGTGCTCCCTGGGCGTGCTGAGGGGGGCCGCGTCATCTTCCTGGAGAAGCGCTGCAACGAGTGTCACTCCGTGCAGGGCGTGGGCGGTCGTCTCGCCCCGGACCTGGCAGAGTGGGGGCGCCAGTGGGGGCTCACCGAGTTTGCTGCGGCGATGTGGAACAAGGAGCCGGCGATGTCGGCTCTGCTGGCGGAGCGAGAGATGTCGATGCCTCAGATCGGCGGCGTCGAGATAGCCGACTTGGTCGCCTACCTTTACAGCATCGAGTATTTCGCCGAGCCAGGCGACGCCGAGCTCGGTGAGCAGCGGCTCGCGGAAAAGGACTGTCTTAGCTGCCATGCGCTCAGAGGCGCGGGGGGATCGACAGCCAGCGACCTGTCCCTGCTGCGCGGCCTGGACTCGCCGGCGGCCGTCATCGCATCGATGTGGAACCACTCGCTGCTGATGGAGGGCGGCGAAGAAACGGCTTGGCCCAGGCTGTCTCCCGAGGAGATGGCCGACATCACGGCGTTCCTCCAGGCTGCGGCGCCGGAGCGCTGAGTCGCGTCAGCTCCCCGAACCCGTCGCAGGCGCCCGCCACCCGTTCTCAAGCTGCCGAAGCAGGGATGGGACAGCCTAGACACCGTGCGGTCGCACGCCCCCCTTGCCCGGGGTACTTGCCTTGCCTAAGGTGCAGCTGCAGCGCAGTTGTCAGAGTAGGAATCGTCACGCCAGGCACAGCTAGGTCCGCGGCGTGGCCCCAACCTGAAGGGGGATGAGATATGATCCATCGACGATCCATCGTAGCCTCGCTGTTTCTGTTCGTCGGGCTCGGCGCGTTCGCCTGGCAGCAGGAGGGTTGGAAGACCCCACCAGCGGTCCAGCACGCGCTCGAGGGCCGTGACAATTGCATAATGTGTCACAAGGCAGGGGTGATGGAGGCCGTACCGGATGCGCCGGCGAGTCACGCGGATTGGCCCAGCGACATCTGCCTGATGTGCCACGCCAAGGATGCGGCCGTTCAGACCACCGCGCCATCGGCTATCTCGCATCCCACCGAGGGTCGTGACAACTGCTGGATGTGCCATAAGCCAGGAGCTATGGAGCCGGTCCCGGATGCGCCGGCGGACCACGAGGGCAGGGACAACAAGTACTGCACGCTCTGCCATAAGCCAGCTTCCTAGCCGCAACCGCTGGCGGGCGCGCCCCCGGTCCCTCGGTTGGCGCACCCAGATCCCCCATCACACGCCTCAAGCGACTCTGATTCCGTGGTGTAAAGGCCCCGGCGCTCCTCACGGCGGCAGCCACAGGACTTTGCCGGCGGCGCCACGATGATGGCCATGATCGGGTTCCAGTGGTTTCAGTGGCGCTAGCCGTCTTGTGGCAGAATGCCCCGACTAGGTGGTCCCGGTCGGACTGCCTTCGCACCCTTCGTCCTGCCCGCCGTGCGTAGCTCTATCTAGTTCAATAAGTTCAGGGAGCGGCATACTCGCGTGCTCCCGGCCCACAGTTTGCCAGTGCTTAGAGCCTGGGGGTGAGGCTATGCACGAGATGTCTCTCGCGCTTGAGATCAAAGCGATCTGCGAGCGTGAGCTGGCGAAGCTGCCGGAGAGCCGGCTCACGGCGCTGGGCGTCGAGGTGGGCGCCTTCTCCGGGGTGGAGGTCGAGACCCTGCAGTTCTGCCTGCAGGTGGTGATGTCCGAGGGCTTCGACGGGTTTCGCTGTGAGGTGGTTCGACAGCCGGGCACAGCGGCGTGTTTGAGCTGCGGTCTGGAGTTTCAGGTTACACAGGCGCCGTTCGAGTGTCCGAGATGCGGAGCGCTGGCGCACGGCGTGTCCGGGGGTGACAGTCTGCATGTGAGCTACATCGAGGTGGAGTGCGAGTGATGAGCGCGGAGCGTGTAGATGTCAAAGAGAAGGTTCTGAGCGCGAGCGATCAGTTGGCGGCAGAGATCCGCGCGCGACTCGAAGCGAACGGGGTGTTCGCGGTCAACCTCATCTCATCTCCGGGGTCGGGCAAGACGACACTGCTGGAGTGCACGGTGGATCTGATGAAAGAGTCACTGCGCTTGGGTGTGGTGGCCGGCGATGTGCAGACGCGAAATGACGCGGACCGTCTGCTTCGACACGAGATTCCCGTCGAGGCCATTGAGACCGGCGGTGGTTGTCATCTGGATGCGCGTCAGGTCTCGAAGTCGCTGGAAGGGCTCGACTTGTCCAAGACGGATCTCCTCTTCATCGAGAATGTTGGGAATCTTGTCTGCCCCTCGTCGTTTGATCTGGGCGAGTCGATGAAGGTCGTCTTGATGAGCGTGACGGAGGGCGAGGACAAGCCGCTCAAGTACCCGGCGGCGTTCAAGCGGGCGAGGGTGCTGGTGTTGACGAAGACCGATCTGGTGCCGCACTTGCAGTTCTCGCTGGACCACGCGATCGAGAATGCCCGTGCCGTGAATCCTGATCTGACCGTGTTCTCGACATCGTCGTACACAGGTGAGGGTTTGGCGGAGTGGACGGGCTGGCTTGCCGGCCAGGTGGCGGTGCTAAAGAGGAACAAGGGGAGCGGGGAGAGTGCAGGGCCTTAGTGTAAGGGTCCGCGGTATCGTTCAGGGCGTAGGCTTTCGCCCGTTCGTCTACCAACTGGCGGAACGCTACGGACTGACCGGTTGGGTGCGGAACACTAACACCCAGGTCGAGATCGAGGTCGATGGCGGCGAGGAAGGGCTAGAGGACTTTCTGCACGACTTGCTAGACTGCGCACCTCCGCTGGCGCGGATCGATGAGGTCGAGTCCGAGCGGCGGCCCGCTTCAGGCTTCACATCCTTCGAGATCATCGAGAGCCAGCTTGACGCCGGCTGGCAGTCGATACCACCAGACACGGCCACCTGTGAAGCATGCCTGAGTGAGCTGGGTGATCCCGGCGAGCGTCGCTACGGGTATCCTTTCACGAATTGCACGCATTGCGGTCCCCGCTTCACGATCATCGACTCGTTGCCTTACGATCGGGATCGCACGACGATGGGCTGCTTCCCCATGTGTGGCGATTGCCGCCGCGAGTACGAAGACCCGCGGGACCGTCGCTTCCACGCGCAGCCGATCGCTTGCCCGGCCTGTGGCCCGAAGCTCTGGCTTCGGATGCCGGACGGCGAGTTGGCGCAAGGCGATCCCATCGAGGCGTGCGCCGCGTTGCTGAAGGGCGGGAGGATCGTCGCGATCAAAGGACTGGGCGGCTATCAGATTGCCTGCGACGCGACCAACCCGGAGGCAGTTGCAAGGCTCAGGGCGCGCAAGCGGCGCTGGGGAAAGCCGTTCGCGCTGATGGTCCCAGATCTCGAGGGGGCGAAGCAGTTGTGCGAGGCTACGGCAGCCGAGATCAAGGCGCTGCTGAGTCGCGAGCGGCCCATCGTGCTGCTCAAGCAGCGGCCCGGCACGTCGGTCGCTCAGGATGTGGCCCCCGGTCTCGATACGCTCGGGCTCATGCTACCCTACACGCCGTTGCACCACCTGCTTATGCATGGCTTCGGCGGCCCTCTCGTCATGACCAGCGGTAACCTGAGCGAGGAGCCGATCGCCATCGGCAACCGCGAGGCGGTCGAGCGCTTGAGCGATATCGCCGACGCGTTTCTGTTTCATGACCGCGACATCTATGCACGCTACGATGATTCGGTGGTACGTGCTCTGGGGGGCGCGATAGTGCCGATCCGCAGGGCGCGCAGCTACGCGCCCGCTCCTATCCATCTTCCCTTCACGGCCAGGCGCGACATCCTGGCCTGTGGCGCGCAGCAGAAGAACACGTTCTGCCTGGTGAAGGAATCAAAGGCCTTCCTAAGCCAACATATCGGGGAGCTGGAGAACCTGGAGACCCTATCACACTTCGAGAGCTCGCTGGAGGGCTTTAGACAGCTCTTCAGGATCGACCCGCGAATCATCGCGCACGACATGCATCCCGACTATCTGTCGACCCGCTTTGCACATGACTATCCGGATCCATCGGTGATGCGCGTTGTGGTGCAGCATCATCACGCGCACGTGGTGAGCGCGATGGCGGAGCATGGCATCGCGGAGCCCGTCATCGGAGTGGCGTATGACGGAACCGGCTACGGTACGGACGGTGCCGTGTGGGGCGGAGAGATATTGGTTGCCGACTGGAGTTCCTTCAAGCGCGTCGGTCACTTGCGCTACGCGCCGATGCCGGGTGGGGAGGCAGCGATTCGCAAACCCTACCGTATGGCCGCGGGCTATGTCTGGTCGTTGTGCGCTGCCAGTGAGGCCGAGTTCGAGGCCTTCATCGCGACGCTGCCGGTGGGTGAGCGTATCATCTTGCGCCGCCAGCTTGAGACGCAACTCAACACGCCACTTACGTCGTCATGCGGACGCCTCTTCGACGCAGCAGCAGCCCTGCTGGGCGTGTGTAGAGAGGCGCTGTACGAGGGCCAGGCGGCGGTGGAGCTCGAGGCGCTTGCCGACCCGCAGGTCGACGACGTGTACGCGTTCGACCTCCTTCGCGATGGGGATGGCTGGGTCGTCGATCCGGCCGCGACGCTGAGGGCTCTGTGGTGCGATTTCCGCGCCGGACGGTCGATCTCGAGGGTCGCGGCAGCTTTCCACAATACGGTGGCGGCGTTCACGCTCGCCGTTTGCCGCGCAGTCCGGGACGAGCACAGCCTCAATCGTGTGGTCCTGAGCGGTGGCTGCTTCCAGAATGCGCTGCTCACCCAGCGCCTGCTGGAGGGGCTAGGGGCAGCAGAGTTTGAAGTCGTCACCCACCGGCTTGTTCCGCCCAACGACGGCGGGCTGTCCCTGGGGCAGGCGGTCGTGGCCCACGCGCTCACGGCCGGGGGCTGACGGTCTCGGGTCTGTCTTAGCCAGCGCGCTGATCAAGGGTGGAAGCGGCTCCAGATATCAGCAAATCCGCGGCAGCGGTTCCCCTTCCGGCTCCGTGACCAGTCGGCGGCCGATGCCGGTATCCAGGATCAGGCGCTTAGGGTGTTCGTCCGTGCAGGTCCCGATGATGGCGCAGCTCTGGCCCAGGGGGTGCGCTCTCAGGGCGGCAAGCACGGCGTCCGCTGCGTCAGGACGCACCCCGATGACGGCCACCCCCTCGTTGGCGATATGGAAAGGGTCGAGTCCCAGTATCTCTGCGGCCGAGCGGACGACGGGTGTGACTGGCACCGCAGCCTCCTCGATCACGATACCGACCTGACTCTTCTCCGCCATCTCTGTGAGAGCGCTTGCAAGGCCGCCGCGCGTCGGATCCTTCATGGCGGTGATCGCGCCTTTCGCACTGTCAAGTGCCCGACGGATCAGACCGTTCAGCGGGGCGACGTCGGATCGCAGGTCTCCTTCCAGGCCGAGGCCGCGTCGCGCGGCCATGAGCGCGATACCGTGCTCGCCGATCGGGCCCGTGAGGAGGATGCGATCGCCGGAGGACAGTCCCGCGTCAGACACGACGGCGTCCGCGATCGCGACGCCCGTCGTGTTGATGATGATGCCGTCCAACTCCCCGCGGCCCATCACCTTCGTGTCGCCCGTCACGATCTTCGCGCCGGCCTCGCGACAGGTCTCCTGCATAGAGCGCTGGATGCGCTCGAGGTCGGAGTGAAGAAATCCTTCCTCAATAACCACCGCGGAGGTCAGGCCGAGTACCTCTGTGGCGCCCATCACCGCTAGGTCGTTGACCGTACCGGCGATCGCCAGCCGGCCGATGTCGCCGCCCGGGAAGAATATGGGATGAATGACGTGCGAGTCGGTGGTCACGACGAGCCAGCGGTCCCCGATCCGCAGCGCTGCACCGTCGTCCAGGGCAGCCAGACCGATCTCATCAGTGCTCCCGTCCAGAAACCCCGCCGCCAGCGTCTCCTGGATCAGCATCCGCATCGCGCGCCCACCAGCGCCATGCTTGAGCGTGACGCGTTCATCGCGCGGCTGGGGCCCAATCCCGGGTTTGGCCATCATAGGTCCGGCCGCCCTCCGTACTGATACCAGATCTTGCAGGTCCCCTCGCTGCTCACCATGCAGGCGCCCACCGGGTTCTCAGGATCGCACTCCTTGCCGAACAGCTCGCAGTCGCTCGGCGACGCGAGTCCGGACATGATTGCACCACAGATGCATTTCTCGGCGAGAGCGGACGGCGCGAGCTGCCACAACCGTCTGATATCGATCTCGAACCTCACGCGTGCGTCCAGGTGCGCGAACTCCGGACGCAGCCGCAGGTTTCCATCGGGTACATCAGCTATGCCACGCCAACGCCCGCCAGCCGTGCGGAAGACCTTCCACATCTGCGCCAGGGCCACACGGTTACCCTCACGCGTCACGCAGCGTGGGTACATGTTGCCCACTGCAGGCGTACCGTCCCGGATCAGCTCGACCAGCCGCACGAGAGCGGCGAGGATGTCAAGCGGCTCGAAACCAGCCACGACCACCGGGATCTCGTACCGCTCCACGAAAGGCTCGAAGATCCCCCAACCCGTGATCGTCGCAGCGTGGCCCGCTGCCAGGAAGCCTTCGACCTGGGTGGCGGGAATCTGAGCGACGATCTCCATCGCGGGCGGAACGTACTTGTGTGCAGACAGGATCGATAAGTTCGGTGGCAATTCATCCTGCAGAGCGATCGCAGCCGTGGCCACCGCCGTAGTCTCGAACCCGCTGGCGAAGAACACGACCTCCTGTTGCATGGAGCGCGCCAGCTCCACGGCCTGTGCAGCGCTATAGACGACCTCGACGCGAGCGCCCTCGGCCTGTGCATCCGCTAGCGACTTCGCCGTACCAGGGACTCTGAGCATATCGCCGTAGGTGGCGATCAGTGCTCCGTCCTCGGCCAACACCACAGCTTCGTCCACCTCCGGCATGTCGGTCACGCAAACCGGGCACCCGGGGCCCATGATCAGATCCAACGATTTGGGGAGTATTGTCCGCAGACCGTACTTGGCGATCGCCTGCTCATGTGTTCCGCACACATGCATCACCGAGATAGGCTCACGGCCGATCTCCTCACACAGGCCGGAGAGCCTGTCGGCCAGCGCCCGTGCCTGTGACGGGTCACGGAACTTGAGTTCGTTTGCCGAGGATCTCACTCTCTCGTCAGGCATCGGCCTCTCCGCCGGCATCCGACTCGGAGCTCGCCTCGATCTCGCCGCGCATGTCCGCTGCCATCATGTCGCTTTCGCCTGCGCGAAGCAGCTGCTCATAGAGGCTGAGGGTTTCTTGGATCTCCTCAGCGGGGATCCTACGGATCGCGAAGCCGACGTGGTTCAGGACGTAGTCCCCTGGCTGCACCGGCTCATCCACGACATCCAGGCGCACCTGTCGTTTGAGGCCCCAGAAGTCTACCGTCGCTATGAGCCCTTCCACTCTCAGCACTCGGCCTGGTACACCTAGGCACATCACTCTCCTCCTCGCCCCCCCACGGATTGCGGGGCGGCGCTCTGGATGTTGAGACCCCACACCTCAGGGCCTCAGATGCTTGAACCGTGCCAGGGGGTCCGTGAAAACTACGCGTGGGATGGCCACTCAGGCCAGCCACCGCTCAGCCCGGCGTGCGTGCGGGTGGGTCGGCCGGGGCATTCTGCCACAGCTTGGCGCTTACGGCTCGCGGACCCAGGCTGGATGAGTCGCCGCCGGCCACGGGGCGACCGGCTCTAGCGGTAGCCGAACACCATGGTGTAGACGATCAGGGCAATCAGTATCAGGCCCACCGTGAGGGCCGCGAACCCGAAGATGCGGAAGGCCCTTTCCCTCTTCTTCGGGTAGGGGTCGACCAAGTACTCCTCCAGCTTGCCGCTCTGGACCAGTTCCTCGTACTCCCGGGGCTTGTCGCGCTTCAGCTCCTCCAGGGGAACGCGCCCGGTGAAGATGACCGGGTCCATGGGGAACTTGTCGAGCCGGAAGTGCGTGTTGAAGAAGTGGACCGTGAAGATGAAGCCCACCGCCAGCAACGCCTCGTCGCTGTGGAGTATGGTGGCGACGTTCACCGTCCAGCCGGGCAAGATGAGCGTGAAGAACTCGGGGAACCAGAGGATTAGCCCGGTGGAACCGATGATGAACATGCCCCAGAAGACGGCGAAGTAGTCGAACTTCTCCCAGTAGGTGTAGCGCCCGTAGCGCGGACGTGAACCGAATCCGAGGAACCACTTGACCGAGGCGACGAATTCCTTGAGGTCTGTCTTGGTGAAGGCCAGGGAGCCTGACGAGGAGATGAACTGGCTCCAGCTCTGCCCGGAGGCGCGCTTGCGGCGGAACGCGTCGCGCAGATGGATCAGGAAGACGGTGATCAGAGTAATGGCGCCCAGTCGGTGCAGCACGCCGGTGGTGGAGAATCCGCCGAGGAACGCCGCGAACTTCTGAGCCCACGGCATGTAGGAGAACTTGAGCGCCATGCCGGTGAGGGCCAGCGTGAAGAAGCTGAGCAGCATCACCAGGTGCAAGCTGCGCTCGAACACCGAGAACCGCCTCACCATCGTAGCCTCGCGCGCTGCCACTGCGGTCAGCTTCCAGTCCTGCGGCGAGCGCCACAGCCGCCACAGCCAGGCCAGCGTGTGCACGCTGGCGAAGCCGAGGGTACCCACCAGCAGCGCTGTCATCCCCCAGAACGACCAGAAGAGGAAGGGATACTTCTTCGGGTCATGGTGGGTCGCGTGGGTGAGGTAGCCGGTGAAGCGGCGGTTGGCGGCCGGGTGACACTGGGAGCACGTGTCGATGATGTTCCTACGGCTCAGAGTCGATCGGGCGTCGTCTATCGGGTGGATGTTGTGGGTGCCGTGGCAATCGTAGCACTTTGCCGCCGCGGCATCGCCCAGCCGCGAGACTTTGCCGTGGAAGGTGTCGAAGAAGGTCTCCGACTCATCGGTGTGGCAGCGACCGCACTGGTCCATCATCATCAGCCGGAAATCGCTGCGGTCGGTCCGGCTGATGGTGTGGGAGGTATGGCAGTCCTCGCAGGTGGGCAATTCCCGCTCGTCGTCCCGGTCGAAATCCTGCCTGCCCGCCCAGTGAATGCTGACTGTGTACTCCTCCTCGATGCCGTGGTGGCAGCTCCCACAGGTTGCGGCGATGTTGTCCCGGTTGACCGAGGAACGCGGGTCATGCGGCGGTAGTTCGCGGTGCGCGGTGTGGCAGTCAGGACAGGTAGCGGTCACGACGAGCCCGCTCTCGATCAGCCCCTTCCCATGAATGCTCATGACATAGCTGTTCACGATGGGGGGGCCCCGGTAGCCTTCCTGCTCAATACGGCGAGCTGCCGCCTCCCCTTCACGGTGACAGCGGGCACAGAGGTCGGGCACGTTCCGCGCGAACGTGGGGGAGGTGGGCCACAGGTCATCTTGAGTCGCGTGCGCGCTATGGCAATTCAGGCAGTCAGGTGCTTCCGGGTTGCCCTCGGCTACGAGTGTGCCGTGTATGCCTGTCGAGTGCTGCTCGACCTCCTCCGGGTGGCAGATCGCGCAGTCCACGCTCGGGGCTACAGACGTCGTGCAGGGACGGAACAGCAGCGACGGGGTGACATCGGTGTGGCACTGGGCGCAGCCCGTTCCCCCGTGGGTTGACGTGTTGTAAGCCGCCTCGTCCACATAGAGCGAGATGGTCTCGCCGTCTCGCTCCATCGCGAGGCTCGGCTCGGAGTGGCACCTCAGACAGTCCGCGTTCGCCGCTCCCGCATCGTAGAAGACCCTGCGGATTCTGTGCGGCGAGTGACAGTCCACGCAGACGGGTATCTTGTGAGGCTCAGTCTCCCACAGCCTGCCTTCGATCACCTGCCGGTGCACTTCCTCGATCAGCGCGTGGCACTGCCTGCAGGTTCGCGCCACGTTGTCCTCGTGGATGCTCGAGCGCCGGTCGGTGTGCGGTAGGATGAAGTGGGATGTGTGGCATGAGGTGCACACCGCTGTGACGGCCAGACCCTGACGGAACAGGCCCTCTCCGTGGATGGACTGGGAGTAGTTCTCGAGTATCAGGTCCTGAGGAATGTCGCGGGTCAGCGAGACAGGTGTCCCTTCGTGGTGGCACTCCCCGCAGAGCAGCGGGATGTTGAATACGTAGGTCCGCGAGCGCGGGTCGAGGTGCGAGCGGATATCGTGCGTGCCGTGGCAGGTGCTGCAGGTCGGCGCCAGCGGGTCGCCTCGGGCCGCCGCCTGCCCGTGCAGCGAACCCGCGTGCTGAACCGACTGGTCGTCGTGGCAGACCGAGCAGTCCGCCTGCGGCACCTCCTCAGGGTGCGGGAAGGCCAGGCCACGGTGGCAGTCGGTACAGAGCAGTTCGGCCTGGCCGTGCAACGAAGCGTCGTGCATCTGCCGGGTGACTACGTAGCGGGAGGGATCCTCCTTGCCAGCGAAGAGGGATGCGTTCTCGTGACACATCAGGCAGAGATCGTTGTTCTGTGCGACGGCGGGAGTCGCGCCGATCAGCAGGGCCAGCGCCAGTAACACGGACCCGGAGACGTGGGCTCGGCCACAACGCTTCCTGAGCGTTGCCGCCCTCTCCGGGTGTGCAAGAGGTCCCATCGGCGACTTTCTAAGGACATCCCGCCACTGGCCACGTCCAGCGCTCAACTTCTTCCCCTTATCTGCACAGCGGTGAGTGGGTCAACTTGCCGTTATTATCGAGGCCCCGATCGGCGTTTCGTCGAGGCTAAGTTCGCTTCACATCTGGGATTAGACCCTTTCCAACAATAATTAGTTTTCGCGTTCGAGAGTGCAAGACGTGTGCCCAGCCTCTGGGCTCGCCCAGCGACCGCAGCCCCCAGTCAACCTAGCGGCGAGAGCATTCCCGATCACAGCGAGCGAGGCCCCCATGTCGCCCACCAACACCGCAGTGATCAGGTTCACCCAGCCGGGCAAAACGCCTCCCGCCAGTGAGAACTTGATGGCAATGGAGGTCGCAATGTTCTCTCGGATGACGGCCTCGCTCCGGCGCGACAGACGGAACAGGTACGGCAAGCAGCCCAGGTCGTCTGCCATGAGCGCGACATCGGCGGTCTCGAGCGCGATATCGCTCGCCGCTGCCCCCATGGCGATCCCCACGCTCGCAGCGGCGAGCGCGGGCGCGTCGTTCACGCCATCGCCGACCATGGCGACGCCGCCGACGGCGGCCTCGATCTCTCGCACCTTCTCCACTTTCTCCGCGGGGAGGAGACCGGCGAAGTATTCGGTGATACCCAACTGCTGCGCGACGGTGCGTGCTGTAGCGTCATGGTCACCGGTCAGCATCACGATCCGCCGTATGCCCAACCGTCGGAGCGCGGTGATCACCTCACGTGCTCCCTCGCGCTCCCTGTCAGCCACGGCCAGCACGCCGAGCACCCTCTCCTCGGTCCCCACGCACACCGGGGTGTGACCGGCAACGGTCAGCCGATCTAGCTCCCGCTGCCAGGGCCTCACAGCATCGCCAAAAAGCTCGGGTCGGCCGATCTGATAGAGCGCACCGTTCAGCCGTGCCCGCACCCCGCGGCCTGCCAGCGACTCGAATTCCGTGATCCGGTCTTCGACCGAGACCTTGGACTCGAAGGCAGCACGCCGGATCGCCTCGGCGATCGGATGCTCGGACCGCGCCTCGAGCGACGCTGCGATGCTGAGCAACTGCGTGGCGACCGGGCCGGGGCCCGGCGCGCTGATCACCTCGACTACGCTCAGCTCGCCGGCAGTAAGAGTACCGGTCTTGTCGAACGCTACGGCCCGAATACCGGCCAGCGCCTCGAGGTGAACGCCGCCTTTGATCAACACGCCGTTGCGAGCGGCGCTAGTAATCCCGCTCACGACCGCCACCGGGGTGGATATCACCAGCGCGCACGGGCAAGAGATCACCAACAGGGTGAGCCCTCGCACGAACCAGGTTCCGAAGGGAGCGCTGAGTGCCAGGGGCGGAAGGGCCATGACAGTGACGGCCAGCAGCGTGACGGCAGGTGTGTAGTAGCGGGCGAATTTCTCGACGAAGCGCTCGCTCGGCGAGCGCGCCGCCTCGGCTTCCTCGACCAGGTGGATGATATGCGCCAGCGTGGTGTCACCCGCGCGCTTCGCCGTCTCGATCTCCAGGTAGCCTTCGCGATTCATCGAGCCGGCGTACACATAGTCCGAGGGCGACTTGGTCACCGGCAACGACTCACCGGTGATCGGACTCTGGTCGACGGACGACGTGCCCTCCCTCACCCAGCCATCGACCGAAATCTTTTCGCCCGGCATCACCTGGACGATCTCACCCGGCTCGACCTCCTCAACCGCAACGCTCACGATCTCGCCATTGCGGTGCACTCGTGCTGTCGCTGGGGCGAGTTCCAGCAGCTGCTCGATCGAGCGACGCGCCCGCTCAACCGAGTAGCGCTCCAGCAGCTCGGCGATGCCGAATAGGAAGGCGATGCTGCCGGCCTCGACGAACTCACCGATGCCTAGCGCGCCGAAGATGGCGACCGTCATCAGGAAGTTCATGTCGAGCCGCATGATGCGTGCGGCTCGCAGGCCCTTGGAGAAGAAGTTGAGGCCACCGACCAGCGCGGCCACGACGAAGAGCAGCCCGCTCGCGTCGAGCCTCCAGCTGAGCGCTGTCCAGAGAATGAGGTCGAGATCGAGCAGCCGGAGCGTGAGTCCAACGGCGAGTGCGAGACCCGAGAGGTATGTGCGCCAGGCCTCGCGGCTGGCCCAGGTGCTCAGCTTGTGCGCCCGATCCTGTTCTCTTTCGCGCCCATCCTCCTCGACCGTGTAGCCCAGCGAGCGAATCGCGTCCGCGATAGCAGCTCCAGCCAGGCGCTGCGGGTTGAACTCGACGCGAACGTCCCTCGACACGACCCGCGGCTCGACCCGCTTCACGCCGTCGAGTCTCTCCAGCCGGTCACAGATGCGCCGGGCGCAGGTAGCGCAGTCCATGTCCGGTACCTCGAGGAGAAGCTCGCGAGAGTTCCCCGTCACCCCCGCCGGGTACCTCTTGCTGTTCACTCCAGCTCCTCCCGCACGTGCTCCAAGCCGAGATCGAGGAGCTGAGCGACATGCTCGTCGGCCAAAGAGTAGAAGGTCAGCTTCCCCTGCCGGCGGTGCCGGACAAGGCGCATCTGGCGGAGCTGGCGCAGGTGGTGCGAGACGGCCGACGGACTGGCCTCGACTACCGCTGCCAGATCTCCCACGCACAGCTCGCGCTGGGCTAGGGCACAGACGATTTGCAGGCGGGTCGGATTGGCGAGGATCTGGAAGGTGTCGGCGAGGAAGGTCAGCTCGGCCTCGCTGCAAAGGGCGGCCCGTGCCGCCCGGACGTCCTTGGGGTGGATGAGGTGGAGTCCCTGGGCTCCCATAGGATCAGCCTTGTCGGAACGCAGTCAGCGGTGCGGGGCCATCTGAAGAGCTATTCATACGTTCAAACAACCTGGCGATGCTGCTGCCGACTCCGCAAGACCCAACCCCCTGAGCCTCGTCTTTGACTCGGACGGCCCGAGGCCCTAGGTTCGCGACATGTTCCGTCGCTTCCGCGAAAAGCTCGAGCGCGCCTTGGAGCGCCGCGAGGCGGAGCGCCCGCTCAGCCGTGCGGAGATCGATGACATCCTCCACGCTATGCGTCGGGAGATCATCGACCTGCGCGCGCGCATACCCAGGCTGGAGAAGGAGGCGGAGCGCCTTGCTGCACGGGCCCAACAGCAGATCCAGCGGGCCGAGCTCGCCCACAGTAAGGCGCAGGAGGAGGAACGCGCCGGTCGCCAGGACGAGGCCTACACGGCCCTGGAAGCGGCTCGCCGGGCTCTCAGCGACGCTGAGTCTTTGCGCAGCCAGGCAGCTGAGGCGCGTGAGGAGGGCGAGCGCCTGAAGGCCGAGGCCGCCGACAAGCTGGAGCAGCTGAAGGCGGCAGAGCGCAATCGAAGCGCTCTACTGGCCCGGTCGCGACGCGTGGGAACGGCCCGCAAGCTGGAGGAGATGATTCGGGGCCCCGAGGGTGGCGTGCGCAGATTCGAGCGGGCTGAGGAGGACGTCGCGACAGCGGAGGACATGGCCGCGGCGACCCGGGAAGTGGAGGAGGCCTTGGGCGAGCGGCAGCCGGTGCGGGAGATCGAAACGGATCTTGAGCTTCGACGCCTCGAGGCGGCGCGTCAGGCAGACGAAATCGAGAAGCGCCTGGCCGACCTGAAGCGGCAGATGGAGGAGGAGGGGGGAACCTAATCCAGCCGTAAGCGATCCCTACCCATAGCGTTGGGACCGAGACACGGGTCCCGTCCCCTTTTGGCCGCGCCTGTCTATCAAGTCGATCACGTACTCCAGTTCTGTGCCTCTTACCTGCAACACGTCATCTGTCGGCGGCGTAGCGGCGTGATCGGGTGCTAATCCGCGGTCAGTCGGGGCGCTTTGGCGCCGGCCTCGCCTAGTGCCGCTGACTAGTCGTTCGCCTTCGAGAAGAACGGCTGCCATTTCTCTGGCGGCGACGGCTTCGTGAGCAGGCTGACGCCGATGAGCAGGCTGATCGAGAAGATGACGCCTGGGATCACGATGTACGTGCTGTCGGCAAAGTCGAAGTCAGTACCCCACAACGTCAGGGTGAAATCTAGCCCCAGCCGGCTGAGCACTCCGATCGCCACGATGCTGCCCAGGCCGCCGGCGATGCAGGCGACGCCGCCCTGGGTCGTCACACGCTTCCAGAGGAAGCAGGCGAGCAGCGCCGGTGTGAGGCTGGCCCCGACCAGAGAGTAGGCATACAAGGCCATCTCCAAGACGGTCGTGAACTGAGTGAGAAGGAGGAGCCCGATGATGCCGAAGCCGACTACGGAGATCCGCTGGATTGCGAGCTTGCGCTTCTCGGCCGCCTGCGGGTTGATGAAGCGCTCGTAGATGTCGCGGCTGAGGTTGGTGGACGGCACCAGCAGGAAGGTGTTCCCGGTCGAGAGGACGATGGCGACCGCGGCGGCGAGCAGGGCAGCTCCGCCTAGCAGCGGCAGACCGTGTCGCGCGATGTGCAGGATCACGGTCTCTGATCCCGGACGGCCGGGGATGAAGGTCTGCTCCATCAGAGCTGGGTAGGCGGCACGGCCGACGATGGCCAGCAGGGCGAGGGCCGTCTCGATGACGACGACGCCGATGACCATGCCGATCACGGCGCGGCGTGCCGCGTTGGCGTCCTTCGCCGAGAAGAACTTCTGGTACATCCCGCTTTCGCCGAGTAGGAGCAGGAAGGTGGGCATCGACACGCCCATCACCCACAGGACGTTGTGGCCGCCGAGCACGGAGGTGTGACCTGTGGGCAGATTCTGCAGGACAGCCCCCACGCCGCCCAACTCGAAGACCAAGTAGGGGAGTGAGAGCAAGACGGCGAGGGTGATGATGATTCCGTTGAGGATGTCCACCGTGACGATCGAGACCATACCGGCGAGGGCCGTGAAGACCACGATCGCCGTCGCCGTGATGTACATGCCTTCGGTCGGTGAGATCCTCCCGTCCGTGACGATGGCAAGGATCCAGCCGCCGCCGCGGAACTGGTAGGCGGCGATTGTGACGTAGGCCAGGATGATGGCGAGGGTGCCCAGAAGTCGGGCCGCGGCGTTATAGCGCTGCTCGAGCAGGTCAGGGACGGTGTATTGCGCGATGTGTCGGACCCTTCCCGCGATGAAATACGCCACGATGAGGCCGACCCACGCGCCGAAGGAGAACCAGAGCTCTGCGATGCCGGTGCGATAGGCCAGGCCGGCGCCGCCGAATAGCGAACCGGACCCGATCCAGGTGCAGACCAGCGTGCCGACCAAGAGGATGACGGGCACGGTACGGCCTGCCACCATGAAGTCCTCGTGGCTCTTGACCGCCCGGGATCGCCAGAGACTGACCGCGATGAGTATGAGTGGGTAAGCAAGCACGACGGCGACCAGCAGGTTCATGGAGTTCCTCCCGTTTGCCGACTGAAAGCCACCCGGTGAAGTTCCCTGATTGAGGTCGGGGTCTGAAAAGCGGCGGCAACGTAAGGCGGAAGGGCAGGTTCGAGCAAGGGACGGCAGCCGGCGAGGCACGGAAGCCGCTTGCTTGGCCTTGTCAGCACGCCGGCGTGGCCTAGGATAGGGGACGATATGGCGACTGACGTGTACCTGATGCGGCACGGAGAGACGGAGGCGAACGTCCGTCAGATCCTGCTGGGCCGGGAGGACTCGCCGTTCACGGCCGCAGGTGAGCAGCAGCCGGTGGAGGTGGCCCGTCAGCTGCACGACCGCGCGCTGGCCTGTATCTACACGAGCCCCATGGAGCGGGCGCAACGGACGGCCGCGCTGGTGGTGGGGACCTTGGGCCGGCCGATCCCGATCGAGGCGGAGTGGGCGATCGCTGAGATCGACGCGGGGGAGTATACGGGTCTGACGTTCGCCGAGGTGCGTCAACTCATCGGGCGTCACGTGGTTCTCGGCGAGTTTCGCTACCCGGGCGGAGAGTCGTGGCCGGAAGTGCAAGAGCGGGCGGTGGAATTCGTCTTAGGTTTAGAGGCACGGCACCGGGACGGTGCGGTGCTGCTGGTGACACATGCGGGCGTGATCGCGGGGCTCGTCGCGGATTACATCGGCGAACCCATCGAGAGCTATATCCGAACCCGCTTCGGCCATGATTTCCTCGGGCGGCTAGAGATCGCGGACGGAGCGATGGTGGGTTACGAAAAGCTCGTGGGGACAGTGGATAGCTGGGTCTAAGTGAGGCCACTGAGGTCGGAGGGAAGCCATGAGGTACCTAACTCAGAGCATGTTGGCCGTGACTGCGGGAACGTTGCTGGCGCTCAGCGGGTGCGCGGGAGGCGAGGAGGCGGCCCGGCAGGCCGGGGAAGAGACTCCAGCGGCGGAGTCCGCGATGGCGGAGGAGCCAGGCGCGGCCGTGGCGGAAGAGACGGTGCCCTCGGAGACCCCCGCTGAAGCTGGCGAAGTGGGGGCCGAGGAAGTGGTCCAGACATCGCCGGAACCGTCCGGCGTGAGGAGGCCGGCCTTGCGCAACTGGATGCTGATCGAGTTCGCCCGGGCCATCGAGCCTGCCGACCTGGAGTGGCTGGAGGAGAACGGCTTCCGGGTCGATACCGTGATGAGCGAAACGATGGTGCGCGGCTGGCTCGAGGTGACTGCGGGTGGTGAGGTGATCGGGCAGGATCCCCGGATCGCCAGGATCCACGCGCAGATGCGTTGATCGAGGCGACCCGGGGTCGCGCCAGGCCTACAGCGAAATCGTGACCGTATAGGCGCCGGTGGCCTGGAGGTTGTTGTCGCTTCCAGCCACCTCGTTGAGCGTGACGTTGTAACTGCTCGCCTGGGCCACGTCCGGGACGCTGAACCTCAGCAGCACGCCTGAGGAGTGGGACCCTATTACCGCCACCCTCAGCGTGTTGCCCGAGATGTATTCGTAGAGCAGGTGGCCGCTGTTGGCCGCGACAGGGTTCGTGATCCCAGTCCCGGTCACGGTCAAGAGGAACGCAGCACCGGCGTTCCCCGTTGTCGAGACGTTGACCCTCAACTGCCCCGGCCCGGACGGTCCCGATGGACCGTCGTCGCTCTCGCAGGCGCCGGCCAGGAAGGCGGCGCAGGCGATGGCTGAGGCCCAGGCCCAGAAGACTCGCTTTGTTCTCATCATCTCTCCTCCTTACGGGCCTTGCCGCCTTTCTCGGACTCTGCCTTGAGGAATTCCGCCGGCGTTACATCGGCGACCAGGCCGGCTTCCTGCAGCCAGGCCCGGAAGTCCCCGATGTCGAAGCCGCCGTTGTTGTTCCCGAGGAGGTCGAGGAACAGGAGCTCGTCCTGGGTCAGCAGTGAGGCCGCGCCCAGCAGGTGCGTCGCGACCTCTTCGCTCGTGATCGAGATGCGCGTCGCCCTCACGGTGTAGGGCTTCGACATGACCAGCCTCAGCTGGTTGTTAACCGTCGCCGTGTCACCCGACCACAGGACATGGGCACCGCCGCTGGCCGTCGCCTCCAGGGTGACCGTGTCCGTCGGCAGCAGCCAGGCCACACCGTTCCCGTCGAGCGTCACCGAACTCGTTATTCCAACGTCCGCTCCTGCCACGGCCCGCACCCGGTTCTGCGTCTCCAGGTTGGCCCTGAAGGTGTCGGGTATCGCGTCAGTGATCGATACGTCGTGGGACCGATTGCCCAAGTCACTCCAGGACTGAAAGACGTGCCGCGTAAGCGTGTCCCCCTGGATGGAGTCCACCGCGATGGTGTGCGTGCTGGGGTAGATCCAGATCGTCTCGTAGGGTGCGACTTGCCTGACGGCATCCACGATCACTTCGGTGCCTGGGCCGATGCTCGTCGTGATGAACTCGTTCACAACGCTGAACCCCACCCGGAAGGCGATGCTCTGGTCGGCGTTCACCGTGATGCTGTCCACCGTGACACCGGAGCTCGTGTTGTCGTTCAGCTCCGAGTTCGGCGCCGTCGAGGGGCCGAAGGCCGTGTTCGAGCTCGTGCCGGGATACGGATCGCTGTCGTCTCCACGGTTCCTCCTGTACCGCAGGTCGTCCTGCGCATCCGCTTGTTCGAGGTCCACCCCGTTTGGCAGGGTCGCGTTAACCGTGTTCGTGTTACGGCGCGCCGCGATCCTGTCCGGATCGATGTGCCAGATAAGCAGCCCGTCACCGTGCAGGTAAAGGTCCGAGCCGATCTGGTGCCGGTTCTCCAGCAGGAAGTACTCGTTCGCATCAGGAATGTTGATGCGCAGCGCCGTGTCGCTATTGATGATCGGGTTCAGGATGTGCCTTGCCATCTGCATCGTTGCGGTGACCGTGTCGACGTAGACCCAGCCAACGTCATCCTTCGACCAGGCCATCATATGGGCGGGGCTGGTCGGCAGGTTCCAGTTGCCGGCACCCATCAGCCCCCAATGGCCGATGCCACTGGTTGTATCGGGGTCCGAGCCCGTGTCGTAAAGGTCGGGAAGGTCGGCCATGCCGTGGCCGAGCTCGTGCGAGAATGTGCCGATGGCCATGATCTGGCTGGCGGTGCACCCGTTGGAGCCGCCCACGGCCGGCTGGATCATGTAGTCCCAGGCCGTCACGCCGTCTCCGGACCAGGACACACCCCAGGCGGGGAGCACCCAGCGATGGGACCAGATATGGCTCGTCCCGCACTCGCCACCGGCCAGCGGGTGGAGCACAGCCACCAGATCGATGTAGCCGTCGTTATCTTCGTCGTAGACGCTGAAGTCCACGGTCGGATCGGCTTGGACCAGCAGCTCCCTGATGAAGTGGCCCGTGGAGTCAGTGTTGGGATCCAACCCGTTGCCGGCCCCCTCGTACCAGGTGCTGGCGCTGTCCACCGTGAACCAACCGATGATGTCTCCGGTGACCGTCACGAGGCCATCCGACACCTCGTCGTAGTAGGTGGTCACCGAGTACGGGGGCGGCGTCCCGATGTCAAAAATCACGGTGTCCAGATCCGCTGAGTCGGGCAGGAAGGTATGCGTACTGTCCTTGAAGATCCCGATCAGCACCGGGATGCGGAACGTGCCCTGGAGGGCCGTGCCCGCGGCCTGCGCGGCAGCTCGTGAGGGCCGCCCACCGCTGAAATGGGCGTTCAGCGTTGCGTAGTCTCCCGCCTGGGCCAAGGCGCGCCGTCGCTCCCTCACCTGCCGCGCGATCTCCTTCCAGACTCGCTGGAACTGGTAGGCGTTCGGGTCGCGGGCGAGAACTTCGTAGTAACCGGGCGGGGGCCTGACGCCGTGGATCCGCCCGAGCATCTCCACGTCCTGGGCACCCAGGTCGGGAGGCACGGCTGCCGCCACAATGGTCAAGCAGATCGCGGCAGCCAGCGTGAGAAAGATGCATGGTCTCATCAACGCCTCCTGTCGGCGTTCGAGTTGGAGGGCCTTTCTGTTCTCGATAGAGCCGCCTCTGGCAGGTAGGGAAGTCCTGTATCTCAAGAAGAGAACCCCTCAGAGGCTCGGTCACCGAGGCGGGTCCGGGGACCTGATTGTCGAAGACGCAGAACAACACGGATGGGCGAGGGAGTGACAGGCAAAGTGTAAACAGGCTCACGCCTTGCGTCAAGGCGCAGATGTGGCTCTCAGCCCGCCTCCTACTGTCTCGGGCCCTGAACTCTGCCGGCCGGGCCCGGGCGAATGGCTCGGCGAGGGCCAACCTTGGCGCGCTTCCAGTGGCGGCTATCGCCGGCCGGTGCCAAGCGGGCCGTTGAGATGTAAGGGTGGCTACATTCCTTTCCGGTCGATCACAAGCCGGGCCAGTGGCTGCGGCTGATCCTCGTAACTCTTTGTTAATGAGTAGGTTAGGGCTAATGGCTGCCGGGCGGTCCGGGTGGCAGCTGGGTCCAGCGGCACAGCCCGTGCAGGCCAGGATTGGCTTAAAGCCTAGCTTTTCCCTTGACGATCCCGGGGTTGGAGCCTTACAGTAGAGCCGGCTTCGCTCTTCTCGCTGTCTGTTCCACACACCTTCCCGAAAGGAGAATGTGGTGAACAAGACCGAACTCATCGACAAGCTTGCTGAAGTCACGAATCTCAGCAAAGCGGACGCCGGCCGCGCTTTGGATGCCCTGTTCGATGTGGACAAGGGGATCATCGTCGGCGTGCTCAAGGGTGGCGCGAAGGTTCAGATCACCGGGTTCGGGACGTTCGAGACCCGGCGGCGCGGGCCGCGGATGGGTAGAAATCCGCGCACGGGCGATCGGATCCAGATCCCCGCGTCGGTTTCGCCGGCTTTCCGCCCTGGGAAGGGATTGAAGGACGGCCTGAAGCCGGGCTTCTAGCTCATCCAGCGAGGGGGAGGAGGCCTGGCTGGCTGAGGGCTCTCTTCCCCCGATCCCGCATCTACTCCCTAAACAACCGCACGTTGGCGGGTCGTCCCCGTATCGTCACTGTCGCCAGGCTCTTGATCACCTGATCCGCGACCGAGGCAGCGACTTCCACTGAGGAATGCGTATCCCGGACCTCGATGCGACCGATGCGGTCGCCGCTTACGGGCGCCTCACCGGTGATGGCGCCGACGAGGTCGGCTGGCCGGACTCCGTCGCGGCGTCCCACGCCGAAGTAGAGGCGTGTCCAGGCGGGGAGCTGAGGCGGGGCGGGCGCGGGGCCGCGCTCGCGGAGTAGGGCAGTGGCGGCGGCGGCGATCTGCGTAGGTGCCAACTGGTCCAGGAGCGGCTCGAGCAGGTGCATGTAGGGCTCGAGATCGCGTTCAGCCACGGCCTCGCGGAGTTGGTCTCGGGTGGCCTGGGTGGAGCGAAGCGCTTCCCCAGGCAGGGCGCTCTTGAGTGTGTTGCATCGCACCCCCAACACACTGGTCAGGCGCTGCAGATGGGCGAGTTCCTTTGGCTCTGCGAAGACGACGGCGCGCGCCGCGCCTCGGGCCCGTGCCTGGAGAGCGTCCAGGTCCGGCGGTGCGCCCCAAGAGATCGACACGGTCCCTGGCGCGATCTCGCGGGTCTCCCCCCAAGCGATGCGGATTCCCGGCTCATTTTCGCCCACGGCCACCTGGAAGCCGCGCACGGTCAGCTGGTCGGCCAGCTTCTGGGCCTGGCTCTCGAACCGGCTGTGGAGCTGGACGGCAGTGCCGCTACGGGCGGCCGTGCCGCTGAGCAGCCGAACCAGCACGGGCAGCCACTCGTGGCGTGGCGCGGCGCAGAACTCCACGCTGACGTCGCTCAGCGGCTCGACCTCCGTCGGGAGATAGGCGAAGCGCCGGGCGCGGCGAGCGTGCCGGTCGATCCAATCCTCGACTTCCTGGGTGAGCGCAGAGGTGAGCAGGATGCGCTGGGTTTCCTTGGGGATCTGTCCTGTGAGCGTCTCCAGTGCGTCGGCGGCGTCGAGCTCCACCATAGACGATGCCCCGTCGACCACCAGCGTTCGCAGGCCCTCCAGCTTGACAGCAGAGTGCTCGACGGCGGCGAGGGCGGCGCTGGGGCTGGCGGCAGCGACCTGGGCAGCCGAGGGCGTACCCGGCTGCACGATCTCGACCGTCAAGCCGCGGGGACGCAGCAGGCGGTGCAGTGCCTCGGCCGTGGCTGCCGCGCCGTCATCGGTCGGGCGGAGCACCAGCGCTTGCAGGCTCGGGTCTCCGCGATCGAGACGGGCCAGGATACCGAGCGCGTAGGCCAGCGTCTTGCCACTGCCTGCCGAGGCGACGCCAACGGCGTTGGTCCCCCGTGCGATCACTGGGACGGCCTCGCTCTGCAAGGCGGTAGGACGACGGAAGCCCAGCGCGTTGAGTTGCTCGATCAGCTCGCCATCGAGTTTGAGGTCCTGGAAGCCGCTCATGGCCCTCAATCTAGCATGTGGGGGCGATTTCCCAAGCGCCCGCCGGCTTGACGCTGCGCCTGGCCCCGGCCTATGATCGCGGCCGATTTTCGCGTCCCCGGACACCCTCTCGCGTCGGCAGACAGGGCGGTGCACACGGGTTTGGAGGCGCACACGGGTCTGGAATCGACGAATGAAGAGAGCCATCGTGATCGGCGCTAGCTCCGGGATCGGTTGTGCGCTGGCGAAGGTGCTGGCGGAGCACGACTATGAGATCGGGTTGGCGGGCCGCCGCACGGAGTTGCTGGAAGCGCTGGGCAGGGAGATTCCCACCCGGACCCACGTGCGTTCGCTGGATCTGACTCGCCCGCAGGAAGCCAGGCGGCGGTTGCAGGAGCTGATCGACGAGATGGGCGGCGTGGATCTCATCGTGGTGAACTCGGGTGTGGGGCACTCGAACCCGGACTGGGAAGAGGAGCTCGGGATCCTGGCGGTGAACGTGACCGGGTTCGCCGCTGTGGCCAACCTGGCGATGAGCTACTTCAGCCAGCGCGGCTCGGGGCACTTGGTGGGGATCTCGTCGATCTCGGCCCTACGGGGCCTGGCCGCCGCATATAGCGGGTCGAAGGCCTTCGTTTCGACATACCTGGAAGGCCTGCGGCTGAAGGCGCACAGGCACGGCCTGGACGTACATGTGACGGACGTCAAGCCGGGCTGGGTGGACACGCCGATGACCGCGGGTCGTCGAGGTATGTTCTGGATCGCCTCTGCTGACGAGGCGGCGCACCAGATCTACGACGCGATCAGGAGAAAGAGGCGCCACGTGTATATCACGAGGCGCTGGCGATTGATGGCCTGGCTGCTGAAGTCTATCCCCTACCCGCTGCTCGCCTGGCTTGCGGGTAAGCGCAAATAGCCCCCGGGGCCCGCTGCGCTTCGGGACCCGGGGGTGGTGGCTGGCGTGTCTAGCCTTGGAAGGGTGCCGGGTGGTCGAGGTCGTAGGGTCGGATCGCGATCACCCCGCCCTCGGGGACACCGAGGTCGGCCAAAGTGCGTGATTCGTCGAGCACCTCCTGTTCGAAGTACTCGACGTAGTAGCCGGCCGGGTCCACGTCGCTCTTGCCCAGGAGCTCCGGCAGGGCTCTCGCTTTGATCTCACTCACTGAGGTGGCGGGCGCGAACTCCATTTTGCGCTCCTGCCACAAGTCGGGAGCGATCACGCGGATCTTCAGCAGCTCTCCAGCCATCGTGGGCGTCCTCTAGCGGCTAGATGTGGGGGATCGTGTACAGGAAGCGGAGTGTCTGGTCCGTGACGTCGAACCCGACCCCACGGTCCGTCTCGGCGTGCACGGTCGTGTGGCCGTGTTCCCGGTACGCGGCGATCTTGGCCACGCCGATGGCGCCCGAGTACTCGAGCCGGTTGTTTCCGCGTTCCTGCACCTCGAGCCCGGTATGTTCGCGGTAGTACTCCTCGGCTCTCTGGATCACGTCCTCGGGCGAGAGATGCGTAGCAACCTCGAACTTCATCGCAGTGCTCACCTCCTTCTATTGCCGGGGCCGCGGCGAATATCTCGACCAGACGTCCGGCCGTCAAGCAAGGCCGGTCCCTAGATCTGCGCCACTCGCGAGCTCAGCGGCTCGAGCCCATCCTCGCGCACCACGAAGTCGTCCTCGATCCGCACGCCCCACTGCCCCGGTAGGTAGATGCCTGGCTCGATGGTGAAGATCATCCCGTACTGCAGCGCTTGTGTGTTCCCCTCCACCAGGTAGGGCGGCTCGTGACCGTCCATCCCCATGCCGTGGCCGAGGCGGTGGGTGAAGTACTTGCCGTACCCCGCCTCCTCGATGACGCGACGCGCGATCCGATCGAGCTGCTGGCATTCCATGCCCGGCCCGGCGGCCTCATACGCCGCTGTCTGGGCGGCGAACACGGTGTTGAACACCTCGCGGTACTGCGGCGAGGGCTCGTCGCCGAAGAAGTGCATGCGTGTGATGTCGGACGTGTAGCCGTGCACCCGGCAGCCGGCGTCGATGAGGACGGGCATACCGTGCTCGAGGCGGCGGCCCTCCGTGCCGCCGTGTGGGAGCGCGCTGGTGGGCCCGAACTGCACGAGTCCGCCGCCGCTGGCGCCGCGCTGGCGCATCTGGTCTCTGAGGTAGCTGGCGAGCTCGCGGTCGGTCACGCCGGCCTGAAGGCTGGCGAAGCTGGCGGCGATCGATGTCTCGGTGATCGATACGGCGCGGCGGATGAGCTTGATCTCCTCCTCCGACTTGGTAATCCGCAGGCCTCTGAACAGCGGGTCGGCGTCCACGAACTCCCAGTCGGGCAGCACCTTGTCCAACTGTCGCACGACGCCGTAGCGTGTGCTCGGTTCGATCCCGATCCGGCCCGGGCCTGACGCCCACACGGCGTCGGCGACGAGCCTGTACGGGCTCTCGTGCTCCTCCCAGCCCCGGATATCGGCGACCGACTTGACGGCCCGTGAGACGCGTTCGACCTCGAATTTCGGCGCCACAATCAGCGGTCCGCCTTGCGCGGGCAGCACGAGTGCGATCAGCCGCTCGCTACGCCCGAAGCTCGCGTCGGTCAGGTAAGTGAAACTGGTGGAGGGCTCGGTGAAGAGGGCGACAAGCCCGTACTCCGACATGAGGTCGCGCGCCCGCTCCAGCCGCCGCTGGAAGATGGAGAGCGGCAGCGGGTCGATTCCCTGGTCGCCGGAGTCCGGCCCGAGCAACGGCCGGGCCAGGCCGCCACGCTCCAGGCCTGGCAAGGCCAGGGCCGCGCCGCTCGCCCCCGCGAACTTGAGAAACTCGCGTCGTTTCATAGTGCCCGCCCTGTTGAGAGTCGGATTTCGGCCTACATTATCTCCCGGCACACAGGTCAACAACCCTTTGCAGGACGCGACCCATGCGTAACTCGCTGTTGCTGATGGCCGTCGCCGTGGCCGCGTTAGTCGTCGCCGTGCAGACGATTGCTCGGCGCGACGCGCCCGAAGTAGTGGCCGACATGATACTGCTAGGCGGCGACATCTACACCCTCGAGTCGGGTCAGCCGCGAGCCCAGGCCGTCGCGGTTCGCGACGGGCGGATTGTGGCCGTCGGCGACGAGCGGGCCGTCGCGCGCCAACGTGGCCGGTCGACCGCCGTGGTGGAGCTGGGCGGGGCGTTCGTTGTGCCCGGCTTCATCGACAGCCACACTCACTTCGACTATGCGGGCCAGCTGCTGCTGGGGGTCAACCTTCTCGATGTGGCGGATGCGGCGAGCTTGGCCGAGCGAGTAGCCGGCGCACGTGACCGGTTGCCGCCCGACGCCTGGATCCTGGGCGGCGATTGGGGCGCCTACGAGGAGTGGGCCATGGGCTCGACCGGGCGGGAGCCGGGAGCCAGGCCGGCCGAGCGGTTCAAGCCGCACCGCGCGATGATCGACTCGCTCACGCCTGAGACGCCAGCGCTGCTCAGCCGCTGGGATCAAAGCGAGTACCTGGCCAACGGAGTCGCGCTGGCCCGGGCGGGCATCACCCGGGAGACCCCTGATCCGCCCGGCGGCACCGTCGAGCGCGACCCCGAGACCGGTGAGACGACAGGGATTCTGACGGGCGCAGCGGTCGACTTGGTGCGCCGCGTCATCCCTCCCAGGTCCTTCGAGCAACGCCTGCTCGAGGCGAAGGTGGCGTTGCGACGGCTCGCGGAGAACGGCGTCACCGGCATTCACGACATCACGCGCGCCGAGCAGTTGCAGGTCTTCCAGTACCTGCGAGACCAGGGGGAGCTGACCGTGCGGGTCTACGCGCGGCCGACGCTCGACAACTGGTCGCACCAGGCGGCGTTGGGCATCCGCTCCGGCTTCGGCGACGAGTACTTGAAGATCGGCGGGCTCAAAGGCTTTGTGGACGGCATCATGGGGAATTCCGGCGCCCGTTTCCGAGAGCCGTATGATCATCAGCCCGACAACCGGGGGATCTGGCGGACCATGGTGCTGGAGCCGCCGGGCATGGCGGAGCTGATCCGTGCCGCGGACTCGGTGGGCCTCGTTCCTCAGGTTCACGCCATCGGCGACCTGGCCGTTGATACGCTGCTCGACTGGTTCGAGTGGGCGATCGAGCACAACGGTCCCGGTGAGCGTAGGTTTCGAGTGATTCACGCGCAGGTGGTCGAGCAGGACGATTTCGCTCGCTTCGGCGAGTTGGGGATCGTTGCGGAGGTGCAGCCGTACCACGCGATCGACGACATGCGCTGGATGGAGGAGCGCATCGGCCACGAACGCTGTCGCGGCGCCTACGCGTTCAGATCGTTGTTGGAGAACGGTGCGGTGCTATCCTTCGGATCCGACTGGCCTGGGACCAACGCCTCATGGTACCCGGCCAAGCCACTGCTGGGAATCTACGCGGCGGTGACCCGGCAGACGCTGGACGGTCAGCCGCCGGAGAGCTGGTTCCCCGAGCAGCGGCTCGACGTAGAGACCGCGATCCGCGCGTACACGGTCAACAACGCCTTCGCCGCCGCCGAGGAGGACTCGAAGGGAAGCATACGTGCCGGCAAGCTGGCCGACTTCACCATCTTGGACCGCAACCTGCTCGAGATCGACCCGGCGGAGATCAAGGACGTACGCGTGCTGGCGACCCTGGTGGGCGGACGCGTTGTCTACGCGTCGTCTGAGCTCCCGGGTCTGCACGAGCGCCTCGATGAGGCAGCCCTCGGCCGATGAGCGAAGTCGTGGAGACGGTGCTGGACGTCCAGTCGCCTAGGATCCCGAGCGCCGCTCCCCGACCGCGGCCCGTGCTCGTCGCGCTTCCTGCCTTCCTCTTCTTGGCGGTGGCATCCCTGCTGATGCTGCGCCGCGTCGAGCCGTTCGTGAACTGCTATTACATCTCGGCCTGGTATCCGACGCTACTGCTGCTCGATGCGGCTGTAGCGGCCCGTACCGGCCGGTACTATTTGCTCGCCCGCCCGCGCTTCGCGATCTCGCTGCTCGGCTGGTCCGCTGTCCTCTGGTTCTTGTTCGAATTGATCAACTTTCGGGTGGCCAACTGGTACTATGTGTTTCTGCCTCCTGACCGACCGGCACGCTGGATCGGGACGACCGTCTCCTTCGCGACCGTACTGCCGGCCATCTTGCTGGCGGAGCGGTGCCTGGCGGCTCGGGGGGTGCTGGAGGGAATACGCTGGCGCCCGCTCCGGGTGACGCGGCGGCGGCTGAATGGCATCTTCCTGGCCGGCGTCGGCTTCGCCGTCTTGAGCCTGGCCTGGCCGCGGCTCTTCTTCCCGCTGATCTGGGGCGCACTGACGCTCTTGTTCGAGCCGTGGAACTGTCGGCGCGATCCGCGACGCTCGCTGCTCGGCGATCTCGCCGCCGGCCGCCCGGCCCGGCTGATGCGCCTCCTCCTCGGCGGCTTGGCGATCGGGTTCATCTGGGAGCTGTACAACATCGAATCGCGGAGCAAGTGGGTGTATACGGTGCCGGGGTTCGAGAGCTTCAAGCTGTTCGAGATGCCTTTGCTCGGCTTCGGTGGCTTTCCCATCTTCGCACTCGACTGCTTCGTCGTCTACCAGACGCTCGTGCTGGCAGGTGTGGCCGTTGCCGCCGAGCGCAGCGCGGATAAGGGACTGGCGCGCCCACGCGTCGGTCGCACGGTCGTGTCGGCCGCGATGGCAGCCGCCTTCTCGCTGGCGGTGTTGCTCGGCATGGATCGTTGGAACACCGACTCGCTCAGGCCGGAGCTGCAGGAGTTCTGGGTGGCAGGGGCCGAGGCCAGGGAGCGCCTGGCGGCGACACCGTACGCCGACCTGTTCGAGCTCGGCGCCGCAGATCCACAGGCGGTCGCCACAGCTGCGGGTGTTCCGCCTACCCTGGCCGCGGAGTGGATCGCGGCTGCACAACTGCTGACGCTGCGCGGGATCGGGACGGACAACGCACGGCTTCTCTGGGAAGCGGAGGTCAGGTCCGTGGCTGATCTCGCCGCCACGAACTCGGCTCAGCTGAGCGAGCGGCTGCGGCGGATGACAGACCGTCCCCGCGCGGCGTCGCCGCCGAAGGTCAGGGTCTGGGTGCGGGCGGCGGGTCGGGCGGTGGCATCTGGCAAGACTTCTTGGGGGGCGCGGTAGCGGGCACGGTCCGGCAAGCTTCGCCGTGAGCCAGGAATTGCTATCTTTGGCGACTGCGAGACCGCGGGGGAGGATGCAGGGTCCAGAGGTGCTTGGGGGTGAGGGGTGCGATTGCTGCCTGGCCCGGGATCGGTGGACTACCTTGAGGTTCGTGCCGGTGCGGGGCGGCGTGGCGTTCGCGCTCGCTAATTAGGTCACAATGGTGCGCGTCAATTATCACGTCCACAACGAGTACTCAAGCGATGGGCGCGGCAGTACGGAGGACTTCTGCCAGACCGCCATCGAGCTTGGCTTCGACGAGATATGTTTCACCAACCACGCCGAGATGTTGAGCCTGGAAACCGGCGACTGGGTTGTCGACCTCGTGGAGGCGCGCCAGCGCTTCGAGCAGCTCCAGCATGAGATCGAGCGACTGCAACCGGAGTATCCTGAGCTCCGCATCCTGCTGGGCGCCGAGTTCGAGTATCGTCCGGAATGGGTCGAAACCCTGGAGGCGCTGGTCGATTCGGTCGACTTCGATCTGATCATTGGCGCGGTCCACGTTGTCGATGGACAGCAGATCTCCAGCGGTGGATCTGTAGGGAGCTACTTCAAAGGCCGTGACGTATCCGAAGCGTACGGCCGCTACTTCGAGGCGGTCGATGAGATGCTGGATTGGGGCGGCTTCGATGTGGTGGCGCACCTGGACCTCGTGAAGCGCTTCGGCGTCAAGCACTACGGGCCGCTTGATGTGAAGCCGTTCGAGTCGCAGATCCGCGGCCTCCTCGAGAAGATGACCAGCAAGGGCCTGGGTCTCGAAGTCAACACCTCGGGCGTTGTCCAGGCGCCTGCCGAGCCCTATCCAGGCCTTCAGATCCTCAAGCTTGCCAAAGAGGCCCGCGTGGCCACGGTGACCATCGGTACCGACAGCCACTTTCTCATTAGCTTCGAGCAGGGCTGGGAGGTCGGAGATCTGATACTCCGGCAGGCCGGTTTCACCGAGCTCACCCTGTTCAGCCACCGCATCCGCAGGAACGTCCCCATCGAGGTCGAACCGGAGGAAGGGGAGTAGCTGCCGCTGCATAGGAAGCGCATCGTCGCGAGTCTCGCCACGGGCGCTGAGGGCAGGCTGGTCGAGGGGTCGGAATTCGGGCCAGTCGAACAGCCTGATGACCCACTGGAAGCGGCTGTCGCCCTGGCCGACGCCGGCGCCGACGAACTGCTGCTCATCAGCCTGGGAACGTCCGTTGACACTCTGGCAGCACTCTCCAAGCGTATCGCTCTCGCTGTCTCTATTCCGCTCGTGGTCAAACTGGAGCCGGCGACGGTCGTCGAGGCGGGCCAGCTGTTCGAGGCAGGCGCCGCCCGGGTGGCGGTGCAGGCGGCGGCACTCCGGGACCCAAGTCTCATTGCCAGCCTGACGCGCACGTTCGGTTCGGAGGCGCTTGCCGTGGCGATAACCGCGGGCGGCGAGCACGAGGACTGGCGAGTCTTCGTGAGCCGCCACGGCGAGGCGAGTGAATGGGACGCGGTCACCTGGGCTCGTGTGGCGGAGGCGCAGGGTGCCGGCGAGCTCATCGTCGAGTCACGGAGCGGCGGTCGGCATGGTGGGCCATTCGACCTCGAGCTGCTGGCAGCGGTCAGCGCTGCTGTGGCCCGACCGGTTGTGGCGTCAGGGGATCCCCGGGAGATCGAGGATCTGTTTGACGCCCTGATGATCGGGAACGCCAACGCTGTCGTTGTGGGATCGCTGGTGCGTTCCGGGCGGCCCACGGTCCGTGAGGTGAAGGTCTTCCTGGCTGAGCATGGGTTGCCTCTACGGTTGGACCCTTAGGCCGTGCTGCTGACGCGGCTTGACCCATACCACCCAGCCGCTGCCGCCCCCCGAGAAGCGGGAGGCTCGATTTCGCCTGTCGCAGGGAATCCCGCGGGACCTGCGCGACTCAGGCTCCTTATCTCACGTGGCGCTCGAAGAATTCGAGGATGCGCAGGAGCCGGTCGACGCGTAGCAGCGGCTCACCGGTACGCGACAGATCGTGACCCTCGCGCGGGTAGCGGACATACTCCACGGGCTTCTGGAGAACCTTCAGGGTACGATAGAGCATCTCCGACTGTGAGATGCCGGCGCGCAGGTCGCGGTCGGCGTGCATGATGAGCAGCGGCGTCCGGATTTGGTGCGCGTAGGTGATGGGCGACTCGGTACGCAGCAGCTCACGGTCCTCCCACGGGTAGGTGTCGAACTCGTGTGGCACCAAGCGCCAGGCGTTGCCTTCGCCGAAGAAAACGGCCAGGTCGTAGACGCCCCGCTGGGCGACGGCTGCCTTGAAGCGGTGGTCACGGCCGACGATGTAGGCGGTCAGGTAGCCCGCGTAGCTTCCGCCGGTCACCACCAGCCGTTTCGGGTCCACACCGCCCCGCGCCACGACGCTGTCCACGGCGGTAAGCACGTCGCCCATCGGCCCCTCGCCCCAGGCGCGCTGGATAGCGTGCTTGAACACGTATCCGTAGCCGTCGCTGCCACGCGGGTTCGTGTAGAGGACGAAGTAGCCGTTCGCGGCGAGGAACTGGAACTCGTGCCACATGGTGGCCTCGCCTGGACCCCACATCGCATGCGGGCCGCCGTGGATCTCGAGGACGAGCGGATAATCCTCACCGCTCCGATAGCTCACCGGGTCGATCAGCCACCCCTGAACGCGTCGCCCGTCGAAGCTATTGAACCAGAAGCTGCGGTGCGGTTGTACTTGGACGCCTGACAGCCAGCCGCTGTTCAATGCCGTGAGGCGACGCTCGCTGTTGCCTGCGGCCTCAACCGCGTAGACCTCAGATGGGTTTGCCGGCTCCGTGACCACGTAGGCGAGGCGTCTACCACCGAGATCGAAGCTGAGCACACCGCGCTCTCCGGAGACCATCTGGCGGATCTCTCGAGTCTCGATGCGCACACGATAGATGGGGATGGTGCCGTGCACGCGGCCTGTGAAGTAGATCGACTGGCCATCGGACGCCCAGCGGAACTGGCGAACGCTCCGGTCCAGGGCCCGGCTGAGCCAATCGACCTCTCCCGCGGGCTCCCCGTCGGCAAGCTCGATCACCCCAATCTCGGTGTTGGCCGATGACCGTTCGGCGGTGTCTCGGGCAGTGAATGCGAGACGCGAGCCGTCGGGCGACCAGGCGGGGTTGGAGATGGCGTAGCCAGGGATGTCCACCTTCTGCTGGCTGCCGCCGTACAGGTCAGCGATGTAAAGGTCGCTCTTTAGCGAGTAGTCGGGGTGGATCCCCTCGCTGATCGTGGCGACGAAGGCTATGCGATGTCCGTCGGGCGCGAAGTCGGGATCCTCGAAGTCGTAGGGCCCGTCCGTGAGACGCTGCGGCTTCCTCTCCGCGAGGTCGACCACATAGATCTGCGACCACGCCTCGACGGGGGTGAGTTCCCGCTCGCCCTGGAAATCGAGCCGCGTGATGACAGCGGGCTCCTCTTCTGACGCGTTCCTCGCCAACCAGTTCCGGATCGCCGCGAGTGAGCCCCACATGGCCGTGTCGGCAGCGGCGCGCGTCTCGCTCGCCGCTGCCGTGTCCCGCTCGGCTGCTTCTCCCTCGAGCTCATGGCTGGTGAACGTGGAGGTGAAGAGCAGCGCCTGGCCGTCGGGCGACCAGACCGGGTCCCACGCACCGTGCTCCAAGTCGGTGAGCTGCCAGGCTTCGCCGCCATCGGTCGGCAAGATATGGATCTGCGGTTCGTCGCCGCCGCGATTGGAGACAAATGCGATCTTGCGGCCGTCGGGTGACCAAACGGGGTTGGCATCGCGCACCTTGCCATACGTGTACTGCTGTGGCCGACCGCCGTCCGCAGCGGTTACCCAGATGTGGCTGTAGTAGGCGTTGTCGGCCGAATCGATCTGGGTTACGACGAAGGCGATCTGCTGACCGTCCGGGGACGCCGCCACGTCGCTGGCCGTCCGTATCCGGTAGAGGTCGGTCGCCCGGATGGGGCGCTTCTCCTGGGCCACCGCGTCGGACGCCAGGCCCAGCGCGGCTGTCAGCGCCAGCGGCGCCAGGCTAACGCGAACCAGAGGCCGTAGCGCAACTGCGGCGATCAACGACATGCATATCCCCTCTTGAGAGCCGGACAGGCGCGAAACCGGTTTGGCTGATGCCTGTGCGCGGGGGCGATCGGGCAGTAGACGTTCAGGTGCCCGCAACGGCTGCAGTGCCAGCCGACCCACTCAGGTGGCAAGCCGGTGTCGCTGCGGAGCAGCGACCGGAAGCGGAGGTGGTGGCCGCTGTGGCCCAGCAGCGCGTGGCAACCTGGAAGCTGGCAGCGGACGCGCTGGCCGGGGTGGATCTCATCCGGATACAGCCAGTCCCGCAGCGCGATCGCGATGGCCCGCTGGTTGTCGCGACCTCCGTTCATCCTGCTAAGGCGATCTCTGATCATCGCGTTGCAAATGTAAGTCGGACAGAGCGTTCGCAAAAGGCCGCCGTCCCTGCGAGCGGCTACTCTCCGATGATCTTCAGCACGACTCGCTTGGGCCTGCGACCGTCCCACTCCCCGTAGAAGACACGCTGCCAAGGGCCCAGGTCGAGCTGGCCCTTGGTCACCGGAATGATCACTTCGTGGCCGACGGTGAGGTTGCGGAGGTGCGCAGCGCCGTTGTCTTCGCCAGTGCGGTTGTGGAGGTAGTCATCGCCCCGTGCCGGGTGCGCTTTCCAGGGAGCGAGATCGCCCTCCAACCAGTCGAGGATGTCCTGGTGCAGGCCGGATTCATTGTCGTTGACAAATACGGAGGCCGTGATGTGCATGGCGCTGACGAGGCAGAAGCCCTCCTGGACCCCGCTCTTGGCTAGCTCCTCCTCGACCCACGGTGTAATGTGGATGATCTCCTGACGACGTTTGGTGCTGAATGTCCGGTATTGGGTATGCGATTTCATTCGTCTGACCTCCCTACGAGTCTCCCGGGCCGAGTCCGCGCTCCTGCAGGTAGCGACGGGCCTCCTCGAGGCGTGCGGGCAGGGCGCGCCTGTGGTCAAGGTACTCGGGTCGTGCGGCAGCCACCTCGGGTGTGTAGGCTTCGACAAAGCGCCGGTAATACTCGGCGGCTTGATCCGGGCGACCGAGTGCATCGTGCGCGCGGGCGGCAGCCGACAGCGCCAGCAGGTGGTTCGGGTCTTCTGCCAGCATCGTGTCCGTCTGTGCCAGGGCGTCCCTTGGCCGGTTCGCCGCCAGGCTCAGTAGAGCTAGGTGATAGCGGGCGTCGAGCTCCAAGCTATCCAGCGCCTGATAGGCGGTGATCGCCATGGGCACGAACTGCCGAGCTGCCGCGGAGTCACCGGTCTCATACGCCGTCATCGCCCGGTTGAACAGCTGATCCGCGGCTCCGCGCTCCGTCAGCGGCTGTGACGGCGCCCTGCCAGCTCCCACGTCGGTGATCGGAATGGGCTGGACGGGCGGCTGCCGGCCCCGATCCCCGGTGAGGAGCAAGAGCGCGTACACGATCGCGAGCGCTATGACAGCGAGGCCAAAAGCCTGCAGCCCCGTGAGCCGCAACCGGGCGCGGGGCTTGGCGTCGGCCGCCAGCGGGGCTCCGCACTCACGGCAGAAGCGGTCGCTGGCAGCAACCGCGGCGCCGCAGCCGGGACAATAGCGCTGAGGGCTCTGAGATGATGTCTTGTCTTTCTTGCTCATGGTGCAAAGAAATACGGGCCAGCGGGTTGCGTCGGTTTGAAGACGGGCGATAATCTACCGGTGGCAGATGTAGTGGGGAAGGGTGAAGACGGCCAGTCACGCGCGAGAATCCAGAGCTTACTCCACGAGATTGTCGAGTTTCGGTAAGTTCTTCCTCCCCGGTCCCACTGAGGTGCGGCCGGAAATTCTCCAGGCGATGCTGCGCCCGGTCATCGGCCATCGCGGGCCGGAGATGGAGGCGCTCATGCAGCGGGTCGCACCGCGACTGCAGGCCCTTTTCCGGACGCGACGCCCGGTCTACGTCTCGACTTCCTCAGCCACGGGCCTGATGGAGGCCGCCGTGCGCAACTGCGTGCGCGGTCGCGTGCTCTCGCTGGTGTGTGGCGCCTTCAGTGAGCGCTTCTACAAGATCGCGCAGGCCTGTGGTAGAGAGGCGGATCGGCTGGATGTGGAGTGGGGCGATACGAACGAACCGGCTACGCTGGCTGAGGCGCTGGCCGGCGCCGACTACGACGCGGTGACAGTCGTGCACTCGGAGACGTCTACGGGTGTATTGAATCCGCTCGCCGAGATCGCCGCGACGTTGCGCGAGGTCTCACCGGAGACGCTCCTCCTGGTCGACTGTGTTTCCTCGCTGGGCGCGACGCCGGTGGACGTGGACGCTTGGGGGCTCGATTTCGCCCTAACGGGGTCGCAGAAAGGCATGGCTCTGCCCCCCGGCCTGGCCTTCGGGGTCGCCTCACAGCGCGCGTTCGATAGGTCGCGGGAGACTCCCGGTCGTGGGCTCTATTTCGACTTCGAGGCTTTCGAGAGAGCGGTCGCGAAGCTTCAGACTTCCAACACGCCGGCGGCCTCCCTGCTCTTCGCGCTGGATGCGCAGCTTGAGCGGATCGAAGCGGAGGGTCTGGAGGCCCGCTGGGCGCGGCATCGGGCCATGGCTGAGCGCACCTGGCGCTGGGTGGACGAGTTGCGGGAGAATCACGGCCTCGAGCTGAGACTGCTGGCGCGTGAGGGCCGCAGGTCACCCTCCGTGACGTGCGTAGCCACTCCGGCTCGAGTGAGTGGGGTCGAGCTCGTTCGCCGTGTGGCGGAGCGGGGCTACGTCATCGCGCCGGGATACGGCAGGCTGAAGGAGAGCACCTTCCGCATCGGGCACATGGGTGACCACACGCTGGGAGAGCTCGGTGCCCTGCTCGAGAACCTCACCTCGATAATCCTCGCGATAGGGCAGAAGCGATGAGCCCGGAGTCGCCCCCGCGCTTCCGCGTTCTGCTGGCGGACGAGGTCGGGCCTGAAGGTCTGCAGATCCTCCGCGGCTGCGCCGCGCTGGAGGTCGATCTGCGCGCGGGGATCGGTGCCGCGGAACTGAAGTCGATCATCGGCGACTATGACGCCTTGGTCGTGCGTGGCCGCACGAAGGTCACTGCGGACCTTCTTGAGGCGGCGCGTCGGCTCAAGGTGGTGGGTCGGGCCGGGGTCGGCGTAGATAACATCGATGTCACGGCCGCTTCCTGCCGAGGAGTCGTCGTGCTCAATGCCACGGGCGGCAACGTGGTCTCGGTGGCCGAGCACACGCTCGCCCTCGTTCTGGCCCTCGTCCGCCATATCGCGCAGGCAGACGCGTCTCTCAAGCGCGGGGCGTGGGAGCGCAGCCGCTTCAGAGGGACGGCGCTCTACGGCAAGACGCTCGGTCTCGTCGGCGCCGGGCGCGTCGGGTCTGAGGTAGCGAAGCGCGCCCAGGCCTTCGGGATGCGGGTGGTCGCCTGCGATCCCTACCTGCCCCCGGAGCGTGCCGAGCAGCTGGGTATCGAGCTCGTGACGCTGCCGTCTCTACTCGGCGAGGCCGACGTGGTTTCTGTCCACACGCCGCTGGCTGAGGAAACGCGGGGGCTGATCGGGGCACGCGAGCTGGCGCTGATGAAGTCCACCGCCTACCTGATCAACGCGGCACGGGGCGGGGTGGTCGACGAGACGGCGCTCGCCGAGGCGCTCAGGGCCGACAGGCTGGCGGGCGCGGCGCTCGATGTTTTCGAGGAGGAGCCGGTACCCGCGGATCACCCATTGCTGAAGCTCGAGAGTGTTCTCGCCGTGCCGCATCTGGGCGCAGCGACGCATGAAGCCCAGACGAGCGTCGCGATCGAGATCTGTGAGGCGGTGCGGGATGCGCTGGTGTCCGGCGAGTTTCGCGCGGCGTTGAATCTAGCGGAGATTCGAGCGCAGAAGACCCCCAACCTGCGCCGCTAGGGCGACCGAGGAACGCCGCCGGCCTGGCCGCGCGGGGCCCGGACAGCGCCACTGGCCAGCTTGCCCGCTGCCCACTAGTTTGTCGCAGGGCCGAGAGCCGTACCCCCGCTGTCCTTGCCTCAGCGGCCACCCAGCTGCACGCCCATCTTGCAGGTGGGGCGGAGGCCTTCTCCATGACAGAACGCGGTTTCACGCTCGTAGAGCTCCTGGTGGCTATGATGCTCATGGCGCTCTTGGCGGCGATCGCCACAAAGGCCCTGACCAGCAAGGCTGCCGCTTACCAGGCGGCGATGAGATCGGATCTACGCAACCTCGCTTCGGCCGAGGAAGCTTACTTCTTTCAGCACCAGGTCTACGCTAGCTCCCTCGAGGACCTGGGTTTCCAGGCCACCCCCAGGGTCCAGGTAACGCTGCGAACCAGCACACACGGCTGGTCCGCCATGACGGAGCACGAGGCCCGAGCCGGCTACGGTTGTGCCATGTACTTCGGCTCGGGTGTGAGCCCCTACGCACCGGCCACCCAGGAGGGGGTGATGGCGTGCTCGCAGGCGGGAGGGGGTGGGTGCTCGGGGCGCTAGCGAGGGGCGCGCCGCAGCGCTCTGCGCGTTCCCTATTCTTGCAGCACGCCGTGCCTTCGCAGAATCTCCAGCGTCTCCTCGATGGGTAGTGCCTCGACGGTCCCGCGGTGTCCGCTCACCGTCACTGCTTTGAAGAGAGAGTTGTAAACCGCTTCTTCCGTCGCCTCCACGACCGCCTGGAAGAGCGGCGACATCGCCTGGTTGGGGAGGTCGTCGACCTGCCGAGGCGCTCTCGAGCCCGCCTGCCGCCGCACGCTCTCCGCGCTGGAGAAGGCGATGACGTAGTCGCCGCTGCCGCCGGTGCTGGGCGAGCCGGTGCGACTGAGCCCGTGGGCGACGCGGGACGCCAGGCGCTGGAGGTTGCGGTCGGATAGCGGCGCGTCGGTGGCCACCACGATCATGATCGATCCATCCCCCAGATCCGCCGGAGTTTCCGCCCCCGATGGCTCCACGTGGTCGCGGTACATGTAGCGGCCCAGTTCCCGCCCGACCGGGGCCCCGAGGATCTGGAGGATGCCGCCGAAGTTCGACTGCACCAGCACGCCCAGGGTCCAGCCTCCCAGGCTTTCGGGGAGGACGCGGGAGCTGGTTCCGATGCCGCCTTTCCACCCGAAGGCGCTGGTGCCGGTGCCCGCGCCCACGGCGCCCTCCTCTACGGGACCGGGACGGGCGGATTCCAGCGCTGCCACGACATGCTCCGGGCGGATGGGGCGTGCGCGGATGTCGTTCAGATAGCCATCGTTGGTCTCGCCGACGACCGGGTTGATGGAGCGGACCGACTCCATTCCTGGCTGACTCAGCAGGTAGTCGACCAGCGCGTCTGCTACCTTCCAGACGCATAGCGTGCAGGTCAGCGCGATGGGCGTCTCGAGTTCACCCAGCTCCTGGACCTGGGTCACGCCGAGGAGCTTCCCGTAGCCGTTGATCACGTAGATCGCCGCAGGCACGCGCTCGCGATGCAGGTTGCCGGGGTGGGGGACGATGATGGTTACGCCCGTGCGGATCGAGTCGCCCTCCCACACCGTGGCTTGCCCGACCTGCACTCCTGCGACGTCGGTGATGGCGTTGTGCTGGCCCGGCTGAAAGACTCCCGGCGCGATGGCCACATCCCGGGCGCGGGGACGATCGCTCTGAGCGGTTGTCTCGGTAGCCATGAGCGTGATGATGATCGGGATTGCGAGCAGGCCGGCAGATCGGGCGCGGCCTAGCCGCCGGCATGATGTCGGTCGCGTAGTCATCCGAGATTCATCGGGTAACGGTTTCAGGGAGACAGGCGCCGTGCGCGTGCTTGAACGGCGACATCTGGCTTCCTGGTGATGATGCCGTCGACACCTCAGTCTAGCAACCTGTCCGTTGTCCGCCTCCTGATCTACAATCCAGACATGGACGCGCATGCCGAGTCGATGAGCGTGCTCGACCGGCCGGGGCGTCTCGACCCTTGAGCCCGAGCGGATCTCCGGTACCAGGAGGGCGTCCAGCTGAAAAAGGGACGCGGTCCTTGGTCGGCGCCGGGGCTCCCCCTCGCTTCACCGCTCGCGTGCGCCCGGGGAGGCCGTGGTACCGCCCTTGGCCGCTCGCGAGTTTCGCTCCGCGGGACCCCGGCCCTTCCCTGGAAGACGGAAGAGGCATTTTTCAGCAGCCTGCTAGTGGAGCGGCAAGAAGGGGAGCATCTGGTCGACGGTGACGCTGCGCGGGCTCGGCTAGCCGCTGAGCGCCGGGATCCGCCGCCAGCGCTAGTACTTCGGCATCGACGGGTCCACTTCATCCGACCAGGCCAAGATGCCGCCGGCCAGGTTGTGGACTTTGCCGAAGCCTGCCTCCTGCAACAGCCGCACCGCATGGACGCTGCGCTCGCCGCTTCGACAGTAGACCACGATCTCCTCAGCGGCGTCCAGCTGGTTCAACCGGGCAGGGAGTGTGCCCAACGGGATCAGCTCGGCGCCCCCCAGGTTGCAGATGTCCCACTCGCAGGGCTCGCGGACGTCAATGAGCCGTATGGGGTGGCCGGCGTCCAGGCGCGCCTTCAGCGCGGTGGTGCTGATCTGCGGGATCCTCTCCTCCAGCCTGCGTTGCTCGAACTCGGCCTGCGTCACCCCGCAGAACTCCTCGTAGTCAATGAGCTCGTGGATGGTCGGGTTCTCAGCGCAGATCGGGCAGTCCGGGTCTTTGCGCAGCCTCAGTTCGCGGAACCGCATCCGCAGTGCCTCGAACAGCAGGAGGCGACCGATCAGTGGCTCGCCTTTCCCCAAGATCAGCTTGATCGTCTCGTTCGCCTGTAAGGCGCCGATGACTCCCGGCAGCACGCCCAGCACGCCGGTCTCGGCACAGGACGGTACCAGGCCGGGTGGTGGGGGCTCCCGGAAGAGACAGCGGTAGCACGGCCCTTCCTTGGCGTAGAAGACCGAAACCTGCCCCTCGAAGCGGAAGATGGATCCGTAGACGTTAGGTTTGCCGAGGAGCACGCAGGCGTCGTTGACGAGATAACGCGTCGGGAAGTTGTCGGTCCCGTCCACGATCACGTCGTATCTACGCAGGAGCTCCAGAGCGTTGTCTGCCTGCAGCCGAACCTCGTGGCCCTCGACGTTGATCTCCGGGTTCACGTCCAGCAGGCGTTCACGCGCCGAGTCCAGCTTCGGGCGCCCCACGTCCTTGGTGCCGTGGATGATCTGTCGCTGGAGGTTGCTGTACTCTACGGTGTCGAAGTCCACCAGCCCGATGGTACCCACGCCTGCGGCGGCCAGGTAGAGCGAGGCCGGCGAGCCGAGGCCGCCGGCCCCGACGACGACCACCCGGGCCTGCTTGAGATTCTGCTGCCCCTCGAGCCCGACCTCCGGCATGATGATGTGCCGGGCGAAGCGGCGGATCTCGTCTGCTGTGAGTTCCACTTGTTCCAATCCGGGCGTCGTGCCGACGCCGCCGGCGATCGAGGGGACGATTCTGATCTCGTCGCCGGGCTTGACGCCGCTCTCCGCGCCATCTTCAAGGTAGCGGATATCCTCGTCATTTAGGTAGATGTTGACGAAGCGGCGGAGCCGGCCGTCCTCAGTGTAGAGATGGCGGCGCAGCGTCGCGTAACGCGCCGTAAGCTCGAATAGCGCTTCGGCCACGCTGCCGGCATCGACCTCGACAGTGTCACGCCCCTCTGTGTATTGCCTCAGTGGTGTGGGGACGATAACTGCAATCCGCATCGTGATTCCTCTGCCTCTATTGCTACGTGCTCGCCGCCGTTAACGAGCAGTGGATTGAAATTCTCGCGATCATCCGATAGCTGCCAGGCCCTAACCTCCCGGGCGCGCCCGTCGCTCACCCTGACGATAAGGTAGACGTACCAGGGCCAAGCGTGGTCGCGGTCGAAAGTCGATGGGCATGCTGGCGCGTCCGGATGTGAGTGGTAGTACCCCAGCACCTCGAGGCCGGCCGTCTCGGCACGACGCTCGAGCGCCAGGACGTCGTCTGGCCCGATCAGATAGCGGCGGCGGCGCTCCGCTTGGCGAGAGTTGGCCAACGGCACGGCATCGACCGCAGCCAGCGCGCCGCCGTCGCCGAGCTGGCCGAGCAGTGCGCCGCAGGCCTCCTCCGGGTAGACGGCTTGGACGTGCTCGCGGATCGCCGCCAGCAGGTCGGGATCGAGCCGTAGCTGCTGTCTTTGTCTTTGGCGCTGCGAACTTCCCTCCCCCTTCATGGCGTCGCTCCCCAGAGCCCCAGGCTCAGGTAGCGTTCCGCGCCGTCAGGAAAGATCACAACCAGACAGCCGCGCTCGAGTTGCGACGCCACGCGCTGTGCGGCAGTCGCCGCTGCGCCGGATGAGAGGCCGACCAGTAGTCCATGGTCGCGGGCCAGCCGGCGGGTCATCTCATACGCCTCCTCCGTCGGCACCCACACAGTGCGGTCCGGAAGCCGCGGGTCGTAGATGCCGGGCACGATCGCGGTTGGCAGGTGCTTTGACCCCTCGATGCCGTGAAAGCCATCATCCAGCTGGACGGCTATAAGCTCGATCTCGGGGTCGCGTTCCCTCAGGAAGCGCCCGGTGCCCACCAACGTTCCGGTCGTGCCCAGGCCGGCGACCAGGTGGGTGACCGCGCCGTCTGTCTGCTGCCAGATCTCTGGCCCTGTCGTCTCGTAGTGGGCGCGAGGGTTCGCCGGATTGTTGTACTGGTCCGCATAGAAGTAGCAGTTCGGCTCGGAGCTCGCTAGCTGGCGCGCCCGCCGGATAGCCCCGTCAGAGCCTTCGAGCGGATCCGTCTCGCTCACCTCCGCGCCATAGGCCAGCAGCAACGCCTTCCGCTCCCGGCTGGCGTTCTGCGGAAGACAGATCGTCACGCCGAAGCCACGTACTGCACCGAGCATCGCGTAGGCGATGGCCGTGTTCCCAGAGCTGGCGTCGAGAAGGCGTTTGCCCGGCAGCTCACCTGCCCGCTCGGCGTCGAGGACGATGGCCCGGGCAGGGCGATCCTTTACCGAACCGCCAGGGTTCAGCCACTCCGCCTTCGCCAGTATGCGGACTCGGCGAGCGACACCTGGCAGGCGTAGCGGCAACAGCGGCGTGCCACCGATCAGCTCGGTGATGCCTTGGCGCGTCAGCTCGGCCGTTCTTGGCGCCGATGTCGCGGCGTCGTTGCTCACGCGGGTCGCAAGTCGCGTCATCGAGTAGAAACGGCCGCGACCAGAGGGGCCGCGGCCGGAGTCGGTTTCGTTATCGTGATAGCCTAGGTCAGTTCAACCACTTCGATCCGAATGCACCAGACCCTCCGGCACGGCGGCCTAAGCGCCACGACGACAGGTACAACAGCAATGAATGCGGATACGTCTCACGTAGGTTCACTCCACGACCGCCAGTGATTGGCGCCGCTCTCCGGCTTTGGCCGGGAAGACCAGGAGCACTACTTCATTCAACCCGGCGTCGCCTGCGGTGGTTCCCGGCCTCAGACCTCCACGGCCAGACTGCGCCGTATCGCCTGGACGTTGTCGCGGATTGAGCCGCGGGAGAACACCGCCGAGCCCGCCACGAGTACGGTCGCTCCCGCGGCCACGGCGGCCGGCGCGGTTTGCGGGTCGATGCCGCCGTCGACCTCGATCTCGAGACCGGTGAGCCCATGCTCCGCAAGTCGTCGGGCCAGGCGTGTGACTTTCGAGAGGCACTCGGGGATGAACGACTGCCCGCCGAAACCGGGGTTTACAGTCATGACCAGCACCAGATCCACGAACGGGAGGATGTCGATCAGCGTCTCCACAGGGGTCGCCGGGTTTATCGCCACGCCGGGCCGGGCGCCCAGTTCACGAATCTGCTGAACGGTACGGTGAAGGTGAGGGCAGGTCTCCTGGTGGACCGTGAGCCAATTGGCGCCGGCGCTCACGAACTGGGTCAGGAAACGATCGGGGTTCTCGATCATCAGATGGACGTCGAGGGGCAGCTTGGTGGATCGCCGAGCCGCCTCCACGACTAACGGCCCGATCGTGATGTTGGGCACGAAGTGGCCATCCATCACGTCAACGTGAATCCAGTCGGCGCCGCCTGCTTCGCTCTGGGCGATTTGCTCGGCGAGTCGCGTGAAGTCGGCGCTGAGTATGCTCGGTGCGATGCGTGCCATGGCCACCGTCTCAGACGATTCCCAACTTGGCGCCCACCTTCTTCATGGCGTCAAGCACGGCGTCGAGATGCTCGATCTCGTGGGCCGCCGAAATCTGGCAGCGAATGCGCGCGGTGCCGTGCGGCACGACAGGGTAGCCGAAGCCGATCACGAATACGCCTTCGTCGAGCAGGGTCTTGCTCATACGGATCGCTTCGGCGGTCTCGCCGATGATGATCGGCACGATGGGGGTTTCTCCCTCGATCGGTTTGAACCCCGCTTCTAGCAGTTTCTCGCGGAAATACTTGGTGTTCGTCCTCAACTTCTGGATCAGCTCTGGATGCTTGTCCAGGTACTCGATCGCCGCCAGCGAATGCGCGGTCGTGGCCGGCGGTAGCGCGTTCGAGAACAGCATCGGTCGCGAGCGTTGCGTCAGATAGTCGGTCAGCTCGGCAGGCCCAGCGGTGAAACCTCCGGCCGCGCCGCCCAGGGCCTTGCCGAGCGTGCTGGTGATGACCGGGACCCTGCCGTGGAGCCCGTAGTGTTCCGGCGTACCACGCCCGGTGGCGCCCAGGACGCCCGTCGCGTGTGAGTCATCGATCGCCACCACGGCGTCATACTTCTCGGCCAGCTCCAGGATATCCGGCAGCCTGCAGATGTCACCTTCCATGGAGAAGACGCCATCGGTGATGACGAAGCGATTCCTCGCACCCTTGCTCTCCTTCAACGCGTGCTCCAGCTCCTTCATGTCGGAGTGCTTGTAGATTCTCCGGTTCGCGCGGGTCATGCGTACGCCATCGATGATCGAGGCGTGATTCAGCTCGTCCGATATCAGGGCATCCTCTTCTTCGAGAAATGTCGGCATGAGCCCGGTGTTGGCGTTCCAGCACGAGACGTACGTTAGCGCAGACTCTAGGCCGAGGAAGTCGGCGATCTTCTCCTCCAGCTTCCGGTGCAGGGTGAAGGTGCCGCAGATGAATCGAACCGACGAGGTCCCAGCACCGTACTGCTCGTATGCCGCGCGGCCTGCCTCGACTACCTCCGGAGTGCTGCAGAGGCCCAAATAGTTGTTGGAGCAAAGGTTGATCACCTCACCGCCGGTCTCCTCGATCTTCACCACGGCGTCCTGCGGCGAATCGAGGTGGATCAGCTGCTTGTAGACCCCCTGCTCCTGCATTTCGTGGATCTCGGCTCGCAGCCGATCGAACAGCCCGTGCATTGGAGCCTCCCACGCTGAGCTTCAGATCGGATCAGCCGGCGGAAATCTCGTCCCCGCGCCGCTTCTCGAGCTGGCGCGCCCGCGCCTCCAGGAGCCCGTAGTAGAGGATCGCCGCGCTCGCGAGGATCAGAACGGGAATTAGGACTGCCCCTTCCAGCCCCATTATGTTCTTCTCTCCGCTGGCTCGTATGCAGCACCCCACCCACCGGATAACCGGTCACACACAGCTATTGCCAGGGCGTTGGCCAACTTGGCTGCCGGGGGGAGGTTGGGCAAGGGCTTGGGAACCTGGACGGCGCCGTTTGCCGTTCCTGGGGCGGCGGCACAGCTGCCCGCCGCAACAGAGCGGCCCGCGACGGACCGCGGCCAGGTACAAGGCGGTCTTACAGTTACGGGGCGTGCTCTGCGCCCTTTTCCTTTGCCACACCGAAGCCTAGTATTAATGAGCGCGGGTTCTCGACAGCGTTGATCTGAAGGACCGCAGCCGTGAGGCACGTTACCACTCTCCTGCTATCGGCGTGGCTGGTCGTAGCCGCACACGCCGCTCAGGCGCAAGAGGACTTGGCCCGCCAGCACATCGAGCGCGGCCTCGCTTACGCCTCTGCGGGTGATACGCTGCTTGCCTTCGCCGAGTTCGAAAGAGCGACCGACGCGGCCCCTTCGCTGGCGGACGCCTACTACCACATGGGTCGGCTGTACAGCCATCGGGCGAGTTCCGTCGAGACCGAGTTCCGCGACAGGCTGAAGGCCGAGCGAGCCCTGCTCGAGGCCCTCCGGCTCAATCCGTCCGATCCACGCTACTTGCTTGAGTTGGCTCGGCTTCGGCTGAAACAGCACATGAAAGTGGACGCCGGCCGTCTGTTCGGCCGCGCCCTGTCGTTGGCTGAAGAGCAGGGCGACCCGGACGTCCTGGCGGAGATCCACTTCAACATCGGGTACATCAGGGAGCTGGAGTACGAGAGCCAGCGGCACCGGCGCTTTCGCCCGTTTCTCCGTGGACCGCCTGTCACGGAATTCTACAGGCTGTTCGATGTGCGGCCATCGCGTTACGCTGAGGGCTATCTGGAGGATGCGCCGCCGATCGAGGATTCGGGAGAGGTGGCGAAGGAGGAGATGCTCGAGCACTACCGGGCGGCGCTACGGCACGACCCCAAGCATGTCGGTGCGGCGATTCGCTTGATGGGCTATCTGTTCGACGAGCTCAGATTAGCCGAATACCTGAACCTGGCGCGCAAGCTGCAGGCGGAGCATCCGGAGCGACCAGAGCCCTACCTCTTCTTGGGGCTCGGTCTGCACGCCGCCGGTCGGGAAGATGAGGCAGCGGAGGCGTTTGATGACGGTCTGGCGCGACTACCGGACGACGAGCGTGCGGCGATCGAGAACCTCGCGCCGGTGATGCGGCGGCAGGCGGCGGAGGACTACCTTGATCTGAGTGAGGAGGGGCGAGCCGAGTTCAATGCGCGCTACTGGCGGCTGACCGACCCTCTGTATCTCACCAACGCGAATGAGCGACGCCTCGAGCACGTCGCCCGGGTGGCGTACGCCGACCTGCGATTCGCGGGACCGGAAGTCGGGCTGCGCGGTTGGGAGACGGATCGTGGGATCGTCTTCGTACGCTACGGTCCGCCTGATGACATTGGGGTTTTCGGCCCTGATGTGAGCAGTCGGGGGAACCCATACGCGGTAGGGCGAAGGTCGATCATCTGGAGCTACGGCCGGGACGGGCCGGTCTTCATCTTCCAACAGATGCCGGGCTACTTGAATGCGCGGTTCGCCGGCGACTACAAGTTCATCGCCGAGAGCTACCGGGCTCTTATGCCCGCGGAGTATGAGAACATCCCGTCCATCCCAGAACTGCTAGAGCTGCCGGTTCAGATCGCGCGGTTTCGGGGCGAGACGCCGGACGAGGTGGCCGTGGAGATCCATGCGGCCCTGCCGCTGGTCGGCATGGCGCAGGACCTGGATTTGGAAAAGGGGGAGCTGGAAGTCGGCCTGTTCTTGCTGGATCGATATGGCGAGGTTTTCCTGCGGCGTGTGGGCACGGAAGTGGTGACCTATGCCGAGTCATCGGAGACGAACGAGTACCGGAGTTGGCGAGTTATCATGCCGCCGGCCGACTTCTTGGTGGCGGCGGTTGAGACACGGGATGCGGTCAGCTGGCGTGCGGCGGCGGCACGGGACACCTTCACCGTTCTGGCGTTCTCCGAAGACTCCCTCAGGCTGAGCGACATCCTGGTGGCTGACGCGATCAGGCCGCTGGTGGAGGATCCGCAGACACGCTTCGACTACGACATCCAGGTCAACCCAGCATTGGAGTACCTGCCGGGTGAGCCTGTGCACATCTACTACGAGCTATACGGGCTCGCCCGGGATCCGGAGGGATTCGCATCCTACGACGTGGCCCTGCAGGTGAGGGTGAAGAGGCTCCAGCGCGGTGGAGCCATCAGCCAGCTCCTCGGTGCTTTGGCCGACGCCTGGGGTTTCAGTATCGTCGGTGACGACCGGCTCGAGCTGCGGTTCAGCCGCGAGGTGCGGCTTGATGGCCGGGATCGGGTGACGGAGTACCTCGCGTTGGATCCCAAGGAGGTGCCCGCCGGGGAGTACGAGATCAGGTTGAGGATCTGGGACCGCCTGGGCGAGCAGCTGGTCAGCCGAGAACGTGCTTTCCAAGTCATCGAGAAGGAGTAGGTCTATGTTGGCAGGGCTCATCGGCTCAACACGCGTGCGTCGCTCGCTAGCCCTGGTGCTGACCTTGGCTGTCCTCGCCGGTCCCGAGATGGCGGAGGCGCAGGCGCTCAAGAAGAACCGGCGCTGGCTGTTTGCTGTAGGTGCAGCCATCGCAGTGGGCGTCTCGGCCTACAGCTTCAACGAGGGAAGCACGGTTAATTCGGTCTGCACCAGCAAGGCGTGTGTGGGGATCGTCGCGGGTATCATGGGCGGGGCCGTCGGCTTCCTCATCGGGGCCGAGCTGGATTCGAGGTATTCCCGGCGCATGGCTGCCGGCCCGTCGCTCGAGTACGAGTTCCAGAACGTGCCGCTGGGCCTGGTGCCGGACCGCATGTCCGGTTTCGCGAGTGGCGCCGCCGTAGTTGGGCTTGGCGGCGCGCGGGTCGTGTTAAGGGATGGCACCGTGCTCAGTCGGGGCGCCCGGGTGCGTGGGATTGAGGACTCGGCGGTCCTGCCGGCTCTCGATTTGCTGGTGCTCAGCACCTTCTCGAACCTGATCGGGTTTCCACTGGAAGACGATTCTGCGCAGGGGCAAGTGATCGATGAGCGCGGCGGTGGTACGATGGAGGTCTTCGCCGGTCAGCTGGCCGTTGCCGGCGCGGACTCGCTGCGCCTGCTTCAGGTCGGGAGGCAGGAAGACGAGATCTCCCTGGAGCGCTTGGGCGCCTTCGAGCAGAGGGACTTCGTTACCGACATGACCTTTAGCGACTTCGGGCGCATCGGCTGGGTGTTGGTGGAGGATCGTCTCTCCTCCTATTCCCCCAGTCTGGAGAGGCTAGGGGAAGTCGTCCTGCCCGCTGCGGGTCGAACTGTGCGAGCCGCAGGTAGCCGCTTGGCCGTAGCAGCCGGAACGAGAGGGGTGTTCCTGCTCGACGCGACGGATCCGACAGCGCCGCGCGTGGTATCAGAGTATACGGGGGTCAGATTCGCCTACGCTGCGGATCTGGCTGGGTATCTCCTCTATGTCGCCGCCGGACCCGAAGGTATGGCGGTGGTAGACGTGAGCCGGTCGGAGCCGCGTGTGGTGGGGGTCGCGCGTGAGGTGCGCTTCGTCACCGACGTGGTGGTCGACGACAGCGGGGCAGTGTGGATACTCGATCGGGACGGACAACGCGTCCAGATTGCCGAGTTGGATCTGCAGCACGTGGCCGGAGCGACGGACCTGGCTCGTTGACGGCGAGCGAACGTGCATCGATGGCGGTGGAACGGATTGGACAGCGTCTGCGCCGGGAGCGCAGGGTGTGGCGCGTGGGGGTGCTGCTGTCCGTTCTCATTCATCTGAGCCTCCTCCTCCTCTTCCAGACGGGACCCGAGCGGTTGACCCCGTATGCGGCCGCGGGGCCGGCAAGCGGCGATGCCTTGGCGGCGCCGGGCGGCGGGAGCACAAGGGCGGTGCTGTTGCGGCCGCCGGTGGAAATCAAGATACCGCCGCGTCCGGAGACCCCAATCGTGGAACCGGTGCAGTTGGAGCCGCCGGAGGAGCTCGAGCTTCGCGATCCGGGGGAGAGCGAGCGTGAGGGCCCGGAGTCGGGTCCCGGCCTGCCGGGCGGCGAAGGGCGTGGCGACGCCGGGAACGCGATGTCCGGCCTGCGCCGGCTTATCCCACCTGTCCCCAGGGGCGTGATCATGGCGCCACTCGACCGGCCTGCGTCAGTGCGCGGGCGCGAAGTGACGGTCTGGGTCTTCATCAACCAGGCGGGCCAGGTGGATAGCGTGCGGCTGGACCCACCGACGCCCGACAGCAACTACAATGAGGACCTGACCAGGGAAGCGCACGATTGGGTGTTCGAGCCCGCCTTGCGGGCAGGCAGGGCCGTCGCCACCTGGTACAGTTACACGTGGAAGCTGTGATGGAGGGTAGGAAAAGGGCTAGGGGGCGAATCCTTTGGGTTGACGACGAGGTCGATCTCCTGCTTCCCCACCGTCTGGTCCTCGAGCAGCGCGGCTACGAAGTCGATACGCTGCCCAACGGTGACGACGCGCTGAGCCAGCTTCGCCGCCGCAACTACGACCTCATTCTTCTGGACGAACAGATGCCGGGGCGGACCGGCACGGAGATGCTCCAGGAGATTCGTAGTGTCGACTCACGGGTTGCCGTAGTCATGGTTACGAAGAGCGAAGAGGAAGCGACGCTCACCGAGGCAATCGCCCGACGCGTCGAGGACTACATAGTCAAGCCCACGAGCCCTCGGCAGGTCTTGTCCGTGGTAGCGAGGATCCTGGAGGGTCCAGGCCTACGACACGAGCAGCTGACCCGTGACTTCGTTCGCGCGTACTCTGACATGAGAGCGCGTATCGACCTGGCGAAGGATTGGCGCGATTGGACCGATCTGTACTCCGAGTTCGTCGATTGGGAGCTTGAGTTGACCGCTGCGGAAGAGCGTGGCTTAGTCGACTCCTTGCGTACGCTCTCGGGTGACGCACGGCGGGGATTCTGTGATTTCGTCGTCGACAACTACGGAAGCTGGGTGGCGCGAGGGCGCCGAAACCGCCCGTACTTGTCTGTCGACGTGGTTCCCCACTTCTTCTTGCCACTGCTAGCCCGCGGCGAGCCTGCGGTGCTGATCGTCGTCGACTGCTTGCGGCTGGATCAATGGCGGGCGCTGGAGACGACGATCAGTGAGGATTTCGAAGTGGAGGCGGACCTCTACTTCTCAATCCTGCCCAGTGCCACCCCGTACGCCCGCAACGCGATCTTCAGTGGCTTGTTCCCGGACGATCTGGCCAAGCGTCGCCCCGGTTGGCCTGAAACCTATGAAGAATCAGGCCTCAACTCGTTCGAAGATGAGCTATTCGTCGAACAGATCCAACGCCTTACTGATGGATCTCTAGCTGCCCACTACGAGAAGATGCACACGGCGAGCGACGGCGAGGCCATGCTGCGACGCCTGCCTGCATTGCTCGACGAGCCACGCGCGATCGCCATGGTCTTCAACTTCGTGGATCTGTTGACGCATGGTCGCGCTGAGTCGCAGCTGCTGTTCCAGATGGCACGCGACGCGGAGGCGTTGCGCCGTCTGACGGCCGCCTGGTACGAGGGCTCGGACTTGCGCAAAGCACTGCGGATGATCCGCTCGCGTGGCGTGCGCGTCTTGCTCACGACAGACCACGGTTCCGTTCATTGCCACCGGTCGGCCACCGTGTTCGCGAAGCGTGATGCGACACTCAGCCTGCGCTACAAGTTTGGCGACGACCTCCGGGCCGAGGATTCCGAGAGCGTCTTTGCTGTCGCGGACGGCGCCTCGATTCGGCTGCCGCGTGGTGGTCTGAAGACGAACTATCTTATCGCTCGTGAAGACTACTTCTTCGTCTACCCGACCAAGCTCCGGGAATACCAGTCGCGCTACCGCGACAGCTTCCTGCATGGCGGGATCAGTCCGGACGAGATGATCCTACCCGTGGCCCTGCTCAAACCCCGCGGTGAGACGCGTTGAAGCTCTACCGTAGACTCGTTCGCTACCTCCGTCCGTATCAGCTGCTCTTCGTGGCCAGCCTGGCGGCGATGGCGCTCGGCTCGCTGCTGGACGGGTTCACGATGATTCTCCTGATCCCGTTCCTGCGGTCGCTGTTCGGGGAGGTGGCCGTGTTGCCCGCGGCCGGCGATCTGGTAGAGAAGGTACTGGAGTTCACAGTTGGCGGTTTTATCGGTGGGGCAGACCCGCGGGTCTCGCTGCGCAACGTCATCATCCTCGTGCTGGTAGCCTTGTTGCTCAAGAACGCGCTGTTCTACGCGGCCAGGGTCTTCAGCATGGTTGTGCGAGAAGGGATCGTCCGTGACATGCGCGACCAGCTGTACGGGCACTTGCAGCGCCTGCCACTGGGTTTCTTCGACCGCGTGAAGACCGGCCAGCTTGTTGCACGAGTCTTCACTGACACCAACCAGACGAAAGAGGTCATCACCTATGCGATAGCCGATGTCCTGAGGCAGACCGTCTCGCTAGTCGCCTTTGTGGCGATATTGTTCATCATCTCGTGGAGGCTGTCGCTCTTGGCCCTCGTCGTCGCCCCACTGTTCTTGGGTTTCCTCAAGCCAATGCTCTGGCGGCTGCGGCGCGGATACCGCAGCGCCTACGACGCGCAGGGCGAGCTGACCAGCATGCTGCAGGAGACGGCATCGGGTGCGAGATTGGTAAGAGCGTACGGTGCAGAGAACTTCGAGCACGAACGCTTCAAGGAGACGAACCTCACGTTCTTCAAGCAGATGGTACGTGCGGAACGCATCCGCCTGTTGAGTTCGCCATTGTCCGAGATACTGGGGAGCATTGTGACGCTCATCATCGTGTGGGTGGGTGCGCAGTTCGTGTTCAGCGGCGAACTCACGGCTGAGGCTTTCCTCACGTTCCTGACGATATCCCTACGGGTGCAGCTGCCGATCAAGACGCTTACGACCTTCCCGGCTCGCGCGCAGTTGGCCATGGCAGCTGCCGACAGGTTCTTCGAGATACTGGACACAGGTATGGAGCCGGTCAGTGCCACAGGACGCGACGTGCATCAATTCGAGCGGGAAGTCGTCTACGAGGACGTGCATTTCGCGTACGACAGCGATGAGCCGGTGCTCAGGGGTGTGAGCTTCGAAGTGAAGCGGGGCGAAGTCGTGGCTCTGGTGGGGCCTTCTGGCGCCGGTAAGAGCACGATAGTCGATCTCCTACCACGGTTCTACCGACCGCACAAAGGCCGTATCACCGTGGACGGGGTGGACGTGGCGGAGATCCGCCTCGAGTCGCTTCGCAACCTGCTGGGAGTTGTCTCTCAGGAGACTGTGATCTTCCATGACACGGTGCGGGCGAACATCGCCTACGGCGGACTCGACCGTTACAGCCAGGAGGAGATCGAGGCCGCGGTGAATGCCGCGAACGCGCAGGAGTTCATCGAGCGGTTGCCGGACGGCTACGATACGCTGCTCGGTGATCGCGGCGTCCGACTCTCCGGCGGGCAGCGTCAGAGGATAGCGATTGCCCGTGCCTTGCTACGCGATCCGCCCCTACTCATCCTCGACGAGGCGACTTCTGCGCTCGACACGGAGTCGGAACGGCTAGTCCAGGGCGCAATTGATCGCCTCATGGCCAGTCGGACGGTCATCGTTGTCGCCCATCGTCTCTCCACCATCCAGGGGGCAGACAAGATCATCGTGCTTGATGACGGGCGAATCGTGGAGTCCGGACGTCATGACGATCTGCTGACACGAGACGGACCGTATCGGCGCCTCTATCAAATGCAGTTCAGCCGCGCGAGCGACTGGACTGCAGGTGGGGGAGTGACGGTCCCCTGACCAGCCTACGCCATTTCCTCGAGTACTGCCTCGTGCGTCTCGCCTTCGCCATGCTCGAGCGTGCGCCGCTCGATATGGGTGAACGTCTGGGCCGCGCGCTGGGCCGGCTGGCCTATCGACTCGGTTGGCGACGGCGGGTAGTCGAGACTCAGCTTGCCAACGCGTTCCCTGATCGTGACGAAGATTGGGTGCGCCGCACGGCGCTGGCGACCTTCGAGCACGTAGGACAGGAAGCGCTCACGTTGGCCCCGCTCATCCGGGCCGGGCTCGACGAGGTGCGGCAACGTGTCGAGGTCTTCGAGGGGCGCGAGGCACTACAGGCCGCTCTCGCGGAGGGTCGCGGGGCTGTCGTGGTGACCGGACACTTCGGGAACTGGGAGGTTGGCGGATCGGCCATCGCCGCCTTCGGCTTCCCGATCGCTGCGGTGATGCAAAGCCTGAAGAACCGTCGGCTGAGCGGCTACGTGGAGGAGATGCGGAGAAGTCTTGGTATAGGGCTCATCGACCGGCTAGGGGCATTAGATCGGTCACAGGAGCGCCTTTCCGCCGGTCGTGTGGTTGCCTTCGTGGCGGATCAGGATGCCCGCAGCCGCGGCGTCTTTGTTCCCTTCTTCGGGCGCCTGGCCTCGACCCACGGTGCGCCGGCAGCGCTGGCGCTGCGCGCGGGGGCACCGTTCTTCGTGGGAGGCGCACACCGAATCGGGCCGCGGCGCTACCACGTCTGGCTTGTCAGGCTCTTGCCGCGGGAAGGCGCCGGGGTGCGGAAGCAGGCCCTCGACCTCACCCGCCAGTGGGTGAGTGAGCTGGAGCGGAGAGTCCGGCTTTACCCTGAGCAGTATTTTTGGCATCATAGGCGCTGGAAAACGGCGCCGCCGGGAACCGGCGAGGGGGCGTCTGGTATCAAGATTGAGTGAAACGGCTAGGCGGCGCCGCAGGTCTGCGGCGCGCGGCCAACGGATAGAAGCGATAGCGTGATCTATATCTGTATTCCTGCGCACAACGAGGAGCGCACCGCAGGCCTCTTGTTGTGGAAGATCCGGCAGGTCATGTCGGACTTCAAGCGCGACTATGAGGTGCTGTTCCTCGACGACGCGTCGAGCGACCGCACCTTTGAGGTCGTGGCGCCCTACGTGCGAGTCCTTCCGCTGGTCATCCTGCGCAACGAGCGCCGAGCAGGGCACGGAGCTTCGCTGGAGAGGCTGTTGAGGGAAGCTGTCGAGCGCTGCAGGTATCCGCGGCGCGACGTCATCGTGACGCTACAAGCGGATTTCACGGACGAGCCGCTGGCTATCCCTGGTATGGTAAAGCGGATCGAGGGCGGCGCGGACCTGGTAGTGGCGGCGACACCTGGCAACGGCAAGTCGCTGCCTCTGGCCGTGCGCTGGATACGCCGCGTTCTGCCGTGGCTGGAGCGCCGCTATGATTTCCCAGAGGAGATCAGCGATCCCTTCTCGGGCCTGCGGGCCTACCGAGTGGGCCTGGTCAAGAAGGCGCTGAAGGAGAAGGACAGCGAGCGACTGCTGAGGCGCGATGGTTGGGCGGCGAGTGTGGAGTTGCTTCTGGCGGTGGCGCCGCACACGCGGCGCGTGGAGGAGATGCAGTGTGAGGCTCGCTACGATCGGCGGACGCGGCCGAGCCGCCTCTCGCTGTGGCGGGCGGCGCGGGACTACATCGGATTGCTGAGGGGACGATGAGGTCACTGATCGCAGTCACGCTCTTGCTACTCATCGCAGGTTCGGCGTTGGGCGTTCAAGGGGGATCGGACCCTGCGGTTGACGCCGATACGACCATTGCCTTGGTCCCCTTCGGCGTCGGTGAGCGCTTCGACTTCCGGGTGAAATTCGGGCCTCTCAGGGTAGGTGCGGCGTTCATGGAGGTGGTGGGGATCGATACGGTAGCGAGTCACCCGACATACCACCTGAGATCGGTCATCCAGGGCTCCACTCCCTTCTACAAGCTCGATGACAGGCAAGAGTCCTGGCTGGAGCGTCACGACGGCGAGAGCGATTCGATTCCGGCGAACGCCTTGGACCAGGCTTCGTTCGTCTACTTCGTTCGTACGATCCCTCTGGAAGTGGGAGAGACGTACGAGTGGAATCGCTACTTCCGCTTCGACCGTAACCCCGTCATCCTGAGGGTGCTCCGCCGCGAGACGGTCAAAGTACCGGCAGGCGAGTTCTCCACAATCGTAGTCCAGCCGATCATCAAGACCCGCGGCATCTTCTCCGAGGGCGGGGAAGCCGAGATCTTCATCACCGACGACGAGCGTCGGATACCTGTGAAACTGAAGTCGAAGCTGGTGGTTGGCTCGGTGACATTGGAGCTCACCGAGTGGGTGGCGGGCGAGAGACTGACGCCCGAGGCGCTCGGTTTGAATTAGACGCCAGCGCGTGGTACTTCAGGGCGCGCGCTGTGTTTCCTCCTTGATATCCTCATTAAAGAAAGCTACAGCCAAGCGCGACACCGTTTCCGGGTGCGTCAGCATGGGAAGGTGACGCGCTTTGGGCACCACCTCCAGCCGTGCGTTGGCCAAGCGGTCGACGATCCGGCGGCCGTGTTCGGGTGGCGTCAGAGTATCCTTCTTCCCCCAGATCACCAGGCTTGGCACGCGAACGCGCTCGAGGACCGGTCGCATATCGTAGTCACGCAGCTCTCTTAGCCCGCCGAGCATACTCTGGGGCCCGGCCTTGATCACGTCCCCAAGCAGCGTCGTATAGAATCCCAGCGGACACCACGACCAGGGCTGCAGCAGGCGCCCGATAAGGCGGCCAAGTCCCACGCTGGGAATACCAGCGCTGTCGATGAGCACCAGGCGGCGCACACGACCTCGATAGTCGGCAGCGATCTGTGCGGCAATCGCACCGCCCCTGGAGTGACCGCAGAGGAAGAACTGGGCCAGTCCGATGCGGTCTGCGAGGCCGATAATAGCCTTCGCCGCCTCGGCGACAGGGAGCATGGGCCCGGGTGAGCGGCCGAAGCCAGGCAAGTCGGGCGCGAGCACTCGGAAGTTCGCCGAGGTCAGCTCAGGAAACAGCGGGAACCACCAGCGCGAAGAGCCGCCGAGCCCGTGGATCATGACGACCGGGGCTCCCACACCGGCCTCGAAGTAGAACATCCGTTGCCGGCCGGCGTGCAGTTCCCGCGGCAGAACGATGCGTGTGGTCTTGATGCCGCGCCGCGGGCCCTTCGCCCTCAGGATTCGGCGCTTCCCCATCCTCCTCCTCCTGGGGTGCGGATGCTGATGACGTCGCCCGGCTCAGCTTCGATAGTGACCTTCCCGGCGAGCTGGCGCCAGGTGCCCGCCTGCCGAAGCCAGTTCTCGCCGGGAGCGCCAAACGCGCCACCGGCAGCACCACATGGGCCGTGCAATCGCCGGTCCGACAGTATGCAGACGCGGGCTCGGGCGAGCAGCTCCAAGTCGCGGCGCAGCCCATCTCCACCGTGGTGTAATCCCACCCCGCCGGAACCGCGGCGCAGCGAGTAGTGCCGTACCCGCACGGGGATCTCGTGCTCCAGCGCCTCGACGGGCGTGTTGAGCGAGTTGGTCATGTGGGTGTGGACTCCGGAGAGCCCAGCGCGCTGCGGGCCTGCACCCATGCCGCCCGCCACCGTCTCATAATAGGCAAACGGTTCGCCCGTACGTGGGTCGAGTCCGCCGACGGTGAAGTTGTTCATCGTCCCGCTCGAGCAGGCGGGGACGAGATCGGGCATGGCCTGACCCAGGGCTCGGAAGACCACGTCCACGATGCGCTGCGAGGTCTCTACGTTCCCGGCAGCGACGGCGGCTGGGGGCCGCGCGTTCACGATCGTTCCCGGCTGGGTCGCTATGGTGACGGCGGGCATCGCGCCACCGCCGGCGGGAAGCGAAGCTCCAAGGATCGCCTCGGCTACGCAGCGCAGCACGTATCGGACCGCCGACTCGGTGATCGCCGCGACCGCGTTGATGTTCCCCGCACACTGAGGCGCCGATCCGGTGAAATCCACACGCATCTCTTGGCCGCGGACCCTGACCGCGACGGCAATGCGGACAGGCCCGGAGCCCGTGCCGTCGTCGTCCATGTAGTCCTCGGCCCGGTATTCCCCGTCGCGGATCCGCTCAATCACGGCGCGCACGAGTCGGTCGGCGTAAGACGAGAGCGCGCTGAAGGCGGTGTAAAGAGCATCGGCGCCGCGTCGCTGGGCGAGTTCCGTTAGGCGGCGCACGCCGACGTCGAGCGCTGCCAGCTGGGCGTGCAGATCGCCCTCCCGTTCGTCGGGCGTGCGCACGTTGGTGAGAAGCAGGTGCCAGATGTCCCGCTGGATCTCACCGCGCCGCACAAGGAGGACCGGCGGGATCCGCAGCCCCTCCTGGAAGATCTCGCGGGACAGCGGCATGGAGCCGGGGGCGAGCCCACCGACGTCCGCGTGGTGGGCTCGGGAGGCCACGTAGGCGACGGGCTCATCTGATCTCTCGATCCACACGCCCCGCACCGCTGTGAGGTCTGGAAGGTGCGTGCCGCCATGAAAGGGGTCATTCAGAACCACGACGTCGCCATCGCCAAGGCTCTGAGCGGTGATGGCGGCCTCCACGCTCTGCGGGATGGCGCCTAGGTGCACGGGCATGTGATCACCTAGCGCCACAGGGTTCGCCTGCGGATCGCAGATCGCACAGCTGTAGTCGCGACGCTCCTTGATGTTCGGTGAGTAAGCGCTGCGGCGCAGCGCGGCCCCCATCTCCTCAGCGATAGCCAGCAAGAGGGACCGATAGACCTCCAAGCGGATCGGGTCGAGCAAGCTGGAGGCGTCGGGTTCTGTGATTTGCATGTTAACGGTGGCTCTTTATAATTAAGTCGTTCGCCAGACAGCGGCTGGTTGTGGGCTTTGCCGGAGCCCGCGGGCGCGGTGTAATTGTAGGTATAGGAGGCAAGCTTGGGCAAACGCAGATCAGGCACTGCGGGGTGCTGGAGGCGACGGAGGGCCAGCGGGAGGCCTGGTTCAGGCAAACGATGGAGTACGTGGCCAAGCGCTATCCCCAGGTCACGAAAGAGCAGCTAGCCCGGCTCCATGCGGCCGGTCTTCGCTACTGCGAGCCGGTGATCCCCCACGGGAGTGCCAATCGCGGGCAACACGAGGACACCAGTTGACAGGGGTTGACGCCAGCTTGCCCCGGCCAGACCTGCCGGGGCACATTCGTTCTCGCCCCAATGACATCGCTTGAGGTCGGCCTGAAGCTGTTGGCGGTCCTCCTACTGGTGGGCGCCAACGCTTTCTTCGTCGCGGCTGAGTTCGCTCTCGTCAGCGCGCAGGATGCTCGGCTGGCGCAGCTGGTGGCTAAGGGTGATCGCCTAGCCCGAACGGTTCGATCGGCGCAAGAGAACCTCAATCTCTACCTTTCCTCCTGCCAGGTCGGCATCACGCTGGCCTCTCTGGGCCTCGGTTGGATTGGCGAGCCGGCCATCGCCCGGAGTCTGGTCACCCTGTTTTCCGGGCTGCCCGAGCCGCTGGCCGTGGTCTCCAGACACGTCGTGGCCGGGACCATCGCCTTCATCGTCATCACGTATCTCCACGTGGTGCTCGGCGAGGTAGCACCCAAGACGGCGGCTATTCTCCATCCGGAGCACGTGGCGCGCTGGACGACTAGGCCGCTGATCCTCTTCACACGCGCGGGCTCACCGCTGATCTGGTCGATCAACGAGTCCGCCAACCTGCTCCTGCGTGTCTTCGGCGTTCGTCTGCCGACTGAGGCGGAGAGAGTACACAGCCCTGAAGAGATCAAGCTGCTCGTTCGCCGCAGTCGTGAGTTGGGCAAAGTCGACCAGGACGAACAGGCGATGATCTACGGTGTCTTCGATCTCACGACCACGATCGTGCGGGAGGTGATGACGCCGCGGCCAGACATCGTCGCTGTGCGGACGGACGTGACGCTTGACGTACTGATCCAAACAGCTAGCCGCTCGGGTTTCTCGCGATTGCCGGTGTACAAGGAGAACCTGGACAAGGTCGTGGGAATTGTCCTGGTAAAGGATCTCCTGCCGCTCATGGCTGTTGGTGAGCAGGCGGCCTTCGATGTATCGCGCATCATGCGCGAGCCGTATTATGTGCCGGACACGAAGTCAGTGTACGAGCTTCTAGCGGACTTCCGTCGACTGAAGATCCACATGGCAGTAGTGGTTGATGAGTTCGGGGGCACGGACGGACTGGTCACACTGGAGGACCTGATCGAGGAGATCGTCGGTGAGATCTACGACGAGTACGACGTCGCGCGACCCATCTTCACGACGAGTGCTCATGGTGAGCCGCTCATCGATGGCGGCGCTCCGCTAGACGAGGTCAACGAGCGGTTCGGTCTGACGCTGCCGCTGGACGACTACGATACGCTGGGCGGCTTTATACTCGGCGAGCTGGGGCATGTGCCGAAGCGTGGTGACACCGTCCACTTCACCGGTGCCGAGCTCGTTGTCGAGAAAGTCGTTGAACGCCGAGTGCGGCTTGTGCGGCTCCTGAAGAAGACCGACAGGGCGACGTTGCCCTTGGGTGCAGGCCCTAAGGGCCAAAGCATCGAGGAGGGGCCGGGTTCAAGTGGCGGATGAGAGTATCACAATTCTTGTTGTGAGCGCCGATGCTGCACGGCGCGACCGGGCAGTCGCGGCTCTGAGCGGCGTAGGCGAAGTCATGCAGGCCGTGGACATGAGTTCGGCTCTGGACGAACTGTCCCTCGGTCGCCCGGCTGTCACGGTTATGGATGGCACCCTGCCGCAGGATACGGTCAGCAGCCTGATCGCTGCTATCGGCGACCCAGACCGGGCGCTTCTCTGGGTTCCCGAGCTTCAACTCGAGCTCCTCGACTACGGCGTGTTCGTTCAGATTCCCTTCTCGGCAAGTGATCCGGTACTGGCCGCGGCTGTACAGCGATTGGCTGAGGCGCAGCGCACCAGGTCGGAGATCGAGAAGACCCGGGAGCAGGCAGGCCGGTTGGGACATGTGATCGCCATCGTTCGCAATGTGCACCACGAGATCAATAGCCCCCTCACCGCGATAATGGCGGAGACACAGCTGATGCTCATGGATGCGGACCAGCTGTCAGCCGAGCAGAGGAGGTCGCTGGAAACGATTGAAGCGATGGCGCAGCGTATACGCGATGTGCTGCGACAACTGGACGGACTGGGCAAGAGCTAGCGGCTTCGTGGAAGGCCATGTCCGAAGCGAGACAGACAGGAACAAGCAAGGCGAAGATCCTCGTCGTCGATGATGAGCCCGCGATTACCGTCGCGCTCGCGAAGAGGCTGCGGCGCGGTGGCTACGAGTGCGTCACGGCAGGTTCTGGAGACGAAGCGCTCATACGGCTGTCAACGGACAACCTGGATCTCGTGATCACCGATATCCGGATGCCCGGGATGAGCGGTATCGAGCTCCTGAAGGAGATCAAGCGCCGCGACGCCGATATTCAGGTCATCATGATGACCGCCTACACGGACATCGATTTTGCG
>JBDHKG010000147.1:0-5619 GCA_039586495.1 Gemmatimonadota bacterium | reverse complement strand
ACCATAGAGGCCCTAGCGCAGCGCGAATACAAGTACGGGTTCGTCACGGAGATCGAGCAGGAGTTTGCGCCACCGGGTTTGAACGAGGAGATCATCCGGTTCATCTCGGCGAAGAAGAACGAGCCCGACTGGCTGCTGGAGTGGCGGCTGAAAGCCTACCGCCATTGGAAGAAGCTGTACGAGGGCGGGTTGGAGCCGAAGTGGGCCTTCCTGCCGTACGGCTACGGGCCCATCGATTACCAGGCGATCAGCTACTACGCGGCTCCGAAGCAGGGGCCGCAGAGCCTGGACGAGGTGGCCCCGGAGCTGCTGCGCACATACGAGAGGCTGGGGATCCCGCTGGAGGAGCAGAAGTGGCTGGCGGGCGTGGCCGTGGACGCGGTGTTCGACAGCGTCTCGGTGGCGACGACGTTCCAGAAGGAACTGGAGAAGCACGGGGTCATCTTCTGCTCATTTTCGGAGGCGGTGCAGAAGCATCCCGAGCTGGTGCAGAAGTACCTGGGCTCGGTGGTCCCACACAGCGACAACTTCTTTGCGGCGCTGAACTCGGCGGTGTTCAGCGACGGATCGTTCGTCTACGTTCCGAAGGGTGTGCGCTGTCCGATGGAGCTATCCACGTACTTCCGGATCAATGCGGCGCAGACGGGTCAGTTCGAGCGCACGCTGATCATCGCGGACGAGGGCAGCTATGTGAGCTACATGGAGGGCTGCACGGCTCCGATGCGGGATGAGAACCAGCTACATGCCGCTGTGGTGGAGCTGATCGCCCTCGACGACGCGACGATAAAGTACTCGACGATCCAGAACTGGTATCCGGGTGACGAGGAGGGCCGGGGCGGCATCTACAACTTCGTCACGAAGCGGGGCAAGTGTCTGGGTCGCAACTCGCACATCTCGTGGACGCAGGTGGAGACGGGGTCGGCGATCACCTGGAAGTATCCGGGCTGCATCCTGCAGGGGGACAACTCGGTCGGCGAATTCTATTCGGTGGCGCTGACGAACCTGAGGCAGCAGGCCGATACGGGCACGAAGATGATCCATATCGGCAGGAACACGAAGAGCACGATCGTGAGCAAGGGCATCTCGGCGGGCCGCGGTCAGAACACGTATCGCGGCATGGTAAAGATCATGAAGACCGCCGAGAACGCGCGGAACTACACGCAGTGCGATTCACTGCTGATCGGTGACAAGTGCGGCGCGCACACGTTTCCGCACATCGAGGTAAGGAACCAGAGCGCGCGCATGGAGCACGAGGCTTCGACGTCGAAGATCGGCGAGGACCAGATGTTCTACTGCCGTCAGCGTGGGATCGGCATGGAGGACGCGATCTCGCTGATCGTATCCGGCTTCTGCAAGGAAGTCTTCCGGGAGCTGCCGATGGAGTTCGCGGTGGAGGCGCAGAAGCTCTTGAGTGTGAGCCTGGAGGGCAGCGTCGGGTGAGGTAGCGGAGCGCCGAGCAGCGAGCACGGAACGCCGACCTTCGAAGTCACACGGGAAGATCGAGTAACGAGGGTCGGACTGACCGAGAGCCAGCGTTGGAGTCGGTCGATTCAGCGGGCAGGTGGGTCGACGATTCTGACAGGGAGCAGAGAAGATAGATGCTGGAGATCAAGAATCTGCATGTCAGGGTTGAGGGCAAGAAGATCCTCAAGGGATTCAACCTGAAGATCGACGCCGGCGAGGTCCATTCGATCATGGGGCCGAACGGCTCGGGCAAGAGCACGCTGGCGTCGGTGCTGGCCGGCCGGGACGGTTACGAGGTGACGCAGGGCCAGGTCCTGTACAGGGGTCGGAACCTTCTCGAGATGAGGCCGGAGGAACGCGCCTGCGAGGGTGTGTTCATGGCGTTCCAGTACCCGGTGGAGATCCCGGGCGTCGGCAGCATCCAGTTCCTGACGGCGGCGCTCAACGCGATCCGCAAACACCACGGCGAGGAGGAGCTCGACGCGTTTGAGGCGCTCAAGCTGTTCAAGGACAAGCTGAAGCAGCTGCAGATGAGCGACGAGATGCTGCACCGGTCGGTGAACGAGGGTTTCTCGGGCGGTGAGAAGAAGAAGAACGAGATCTTCCAGATGGCGGTGTTGGAGCCGAGCCTGGCGGTCCTGGACGAGACCGACTCGGGCCTCGACATCGACGCACTTCGTATCGTGGCGGACGGCGTGAACGCGCTGCGCGGCCCAGAGCGGGCGATGCTGGTCATCACACACTATCAGCGTTTGCTCAACTACATCGTGCCGGACTACGTGCACGTGCTGGTAGATGGCCGGATCGTCAGGTCAGGTGGCAAGGAGCTGGCACTGCGCCTCGAGGAGCACGGCTACTCCTGGGCCGGCGAGCCGGATCCGGCGGTCGCCGCCGCTGCGAGGTCGTGAGGGGTCCCGGACGGTGAGCGCCGCGGTGAAAGGCAAGGGAGGCCTCGAGGGCTACCTCGAGAGCTTCAAGAGGTTCCAGAACGGTGCGGGTAGGCCGTCCTGGCTGCGCGACGTCAGGCGGGCGGCGATCGAGCGGTCGGCGGAACTCGGTTTCCCGACGACGCGGGACGAGGATTGGAAGTTCACCAACCTGGCGCCGCTGGCGAAGAAGACGTTCCGTCCAGCACCAGGTGGCGCGAAGATCACGCTGGACGATCTGGCGCCGTTCGTCTTCCGGGGCCAGGAGTCGGCGCGCCTGGTGTTCGTTAACGGGCGCTACGTGGCTGAGCTGTCCGACTCGTGCGCTCAGCCGGGCGGCGTGATCGCTTGCAGCCTGGCTCAGTCGCTGGGGTTCCACAGGGAGCTGGTGGAACGGCACCTAGCGAAGCACGTGGACTACGGGAGGGATTTCTTCGCGGCCCTCAACACGGCGTTCATGGAGGACGGCGGCTTCGTCAACGTGCCCCCGCGGACGGTGCTGAAGAAGCCGATCCACCTGATCTACGCGACGACGAGGATGTCGAGCCCTATCGTCACGCATCCGCGCAACCTGATCATCGTGGGCGAGGCGGCGGAAGCCGCGGTCGTGGAGGAGTACGTGTCGATGGGCGGCGACGAGTACTTCACGAACGCGGTCTCGGAGCTCGTGGCTGGCGATGGTGCGGTGGTCGAGCACTACAGGGTCGAGCGCGAGAGCACGCGGGCGTACAACATCGGCACGGTGCGCGTGCAGCAGGGGCGGAGCAGCAACGTCGCCTGCCACGGTGTGCTGCTGGGTGGCGCGCTGGTCCGCAACAATGTGCACCCGGTATTGGCGGGTGAAGGCGCCGAGTGCGTGCTCAACGGCGTGTTCATGCCGCGCGGCCGGCAGCACATGGACAACTTCATGTGGGTGGAGCATGCGAGCCCGCACTGCGGCAGCCGGCAGTTCTACAACGGCATCCTGGACGAGAAGGCGACGGGCGTCTTCAGCGGCCGGATCATCGTCCACAAGGACGCCCAGAAGACGGATGCCAAGCAGACGAACCGCAATCTGCTGCTCTCGGACGAGGCTCAGATGGACAGCAAGCCGCAGCTGGAGATCTACGCCGACGACGTGAAGTGCACGCACGGTGCGACGATCGGCCAGATGGACGATGACGCGATCTTCTACTTGCGGTCGCGCGGCATCCCGCTGGAGAGGGCGCGGACGCTGTTGCTTTTCGGCTTCGCGGCTGAGAATCTGGAGCGCATGAGGCAGGAGCCGATCCGCCGCTATGTGGAGGGCCTGATTACGGACAGGTTGCCACACGGCGAGATCTTGAAGAATCTGAGCTAGGACGGCGGTCGCGCCTTCCAGAGATCCGGAGGGCGCGCCGCTTCAGCCGGCCTACCCGGAGGCGCTCCCAATGTCCGACCTTCGCGAGCTCTATCAACAGGTCATCATCGAGCACAGCCGCAACCCTCGCAACTTCAAGGAGCTGGAGGGGGCAGACCACAGTGCCGAGGGCTACAATCCCCTTTGCGGCGACCAGATTACCGTCTATGTCGTTCTGGAGGGCGATCGGGTGAAGGACATCGCGTTCAAAGGCACGGGCTGCGCGATCTCGAAGGCGTCGGCTTCGCTGATGACGGCGGCGGTGAAAGGGAAGACGAAGGCCGAAGCGGAGGAGCTGTTCGGCCGCTTTCGCGAGATGGTGACGGCGAAGCACGACGCGGAGATCGATGAGGAGGCGCTTGGCAAGCTTGCTGTGTTCTCGGGTGTACGGGAGTTTCCCGTGCGGGTGAAGTGTGCGACGCTCGCCTGGCACACGTTGCACGCGGCGCTGGAGGGCAAGGGCGAGCCGGTCTCGACGGAGTAGGGGTGCGGTTGGCGAGATGCGCGTGAACACGCCAATAGACGTAGCGGCGATAAAGCGGGACTTCCCGATCCTCGAGCAGGAGGTCAACGGGCACCGGCTCGTGTATCTGGACAACGCGGCATCGTCTCAGCGGCCGCGGGTAGTGATCGAGGCGCTGGAGCGCTACTACGAGCGCGATCATGCGAACGTGCACCGCGGAATCCACGAGCTTTCGACACGGGCGACACGGGCATACGAGGGTGCGCGTGAGGCCGCGGCGCGCTTCATCGGCGCTGCGGATCCGAGCGAGGTCGTGTTCGTACGGGGCACGACGGAGGGGATCAACCTCGTGTCCACCGCTTGGGGCTACGAGAACCTCCGGGAGGGTGACGAGATCCTGCTGACGGTGCTGGAGCACCATTCCAACATCGTGCCGTGGCAGATGCTGGCCCAGCGCGTGGGCGCGCGGTTGAAGTACATCGACATCGACGAGCAAGGGCGGTTACGACTCGAGCAACTGGATGAGCTGCTGACGGAACGCACCCGTTTGGTCGGAGTGACGCACGTCTCGAACGGGATCGGCACGATCAATCCAGTCGAGGCGATCGTCGCGGCCGCGAAGCGGGTGGGCGCCCGGGTTCTGGTGGACGGTGCGCAAGCGGCGCCGCATCTGCCGCTGGACGTTCAGGCGCTGGGTTGTGATTTCTATGTCTTCAGCGGCCACAAGATGTGCGGGCCCACGGGGATCGGCGTGCTGTGGGGTCGGCGCGAGCTGCTGGAGGAGATGGCGCCGTACCAGGGCGGCGGTGAGATGATCGAGATCGTCGAGCTGGAGCGGGCGACCTACAAGAGACCGCCACACAAGTTCGAGGCGGGCACGCCGAACATCGCCGACGCGGTGGGCTTGGCGGCCGCGATGGACTACCTGGAGCGGATCGGGCGAGAGCGGATCCAGGCACACGAGCACGACCTGCTCGCCTACGCGCTGGAGCGAACGCAGGAGATCCCCGGGTTCCGGGCCTTCGGTCCGGAGCGCGATCATTCAGGCGTGCTCTCCTTCGAGCTGAGCGATCTCCATCCTCACGATGTGGGGCAGATTCTCAACGATCGGGGGGTCGCGGTGCGGGCGGGACATCACTGCAACCAGCCGCTGATGAGGCGGCTGGGTGTGACCGCGACGACGCGCGCTTCCTTCTATCTGTACAACGGTCGAGACGATGTAGATGCCCTCTGTGAAGGGCTGAGAGGTGTAATCGAGTTCTTCAGCTAGGAGAGTTGTATGGCCGCGAAGAAGATACTGATGCTAGTGGGGGACTACGTTGAGGACTACGAGGTGATGGTCCCCTTCCAGGCGCTGCAGATGGTCGGGCATACGGTGCACGCCGTTT
>JBDHKG010000045.1:0-48294 GCA_039586495.1 Gemmatimonadota bacterium | reverse complement strand
ACCCCACGGCCGCCGGTAACAGCGCTCTCATCGGCGCAGGTACCGGCTTGGGTCAGGCAGGGCTCTATTGGGACGGCCATGCCCACCACCCGTTCGCCTGCGAGGGCGGCCACGCCAGCTTTGCGCCCCGCGGTGAGCTGCAGATCGCACTGCTCGAGTGTCTGGAGAAGCGCTACGGGCACGTCAGCTGGGAACGGCTGGTTTCCGGGCCCGGGCTCGCCAACATGTACGACTTTCTTCTCGAGTACCGCGGTTCAGAAAGTCCCGCTTGGTTCGCAGAGGAATTGCAGGCCACGGGAGACGCGGCCCCGGTGATAACGAAGGCGGCTTTGGAAGGACGATCCGAGCTCTGCGTCGAGACCCTCGACCTGTTCGTGGAATTCTTCGGCGCTGAGGCCGGTAACCTTGCACTCAAGATCATGGCGACGGGCGGGCTGTATGTGGGTGGCGGCATCGGGCCCCGCATCGTTGACTGGCTCAAGCGGGGACGCTTCATGGAGGCGTTCGTCGCCAAGGGCCGCATGCGGTCGTTGCTCGAGGCGATTCCGGTGCGGGTGATCATGAACAAGAGTACAGCGCTCCTGGGCGCCGCACGCTACGCGGTGACTCCGGGGGCCGAGGCGTAGGTGCACTGTGGTATGTCGTGGCACGAGCTTGAGCCGGCAACTGACCGACGAAGACAGGTGTGGTGCGCTCGCCGATCCGGAGCTGGCCCCCTTGATCCAGGAGATGGCCTTCGCGGCGAAGGTCCTGGCGCGGGAGATCCGACGCGCCGCCCTGGTCGGGAAGCTGGGCCTTGTGGGCGAGGAGAATCCTACGGGCGATGCGCAGAAGAAGCTGGACGTCTATGCCAACCAGGTCGTCGTCGATGCCTTCACTGAGTCCGGCCGGGTGGCGGCCATCGTCTCCGAGGAGATGGAAGAGCTGCGAACGATCGCCTGCAGCGACGCGGCGGCCTACCTCCTCTGCGTCGATCCACTCGACGGCTCCTCCAATACCGACATCAACGGCGCTGTCGGCACGATTTTCAGCTTCTACCGGCGCGCGGCAGCTGGTGCCTGCAGGGATTGCGAGGCCGAGCTCCGGGATGACGCGCGGCTGGTTGCGGCTGGTTACGTCCTCTACGGGCCGAGCACACTGCTCGTGTTCAGCACCGGGGACCGTGTGAACGGGTTCACACTCGATCACGATGTAGGCGAGTTTCTGCTATCCCACGAGGACATCCGCTGCCCGCAGCGCGGTCCCTACTACAGCGGTAACTTGGGCCGCTACCACGATTGGGATGCCAACGTCCGCGGGTTTGTCGACCACCTCATCGAGCGCGACCCGGCCACCGGTCGGCCATACTCGCTCCGCTACAGCGGCGCGCTCGTAGGTGATCTGCACCGCAGCCTCTGGGAAGGCGGGATCTACCTCTATCCTGCGGACGCCCAGCACCCAGACGGGAAGCTCCGCCTGCTCTACGAGTGCGCGCCGCTCGCCTACGTCGTTGAACGGGCGGGTGGCCGCGCTACGACTGGCAGCCAGCGCGTGCTCGATCTGCGTGCCCAGGCACTCCACCAGCGGGTCCCTCTCGTGATCGGCAGCCGCGAGGAGGTCGAGCTCTACGAGCGGTTCGTGGCCTCCGGGAAACCGTGACTGACATGGGCGAGGCCCGGCACCAGCTGCGCGTCTTCAACGACACGGAGCAACTGGCCCACGGCGCTGCAGAAGAGTTCGTTCGCCGGACCGCCGCAGGGCGGGCCGACAGCCGCCCGTTCGCTCTCGCCCTCTCGGGTGGCTCGACACCGAGGCGCATGTTCGAGCTGCTCGCCGGGGAGCCGTACCGCGACCAGGTGCCCTGGCGGCAGGTCCACTTCTTCTGGGGCGATGAGCGCACCGTGCCGCCGGATCACCGCGAGAGCAACTTCGGTGCAGCGAACCGGGCCTTGCTGTCTCGGATCGATATCCCGGAGGCTAACCTTCACCGCATCCAGGGGGAGCTGGAGGATCCGGGGCTGGCGGCGGCCAGGTATGAAGATGAAATACGTCGCTTCTTCGGCCTGGCCCCCGGCGAGATTCCCCGCTTCGATCTGGTCTTCTTGGGGATGGGGGCGGACGGCCATACAGCGTCGCTCTTTCCGGGTGCGCGGGGCCTCCGCGAGGAGCGGCGCCTGGCCGTCGCCACCTGGGTGCCCAAGCTGAGCGCGCACCGGTTGAGCTTGACTTGCCCCGTCTTCAATAACGCTGCATGTATAGTGTTCCTGGTTGGCGGTGCGGAGAAGGGCGAGACCTTGCGGCAGGTGCTGGAGGGGAGCGACGAGCCGCACCGTTACCCGGCCCAGCTCATCCGACCTCAGGACGGAGAGCTGCTCTGGTATGTCGATGAGGCGGCAGCCCAGAGGCTGCAGCATCTCGGCGGCAAGGGCTGACGTGACAGGCGAATAGAGATCAAGGAGGGAGGTAGAAGCTATGGCCGTGGAGACTGTCGCTAATCTGGCGCAGATCGAGGATCTGCTGGGCGAGGAAGCGTCAAGCCTGCTCAGCCATACCTGCAAGGGGATCCCGAAGGAGATGCTACACCTTCCAGGGTCCGACTTCGTCGATCGTGTGCTCGCGGGCTCCGACCGCAAGCCGCAGGTTCTGGTGAACCTCGAGCGGGTCTTCAACACGGGTCGGCTCGCTGGGACCGGCTACCTGTCAATCCTGCCTGTGGATCAGGGGATCGAGCACTCGGGTGCCGCGTCCTTCGCGCCCAACCCGATCTACTTCGATCCGGAGAAGATTGTCGAACTGGCCATCCAGGGCGGCTGCAACGCCGTCGCGTCGACGCTGGGCGTGCTGGGAGCAGTCTCGCGCAAGTACGCACACAAGATCCCATTCCTCGTAAAGATCAACCACAACGAGCTGCTGACGTATCCGAACAAGTACGAGCAGGTGCTGTTCGCGAGCGTCGAGCAGGCGTGGGACTTGGGCGCAGCCGCGGTGGGCGCCACTATCTACTGGGGCTCCGACCACTCAAGCGACGAAGTGATCGAGATCTCGGAGGCCTTCGCCGCCGCCCATGAGATGGGTATGGCTGCGTTCCTGTGGTGCTACTTGCGGAATCCCGCCTTCAAGAAAGATGGCGTGGACCATCATGGACCCACGCCGACGGCTACAACGCGCTCAACTTCGGCAAGACCCACAAGCTGGTCTACGAGAAGCTGGTCACCGATAACCCGGTGGACCTCGTCCGCTGGCAGGTGGCCAACTGCTACATGGGACGGGTTGGCCTGATCAATTCAGGCGGCCCCTCCACCGGCAAGGGCGATACGGCCGAGGCTGTGCGTACGGCGGTGATCAACAAGCGCGGCGGCGGCATGGGGCTGATCTCGGGTCGTAAGACGTTCCAGCGCCCCATGAAGGAGGGGGTAGAGCTCTTCCATGCGATTCAGGACGTTTACCTCTGCAAGGAGGTCACGGTAGCCTGAGGCGCAGTCGCTTGCCCGGCTTCCCGCAAGCCGCGGACCTGGGGCTCGGAGAGCGAGACGTGGGTGAGGAGTTCGCGCGCCTCGCCGAGGATACGCGGCGCGAGCGGAACTGGAAGCGTTGGGGGCCGTATCTCGCTGAGCGCCAGTGGGCCACTGTCCGGGAGGACTACTCCGCCGACGGCGATGCATGGCGCTCTTTCCCGCATGACCAGGCCAGGAGCCGCGCCTACCGCTGGGGTGAGGATGGTCTGCTCGGCATCTGCGACCGGGGTTGTCGGCTCGCCTTCGCTTTGGCGCTCTGGAACGGGCGTGACCCCATCCTCAAGGAGCGGCTGTTCGGCCTGAGCGGACCGGAGGGCAACCACGGTGAGGACGTCAAGGAGTGCTACTACTACCTTGATGCGACTCCGACCCACTCCTACCTGAAAGCGCTCTACAAGTACCCCCAGGCGGAGTACCCCTACGAGCGGCTGGTGCAGGAGAACCGCCGCCGCGGCTCACGGGACCCCGAGTTCGAGCTCGACGATACCGGCGTCTTCGCTGAAGGTCGCTATTTCGACGTGTTTGCCGAGTACGCCAAAGCAGCGCCCGAGGATATCCTCATCCGCATCACCGTCGTGAACCGCGGCCCCGCCACCGCGGTCCTGCACGTTCTCGCGACCCTGTGGTTCCGCAACTCCTGGGCCTGGGGCCGTAGCGGCGACGGTTACGACGGCCGACCGGTGATGAGTTGCGTGCGGGCCTCGGAGATCCTCGCCGAGCACCCCACGCTGGGACGTTACCGCCTCCGGCTCGGCCGCGGCCCCGACCGCAGGCCGCCGAACCTGCTGTTCACCGAGAACGAGACCAACAACGCCCGGCTGTGGGGCACCGTTAACCCGGCGCCCTATGTGAAGGACGCGTTCCATGAGTTACTGATCGCCGGCCGGGGTGCCACGGTGAACCCGGAGGGCAGGGGCACCAAGGCGGCCGCGTGGTATCGACTGGATGTCGGGGCAAGGGAATCGGTCGTGCTTCGCCTCCGGCTTCATTCCGAGGCGGAAGAGGTCGGCACACCGTTCGGGCGCGCGTTCGACCGGGTTTTCGCGCGTCGGATCGCGGAGGCCGATCGCTTCCACGATGCGGTCACGCCGGCCGCCGCCGTGCCGGAGGAGCGCACGGTGCTGCGCCAGGCCCGGGCCGGCCTCATCTGGTCGAAGCAGTTCTATTTCTACGTGGTGAGGGATTGGCTGGAAGGCAACCCGGCCCAGCCGGCGCCGCCCGCTGAGCGCCTGAGCGGTCGCAACCACGAATGGGGTCATCTGTTCAATCGCGACGTCATCTCGATGCCGGACAAGTGGGAGTATCCCTGGTACGCCGCCTGGGATCTCGCCTTCCACATGATCCCCTTCGCCCGGATCGACCCCGAGTTCGCGAAGCGACAGCTCATCCTGTTTCTGCGCGAATGGTACATGCATCCGAACGGACAGCTGCCTGCCTACGAGTTCGCCCTGGGTGATGTGAATCCCCCGGTGCACGCCTGGGCCTGCTGGCGGGTCTACAAGCTTGCGGGGGCCCGGGGCAAGCGGGATCGCCTTTTCCTCGAGCGGGTCTTCCACAAACTGCTCATCAACTTCACCTGGTGGGTAAATCGCAAGGATGTCGAAGGGAAGCACCTGTTCGCGGGAGGCTTCTTGGGTCTCGACAACATCGGTGTCTTCGATCGCTCACGGCCGCTGCCGATCGGTGGACACCTCGAGCAGGCCGACGGCACGGCGTGGATGGCCTTCTACTGTGCCACCATGCTGTCGATGGCACTGGAGCTTGCAGCCGCGGACCCGGCCTACGAAGACGTGGCCTCCAAGTTCTTCGAGCACTTCATCTCGATCGCCGACGCCATGAATACCCTGGGCGGCACCGGCCTCTGGGACGAGGATGACGGCTTCTACTACGACCAGCTGCATATCGACGGCACTCGGATCCCGCTGCGCATCCGGTCGATGGTCGGGCTCGTCCCTCTGTTTGCCTGCGAGATTCTCGAGCAGGAGGTCATCGATCGGCTTCCGGGCTTCGCACGGCGAATGGAGTGGTTCCTCGAGGACCGCAAGGATCTGACGGGCCACATCACCCTCTGCGAGACCGGCGCCCGGGATGGGCACGCCCACCGGCTGTTGGCGATCCCGCTTTGGGCGCGCCTTCAGAGGGTCCTTCGTTACCTACTGGATGAGCAAGAGTTCCTTTCCCCTTACGGGATACGGTCGCTGTCCCGCTACCACCGCGAGCACCCGTACATCCTGCGCCTCGACGGCGATGAACACCGGGTGGAATATGTCCCTGGCGAGTCGGACTCCGGGCTCTTCGGTGGAAACTCCAACTGGCGGGGGCCGGTCTGGTTCCCGCTCAACTTCCTGCTCATTGAGGCGCTCGAACGCTATTACCACTTCTACGCCGACCGTTTGCGCGTGGAGTGCCCGCTCGGCTCCGGGCAGCTGATGAACCTGCGCGAGGTCGCCGACGAGCTGGCTCGCAGGTTAGCGCGGATCTTCCTGCCGGATGAGCAGGGTCACCGCCCCTGCCACGGCGACAACCCGCGATACGCCGTGGACCCGCACTGGCGCGAACTCGTACTCTTTCACGAGTACTTTGATGCGGACACAGGCCGCGGTCTCGGCGCTAGCCACCAAACGGGTTGGACGGCCCTCGTCACCCACCTCATCGAGGACCTGACAAAGGCTTGCCGGGAGCGAGCCTGAGCACCCTAGCGCGCGAGGGCCCGACGCGTCCCGAAAGCGCGGTCCGCACGGACTAAGCCTGCGTGCCCAGCGCTCGATCCAGGTTGAAGGCAGCGCTGATCAGGCTCAGGTGGGTGAGTGCCTGGGGGAAGTTGCCCAGCGCTTCGCCGCAGGGACCGATCTCCTCCGCGTACAGGCCCAGATGGTTCGCATAGCCCAACATCTCCTCGAACATGAGCCGCGCCTGATTGAGCCGCTCGGGATCGGTTCTGCCTGCGCGTGCCAGAGCCTCCACGAGCCAGAAGGTGCACATGTTGAACGTGCCCTCGTCTCCTGCAAGGCCGTCATCCGTCTCCTCGACGTTGTAGCGATAGACGAGGTTGTTCGAGACCAGCCCGCCCTTCTCCGGCAGCTGGCAGATGGCGTCCAGCGTCTTCAGCATCCGTGGATCGTTCGGCGCCGCGAAGAAGACCAGCGGCATGATCAAGTTTGAGGCGTCCAGCGACTCGCTGCCGTAGTACTGCACGAAGGCCTGCCGCACCTCGCTCCAGCCCTTCTCGAAGATCTGCTCGTAGATCTCGTCGCGAACGCTCAACCAGCGGGAACGGTCAGCCGGGAAGGATCGCTTGTCCGCCAGGCGGATGCTACGGTCCAGGGCCACCCAGCACATGAGCTTCGAGAACACGAAATGCTGCTGGCCACCCCGAACCTCCCAGATCCCCTCGTCCTTGCGCTGCCAGTTGTCACAAACCCAGTTGATCAACTTGCGGATGTCATTCCAGACGTCATAGCTGATCGGGGAGCCGTACTTGTTGTACAGATAGACGGAGTCCAGCAGCTCCCCGTAAATGTCGAGCTGGAGCTGCGTGTAGGCCGCGTTCCCACTACGAACCGGGCGTGAGCCCTTGTAGCCATCCAGATGAGCCAGGGTCTTTTCGCTCAGGTCATGCCGTCCATCGATCCCGTAGGCGATCTGCAGCGATCCATCCGGATCACGCTCCTGACTACGCTGATACAGGAACTCTACGAAATGCGCTGCTTCCTCGCTGAACCCGATTCGCAGCAGTGCGTACAGGGTGAACGCGGCGTCCCGTATCCAGGTGTAGCGGTAGTCCCAATTCCGCGTGCCCCCAACGAACTCCGGGAGGCTGCAGGTCGGCGCAGCAACGATCGCGCCCGTGGGCTCAAACGTGAGCAGCTTCAGCACCAGCGCCGACCTCTGGACCGCCTCACGCCACCGGCCTGTGTAGGTGCATTTCGACAGCCAGTGCCGCCAGTATTCGACCGTGTTGTGGAAGAGTTCGAACGACTCCTGGGCTGAGAGAGCGTGACCACAGCCGCCCGGTCCCGGAACGTCGCGAAGCACGAAGGCCGCCGTCTGGCCTTGCTCCAGGGAGAACGTCGCCAGCCCCAGGCTGAGGTCCGGCGTGTAGAAGCACGCACCATCCGGCGAAATGGACGTCTCATGCCTGTCGCGTGCGTAGTTGAAGGCCGGCTGGCATTCCATCTTGAAGGCCATCGAACCGCGCACGACCTGGACACGCCGGACCAACCATTGCTCGCCAGGTTGGTCGGCAGGGGCCCCCACGGGCATGTAGTCGATCACCTGGCCCACGCCTGCGGCGGATAGAAAGCGTGTGACCAACACGTTCGTGTCGGGCCAGTAGGACTGCTTATAGGTCACATCCTCATGAATCGGGGCGACCTTGAAGTGGCCGCCTTTCTTGTCGTCGAGGATGGCGGCGAAGACGCTGGGCGAATCGAAATGCGGGAAGCAAAACCAGTCGATCGACCCGTCCTTACCCACCAGGGCCGCGGTGCGCATGTTACCGATGATGCCGTAGTCCTCGATGGGCTTATATGCCATGGCTGTGACTCCGTTACCCTGCCACGCTGCGTCGTCTTTGATTCAAGCCGAGTTGAAGCCGGAAAACTTAGCGCTGGATCACATAGCGGTCAAACTTGCAGGATCGCTTCTGGCGGTCGCTCCGCCAGACGGGATCTGGGCGAGGTCTCTAGCGGCGACCCAGGTTCTTGCCCCCTGGTGGCTGGACGACGGTTCGGGGTCCTATCTTGGCCTATGTAGACCGCGCGCGTTCATCGCTCCGCGCCACGCTGCGGCGAGCATGGGCTCACCAGCCGGGCCGCCGACCCTTCTGCTACGGTGACCGGGAGAAGAAGCCATGACTGGGAAGCACGTAGCTGCTCCGCTCTGTGTACTTCTGCTCCTGTCAATCTCACGTTGTATCGGCCCGTCGTGCCGGCCGATGTACTTCGCTGAGCTGCTCAACATGGAGATGTTCCCCGAGCAGGTCACAGAGATGTGGCAACTCGACGGGAGTCCGACATCCGCTTTCGCTCCAAGGGGCTACATCCACGCCGTCTATGATCAGAAGGATCGATACTGCAACTTCAAAGTCTGGATTATTGACAAGTGTAGCGCGAACGGTGCTGAGGGTTGGCTGGACAAGCTGCTCGAGGGGGAGCATACGCCCCAATCGATAGCGCCGTTCCCGCCCGGCTATGCGGAGGACACAGGTTACTACGCTGCGTTCACGCCGGCTCCGGTTACCGTCAAGAACAGGCCGCTGTATGAACGAGTCGACCAGATCGATGAGGGACTGATCCAGTACACCGTCTACTTCGCTTACGGGAGGTTCGTCGTCGGAGGGGAGAACATACTCTGTCAGATAGACGGAGTCGAACGCGCCCGTAGAGAGTTCTTGCCCATCCTAGACAACCTGGATCTCTCAGAGTAAGGGGAATGACCATTCTGGTGTCCAGGCGACAGGCGGCGCGGCGCGCGTGTTGGGTGGGAGGCCGTTGCACGCAGGACGGGATGTTTGTTGCGCCTCGATAACATAGACGGCATATTCACAAGCGGCGGGACCACCCCTCCAGCTCCAGACGTCTCTGCTATCCTTGAAGGGGCGAGCGACACGGCATGACGCCCACTCTGCCCGACCCTGTAGATCAGTTCAAGGCCAGCCTTGCCGATCGCTACGCTATCGAGCGAGAGATCGGGCGGGGAGGGATGGCAACGGTCTATCTGGCCCGGGACCTCAAACATGAGCGTTGGGTAGCGCTAAAGGTCCTCCGTCCTGAGTTGTCCACCGCCCTCGGAGCTCAGCGCTTCCTGCGTGAGGTCAAGATCGCCGCTCAGCTGCAGCATCCACACGTCGTGCCGATCTTCGATTCCGGCGAAGCGGGCGGCCTCCTCTTCTGCGTCATGCCCTACGTCGAGGGTCCGACGCTGCGCGAGTTGCTTGAGCGCGAGAAACAGTTGCCCCTTGAGGATGCGCTTCAAATCGCCCGGAACGTAGCGCATGCCCTGAGCTACGCGCACGACCACGGGATCGTCCACCGTGACATTAAGCCGGAGAATATCCTGATATCGCAGGGCTACGCCGTCGTCGCCGATTTCGGGATCGCCCGTGCGCTCACAGAGGCAGGCGGTGAAGGGTTGACGCAGACCGGCATCGCCATTGGGACGCCCACCTACATGAGCCCGGAGCAGTTGGAGGCGGGCACGCAGATCGATGGCCGCAGCGATCTCTACAGCCTGGGTTGCGTGCTCTATGAGATGTTGGCCGGGCAGCCGCCGTTCACGGGACCGAGCGTTCAGGTGATCATGGCGCGCCATCTCATGGATCCGGTGCCCTCAGTTCGAGACACACGCTCTGAAGTACCGGAGTCGGTTGAACTGGCGATCGCTAGGAGTCTGGCCAAGGCACCCGCGGACCGCTTCTCGACCGGCGAGCAGTTCGTCCGGGCGTTGACGACCCCCGCGGCCGTGACGCCACCGGATCAGCCGGTCGCTGTTCTGCCCGACTGGGTCACGCCGTCCCTCCTTGCGGAGCTACGGCGCCGCCGCGTCCCCCGAGCTGCTGCCCTCTATGTCGTCGCTGCCCTCGGTACACTATTGGCAACGGGGCTCAGCTTCCGTGCACTGGGCTTCCCGGCCGGGGTCTACAACGTTGTCGTCGTAGCGGCCGTTCTGGGCTTTCCGGTCAGCCTTGTTCTGGCCTGGATGTTCGATCTCACCCCGCAAGGCCTGAAGCGCACGACGCCGATGCGGCTCATGTCGACTCCGCCGGACAGTGCGCAGATCAGAGTCTCGGTCACAGCCGCCCCGATGGAAGAAGTAGGTGCGACCGACGAAACGGTTCCGATGTCCACCCCGGAGAGCGTGTATCAGGAGGAGCAAGTAGTCACACCCGAGCAGGCTGTGACCGCAGCGCTGCCGGTGGTTGACGAAGGCGTGTCTTTGCTCAACAGCAGGTTGGGCTTGATCTTGCTGTTGGGCGTGGCCGTTCTGTTCAATTGGGTGGAGACGGCGCTTGAGACCTGGGTCAGTACAAGGCTCGACGCCGTGTCGGAGCTCAGGCACCAGGCGGCGTATGCCGTTCATTGGATCGAGGGCTTCTACCGTTTCGATTATCACGACGTCACTAACGCAGTCGCCACGTACGGCTACTCGAGCGCGTACTTCTTCGTCTGGCCTCTGCTGTTCTTGCTTGTAGGCTTCGCGCTGGCTCGGCGAGAAGACATCTCGGCATTCCGGGTGTTTTCCTTCGCGGCCCTCATCGATTATGCGATTAGCTTGCCTTTCTTCGTTCTCTTTCCCGTCCCTGAGCGTTGGGCGTATTCCGAGTCGGGCGCGATGCTACTCTCGGATCGGTGGTCCTCGCAGCTGATCGAGCTGGTGCGACCGCTGAGTGCGTTGGACAACTGTTTTCCCAGCTTTCACGTGTCCCTTACCGTGGTGATAATCCTATTGAGCTTCCTGTATCGACTGCGTCTGCGACGCAGCGTAGCGGCATTGGGGGTGACGATAATCCTCTCGACTTTCGTGCTGGGCATCCATTGGCTGGCCGACATCATCGCGGGGCTTGCCGTCGGGGCCATAAGCGTGGTGTTGGCGTTGCGTCTCAATGACCGAGTGGGTAGTCCCGCTGTGGCATCACGCCAGCCGTTCACACTGAAGATGGGAAAAGTAACGCTCGCTTGCCTGGCAGCTGTCCTGTTCCTCGCTTCAAGCTTGTCCGCGGCGCCTCAGCAGCAGGTGACTTTCATCGAGGTCGCGCTGGACGAGGAGACCAGGAGGGCGGACGGGGAGCTTCGGACCTACCTGGAGGAGAAGGCCGGGATCCTAGCCCTGTCGGAGCGACCCTTGGAGTATGACGCGGTCATCAACAGGCTGGCCAACTGGAACCAGGACAGAGGGGACTTCCTGGCTCGGATGACGCCCTATGCGCTGGTCGCCGCCGAGATGCTGGGCGCCGACCTGGAGATCTTGGCCACCTATGTCAGCAGAGCTACCGGTAGCACGACCTATCACTCTTACTTCGTGGTCAACCAGGGCCGCTTCCCGAACACGCCCGAGCTGGCCACTCTCGTCGAGTACCTAAAGGATCTGGAGGCGCCAGCGAGCTTCATATACCACAATAGGTTCAGCACCTCAAGCTACTTCCTGCCCGCCCTCTACTTCCGCGAGCACGGCATCTTCAATATGGCCCGGTCGACGGAGTACCACACGGCGATTCACTCGAAGAAGCTGGGGACCAGCAGCTCTGACCTGGTTAGAGCTGTGGCGATGCGGCACTACGATCTAGCGGCAGTGTGGGATGGTACGAAGACCAAGTTCGAGGTGCCTGAGGATCTATACGAGGAATACGGCAGCAAGGTCCATTTTGTGCAGCTGCTCACCGAGCTGCCGAACGATTTGCTCGTCGCTTCCGCCTCCATGGACTCGAGTGTCCTGGCCAGGATCCGGGCAGCCATCGACTCGATGGCGCCGGATCAGATCGACGAAGGTGACTTCCTGACGTGGCGCAACATCAACAGGGCTCCGGATGCGCGACGGGCATTGGCCAACCTACGCTGGCTGGCCAGGGAGCGACCGGCGCCGGTGACCGTGGATGTACGGAGTTCGAGCGCTAATAGCGCCGGCATGCCGGAGGAGTATCTGGAGGCCGCCAGGCAGGCCGTGCGTCTCTCCGGAACGGAGTTCGTCAACTACGACGGCGACTTCCACGCCCACCGCGACTACATCTGGACTCTGAGCCCGATACATGACGGTGCTATCCTGATGATGAGCAGGATCGCCGGCTCTGACATTGATGACCAGGAGTTCCAGATCAGCTTCAGGGACGCAGAGGATCTCACGAGGCGGTTCGGCAACTTGATACACACTCGGCTGCACCGCATTCGCTACGTCTGGCCGTACCGGACGGAGTATCCGACGGTGATTCGTGACGTCGGCTTCAATATGCCGCTAGATGCTGTTGTCAAAGTCCGTAGGATCACGTGGTTGGACGCGCCACGGAATCTGTTTCTTGAGGATGGGGAATTCGACGCGCAGGTCGGCCAGGCGGACTTCTACAAGTTCGAGCTCTATCCCGACTTCGTCAGTGCGAGCGGCGAGGACGTGTTCGGATTTGACCCGATGAGCAACGTCTCCTATCGGGTTATCCTGGTGAGAGAGGTGCGGGAGAGGCCGATATTCCGGATCTTGACCGTCATCTTCGTCGTACTGCTGGCTGCCGCCGCTCTCGCCGCGCTCTTGGATCTGCGCCGCAGGAAGGCGTAGGAGTACCTGGAGCCCGGCGGCCCCAATGTCACTCGTCTCAGCCTTTCTGTACCTCCCGGGCAGCGTGGTATCCCGGCGCGCCGGTTACGCCGCCCCCGGGATGCGCGCCCGCTCCACACAAATACAAGCCCGAGATCACTGTGCGGTAGCGGTGCCAACCCGGCAGTGGGCGCATGAACAGGAGCTGGTCGAGCGTCATCTCGCCGTGATAGATGTTGCCCTCTGTCAGGCCGAAGGCCATCTCCAAGTCCAGAGGCGTCAGGACGTGCCTGTGCAGAATGGCGGACTCGATGTTCGGCGCAAAGCGGGCCAGCGTCTCGACTACCCGGTCGCCCAGCGCCTCGCGCTTGGCCTCGTCCCAGACGCCGTCTTTCAAGTGGTAGGGGGCATACTGAACCAGAACAGTCATGACGTGCTTGCCAGCAGGCGCCAGACCGGGGTCGGTCAGCGACGGGATCGACGCCTCGAGGTAGGGTTCCTGGGAGAGTTCGCCATGCTTGGCGTCATCGTAGGCGCGTTCCAGATAGGCGAGGCTGGGGCTGATTGAGATAACGCCCCGCAACACGGCCTCCTCGCCTGGCGCAGAGCTGAAATTCGGTAGCTCGCCCAGCGCCAGGTTCACTCGGGCAACGCCACCTCGGTACTTGATGTTACGGACCGCACGTAGGACACCAGGATCCAGTTCGATGGGATCCAGCAGATCACCGAACGTCCGCCTCGGGTCGGCGCTCGAGACAACGCGAGGAGCTGAGATCTCTTCGCCGCTCACCAGCACCACACCGGTCGCGCGGCCATCAGCTACGACGATGCGCTCGACGTCGCTGTTGGCGCTGATCTTCACACCGTGTTCCCGAGCGGCTGTCTCGAGGGCCTTGGCGAGGCTACCGATGCCCCCGCGCACGCGGGTTGTGCCCCGCAGGGCGCCATCGCGCATGCCTACATGATGATGTAAGAAGAGGTAGGCCGTGCCCGCCGCCATCGGCCCTTGAAAGATCCCGCTGATGCCTGCTGCGCCCAGCGCCCCTTTCAAGAGGTCGGTCTCGAACCATTCGTCGAGCAGCTCCCTGACCGTCATGGGAAGCAGCCGCAACACCTCCGTCATCTCCCGCCGGCCCAAGCTCCGGAGGCGACGGCGCACTCGCACCAGGTTCCACAGATCGCTGAACCTGCGAGACAGCACGTTGGGTGGCGGTGCGTCGTACAGCGATTCGAGAAAGCCGGCCGCCTGGGCCACCAACCCGGCGAACGCCTCCCACCTGTCCGCATCCGCTTTCGAGTGCTGGCGTATCGCCTCGATCGAGTCCTTAGGTCGCCGCCACAGCAGGAGACGGCCCCCATCCGGGCTCGGTGCGAACACCGTTGGGTCGCAGGGCATGAGTTCGAGCCCTCGCGCCGCGAGTCGCAGGTCTCTCAGCACGGCGCGGTATAGCCAGCTGATATGGTGAGCTCCCGTGTCAAACTTGAAGCCCGGAAAGACCTCTTCACTGACTACAGCACCGCCCAACAGCTCTCGGCGTTCCAGCACCAGGACCCGCAGCCCGGCCTTGGCCAGGTATGTCGCCGCGACCAGGCCGTTGTGCCCGGCACCGATGACGATGGCATCGTATGCGTCACTCATGGCTATGAGTCCCTCAGCATTTCCAGGGCGGCAAGGCGGCCTGAGGCGCCCGAGATGCCACCACCCGGGTGAGTACCCGAGCCGCACTGGTAGAGGTTCTTGAGCGGCGTGCGATAGTCGGCCCACCGCGGCGCCGGTCGCATGAACAGCAGCTGATGCAGTGCCAGCTCGCCGTGGAAGATGTTGCCCTCGGTGAGCCCGTACTCCTCCTGCATGTCCCACGGCGTGACGACCCAGCGATGGAGGATCAGATCTTTGAGATTCGGCGCGTACTCGGACAGCGTGTCGACCACCACGTCACCAAACGCTTCGCGTCGCTCGTCGTTCCACCCGCCCTCCAGTGCGAACGGCGCATATTGCACGAAGATCGACATCACGTGTTTGCCCGGCGGTGCCATGCCAGGGTCGATCATCGAAGGGATGATGATGTCCATGTAGGGGCGTCGGGAGAAATTCCCGTACTTGGCGTCGTCGTAGGCGCGCTCCAGATACCCAATACTGGGACTGATCGAAATCGCACCCCGCAGATGCGGACCGCGTCCCGGCAGGCAGGTGAGGTTCGGCAAGTCGTCCAGAGCCAGGTTCACCTTGCCCGACGAGCCGCGGATCTTGTAGCGGCGGATGGCATCGACGAAGTCGCTGGGCAACTCCCTCGGCTCGACCAGCTTGAGGAACGTGAGCTTTGGATCCACCGCGGACACGACCATACGCGCTCGGATCTCCTCGCCGCTATCCAGTGCCACCCCGACGGCTCGCCCGTTCTTCACGATGACCTGCTGGACTGCGGCCTCCGTTCGGATCTCCGCTCCCAGCCGCCGGGCCGCCGCCGCGATGGCGTCGGCGACCGCACCCGCCCCGCCCCTGGGGAAGCCCCACGCCCGGAACACGCCGTCGATCTCACCCATGTAATGATGAAGCAGCACGTAGGCGGTACCCGGCGAGCGGGGACCCAAGAAAGTGCCGATGATCCCGCTGGCCGACATCGTCGCCTTCAGTGGCTCGTACTCGAACCACTCATCCAGAAAATCGGCCGAGCTCATCGTCGTCAGCTTGCAGAGAGCGTAGAACTGCTCTGCACCCAGGTCCTGGAAATGTTTCCCGATTCTCGCAAGGGAGAGCAGATCTCTCGGGCTGAGCGAGGTCGGATCCGGCGGCACGATGCCCAGGATCGGCTTGACCGCGAACGCGAGCTGGTACATCAACTTTCCGAAGTCGTCGTACGTGTCCGCATCCCTCGGAGAGTGGCGGTACAGCTCGCGCCGGGTCTGATCATGGTCGGCCCAGCGCACCAGGTAGTCGCCGTCCGGCAGGGGCGTGAGCGTGCTCTCCAGGGGCAGGATCTCAAGGCCGTGCTTCGGTAGCTCCAGCTCGCGGATGATCTCTGGACGCAAAAGGCTCACCACGTACGACAAGACCGAGTACTTGAAGCCAGGGTAGATCTCCTCCGTCACGGTGGAGCCTCCCAACACGTGGCGCCGCTCCAGCACCAGAACCCGCTTGCCTGCCCGCGCCAGGTAAGCCGCGTTGATGAGCCCGTTGTGCCCGCCGCCGATAATCACCGCGTCGTATCGCTTGGCCGCACCCATGGTCAGGCTCGCTTCCTTTCCGGCTCGAAGAAGGGAGTATCCACAACGCGCGCCAGTGCCCGCTTCCGCTGGTGCTCCACGGTGACCTCCATCGCCACCTCGCCACCTCGCGCCGCGTACGCCGAGCGCAGGTGCGCCAGCGCGATGTACTTCTTCAGCGTCGGCGACCAGCAGCCGCTGGTCGCATAACCTATCTGTCTACGGTGGACATAAACCGGTACGCTGGTTCGCCAGGCGAAGCTTGGAAGCTCGGGAGGCAGACCGAACTCCCGGTAAACCGCCTCAAGCGAGCCCCACTGGATCTCCAGACCCTTGAGTTGCCAGGCCGGGCCACGGCGCCACTCGTCCAGCAAGGCCGTGCGGCCGACAAACGGGCCCTTCTCCAGTCTGACCGTCCATCCAAGTCCGAGCTCGAAGGGTGAGGACTTGCGGGAATCGATGATCGCCCTGTGCGCTGGGATGTAGTCCACCCCGGGCAGCAGCAGGCCGGCCTCGATCCGGGCGATATCCAGCGCGAGTATCCCCGCAGGTGTTATCCCATACGGCTCTCCGCTGTCCAGCAGAGCGTCCCAGAGCCGCACAGCATGCTGGGCGTCCACCCATATCTCATAGCCGAGATCGCCCGTGTAGCCCGTACGCGTTATTGTCACGGGGATGTCGCCCACTCGGGCGTAGGTCAGGCGAAAGAACTTCAACTCATCCAGCTCGGCGTCCGAGATGTTCTTGAGGATCTCTCGTGAGTTGGGTCCCTGGAGAGCCAGGGCGGCCGTCGAGTCGGACACATCGTCCACAGTCACTCTCAGTCCCGCAGAGCTGTCGCTGAGCCAACGGAGGTTCGGCAGGTTGGTCGTCAGCCGGAAAACGTCTTCATCCAGGCGCTGAATCGTGCCGTCATCCATCGCTTTCCCCGCCTCGTCGCACCAGGTGGTGTACATGACCTGGCGGACCGCACACTTCGTCACGTCGCGGGTCACGACTCGGTTGAGAAGCCGCTCGGCGTCGGAGCCGCGTATCAAGTACTTGTGGAGTGGGGAGACGTCGAACAGGGCTGCCGAGGTGCGGACGGCGTAGTACTCGCGTTCGTGCGTGAGTTCGTAGGAGCTTGCCGCCAGGTAGCCTGCCCAGCGCCGCCAGTTCTGCGCCTGGCAGAGGGAGGCGGTCCTCGCATGGAACGGTGTACCTCTCAGCATGGGAGATCTCCCGACTCAGGCCGCGATGTGCCTTGCTGTGCGACGGGATAGGGCCATGGCCGGGCTCGGATCACCACGCCACGGGCCCCGTCCGCCTGCTTGTACGGGGACCTGGCTTGCTCTGGGGTTAGGGCCGAGAAGGCTAGGGCCGGAGACAAACTAACCCGGTCCGGTGGAGCCGCAATGATGGCGGCCCCAGAGCCTCGAACGGTTGCCCTTGCTCGTCAGCCCTACCCGGCTACATACTGGTCGTAGGCTTGCCCGATTTTAGCAGGAACGGCGAGAGAACGTGCCCGCCTACGAACGAGTATGCGCGCTTTTGGACCGCGGGGCCGCGGTGCTGCTCGACGGCTCCATCGGTAGTGAGCTCGTGCGGCGTGGCCTGCGCTGGCGCTGGCATGGGCTGCGCACCGATCCCCAGAAAGTCCAGGTTCTGCACGAAGAGTACCTCGCCGCTGGTGCTGATGTGGTCCGCACTAACACGTTTCAGCTCAACCGGCGCGTCTATCTGAACGTCTTCCGCAATCCCGACCACGTGCGCTATATCGGTGCGCCTGGCGTCGAGACTCGGGCCGAGGAGCTCACCCGCAAGGCCGTGGAGGTCGCGCGGGCCGCCCGCGATGCGTCCGGCCGCGACGCGGCCATCGCTGGCGTCATGTCCCCGCTTGAGCATTGCTTCCGGCCGGACCTGGCCCCGAAGCCGGCGCAGGCTCGTGCCGAGCATGCCGAGATCGCCAGCTTGCTCGCTGACGGCGGCGTCGACCTTCTGCTCTTGGAATCGATGAACACGATTGCTGAGGCGCAGGCGGCGGCCGAGGCGGCTCTCGATACAGGGCTCCCGGTCTGGGTGAGCTTCGTGCCGGGACCCGAGGGTGAGATCCTGAGCGGCGAGTCGCTGGTGGCGGGGGCGAAAGCGATGCACGAGCGGGGCGTTGACGTGATCCTGGTTAACTGCGCGCCGCCCGAGGACATCACGCTGGCGCTGTCGAAGCTGCGCGCGGCAACCGACCGGCCGATCGGTGCTTTTGCCCACATCGGTTCCTTCGATCCGCCTTCCTGGAAGTTCGAGTTTCACCCGCAGTTCACCGGTACTGAGGCGTGGCCACCCGATCGCTACGCCGACATTGCCCGAAGCTGGCTAGAAGCTGGTACTCGCGTGATCGGCGGCTGCTGCGGGACAGGTCCGGACCATATCCAGGCGCTGCGGGAGGCTCTGTGAGCAACTATGATGTGATCCGCGAACGCCTCGAGGCTGGCGAGCTGATCATCTTGGATGGCGGGATCGGCACTGAGATTCTCAGGCGCAACCTCTCCTGGGCCGACCATCAGGTCACCGGCTCGCCTGACGCCATCCGCGGGCTCCACGAGGACTACATTCGGGCGGGCGCCGACGTCATAACCACGAACTCGTTTCAGCTCGCACGTCGAAGCTTCCTCAGCCACTTCCGCGACGAAGCCCATATGCGGCACGTCGGCGCCGCGGAGCTGGGTACGCGCGCAGCAGAGATGCTTGCCGCCTCGGTCGAACTGGCGAAGGAGGCACGTGCCAATGTAGCCGCCGGTCGCCCCGTCGCCATCGCTGGCGCCGTGACCACGCTCGAGTGGTGCTTCCGCCCAGACCTCGCGCCACCGGCTCACGAGATGCGCAGCGAGTACCGGGAGATCATGCACGTGATGGCCGAGGCCGGTGTCGATCTCATATTGCTCGAAACCGTGAACAGCGTCACTGAGGCCACGGTCGGGCTCGAGGCAGCCCGCCAGGCTGGCCTGCGCTGCTGGGTGAGTTTCGTCTGCGACGAGCGAGGTGCGCTCTTCACCGGCGAGACCATGGCGGATGCCGAGAAGGCGCTCGCGCCGCTGGAGCCCGACGCCGTTCTCGTCAATTGCGTACCGCCGGATGATGCCACGGCCGGTCTGCGCCAACTGCTCGCCGTGCGGAGTGAGCCGTGTGGTGTGTACCCGCATATCGGTCGCTTCGACCCGCCGGAATGGCATTTCACCGACGAGTACCCGCCGCCCAGGCTGTTGGAGGAGGCGCGGCGCTGGCGCGAGATGGGGGCCCGAGTGATCGGCGGCTGCTGCGGCACGACACCCGACCACATACGGGCGCTGGCGACCGGGCTCAAGAGTTGACACCCCGTCAGCCAGTCAGCGGGCGACCCTATAGATCCGGATCGTCGGCCCTCCTAGCGTAACGCTGTCTGGCACGAATTCTTTGACGAGCCGATTCTCCGCGAAGAAGGTCTGGTAAAGCTCCGCCTCCCTCGGGTAGTGTTCCGGAGAACTGATGAAGCGATCGTAATCCGTGCTGCTGAGGATCACGTAATCCAGGGTCTGGATTACGGCTGGTGAGCGGGCCAGGCCGTAGTAGCCTAGGTACACGACCTCGTAGTCGTCTGTCAGCTTCTCGACCGGCGGAGTGTAATGCTCGCGGCCGATGCGTGAGCCGGGCGGTAAGTTCTTCGTGATCCAAAGCAGGCTGGCTACACGCGTGTCCGGCAGATTGATGAGGTGGATGTACTGGCAGGAGCGGACGAGCTGTCCGGATACGCTCACGCACAGGAGAATGCCTACAAGGCCGTAGGCCGTTACCGAGCCCCAGAGTGTACTGAGTCGGCCGGAGACCCAATTCTTCAACCAACCGAGCAGCGCATACAGTAAGATCCCGCCGCAGAGCGCCAGGGACGGGACGATCGCGACAAGGTTGCGCATGAAGAGGACCTTGTAACCCCCGACGAAAAGGAAGAGGGAGAGCGGAAAGCCGAGGAGTATCAGCGCCATCCGGTAGTCCTTGACCGACAGCCAGATAACCCCGCCCAAAGACAGCAGGGTCGGCAGAACCCCGTACCCATCGAGTGCTAGGAGCTTGGCGTAGGGCAGAAAACTGGTGCTGGTGCTGGACTCGGCGCCGGCATGACCTGTGCTGTAGTGCGCTTGCTCAAAGCTCACAGAGGCGCGGAAGCTCTCGTAGTCGAGAACGGCGTACGGCGTTGTGAGCACGAAGGTGATCAGCACAGCGAGCAGGCCGATGGCGAAGTCCTTGTTCAGAAGCGAACCGTCTTTCTTGGCCACCAGCAGGTGTGCGATGACGAGCGGCACCGCGCTGAGCAACCCCGTGTACTTACTGCCCAGAGCCAGGCCAGCGAACACCCCCGCTCAGGATGTAATAATGGCGTCTGCCACCATCCGCGTAGATCAACACCGACATCAGCACAGCCAGCGACGACCAGAGGGCAACCGATGAGTCAACGGTTGCAACGAATGAGTTGCTGACGTGGAGAAAAGCCGGCGCGATCAGAGTGGCGGCGGCCAGGCCAGCGACGGGATGGATCACGCGCCGTCCCATCTCGTACGTCACGTAGATCGTGGCTGTGGAGATGAACACCACAAGGATTCTTGCGGCTATGAAGAAATCCATCACCGGCATACCCGCGACGTTCGGGAAGCCGAGGACCAATCGGTTCCAGAGGGCAACTCCCTCGAAGAGTATCGCGAACAGGTAGAGGTTGAGGGTCGGGTAATTGAAGAAGCGGGGGTTCAGGTCGCCCAACTGGATGATTCTGAGGGCACGGTAGACCAGGTAACCCTCGTCCGGATGCATCGCGAGCGGTGGGTAGCCGAACCAGACGCCCTTGAACCGCAGGGCGAACGCCGCGGTTGCCACAGCCAGCGCCAGCAGCCGGCAAAGTCGATCGATCCTCTGCTGCGGCTCGATCATGTGCGAGGCTCCGGGTCTCGAATTGCGGCGGTCTGGGCCAGCTGACAGGCCGGGAATGGCATTTGTCCTGAGGCTTTGTGGCAGGGGAACTGGCTAGGTAGCTGACCGATCGCCCACCCAATTATCGGATCGACCTGTCCAGAACGCAACACAGGACTGCTCAAGTCGGCGTGCGGCTGGCGCGCTACCAGCGCCCGCCACGTAGGGCTATCTTGTAGGGGCCGACCCGGCAGCCGCATTCTCAGCCCAGCGGGCGAGTTATCAGGAGGCCCAGCATGACCGCCTATCGGCCCAGCCGCTTCAACTTCCGCTGCCCGAAGTGCGGGAACACGACCTGCGAGACAGGTGAGATTCGCACAACAGGCGGCTTCTGGAGCAAGATCTTCGACGTCCAGCACAAGAAGTTCACGACAGTTACCTGCGATCGCTGTAAGTACACCGAGATTTACAAAGCCGAGACCAGCGCGCTCGGCAACATCTTCGATCTGTTCACCAACTGAATCCGCAGGCGCTCGCCTAGCCCTCTTGCGCGCAGGCGGCGCCCATAACGGCTATGCAGGAGGCACGACACATGTCCTCTCACTCCCGCTTCTCTGTCGCTCTTGCCTCGATAATCGCAGCGCTGCTCTTGCCAGCCGCACTGCTGGGCCAAACGGCTTCGGTGTCGACCGAACTGCTGAGTGGACTGCGCTTTCGCTCCATCGGGCCGGCAGTGACCGGCGGCCGCATCCACGACGTGGAAGCGTTGCCCGACGACCCGTCGACCATCTACCTGGCTACGGCGTCGGGCGGGCTCTGGAAGTCCATCAACAAAGGCACGACCTGGACGCCGATCTTCGACAACCAGCCAGTCAGCACCTTCGGCGACGTAGCCATCGCGCCGGCCGACCCATTGGTCATCTGGGCGGGCACGGGCGAGCAGAACAACCGACAGAGCACATCGTGGGGGAACGGGGTCTACCGCTCCAGCGACGGCGGCCTGACCTGGACGCATCTCGGCCTCGATGAGACCCGCCACATCGGGCGGGTGGTGGTGCACCCGAGTGACCCGGACATCGCTTATGTGGCGGCGCTCGGCAACCTCTGGGCGCCCAGCCGGGAGCGAGGCGTCTACAAGACCACCGACGGCGGCGCCACCTGGAGCCAAGTCCTCTTCGTTGACACGCTTACCGGCGTCGTCGACCTGGTGATGGATCCATCCAACCCGAACACGCTCTACGCCGCCGCCTACCAGCGGCTGCGCCGGACCTGGGGGTTCAACGGCGGTGGACCGGGCAGCGGCATCTACAAGACCACGGACGGTGGCCGCGGCTGGCGGAAGCTGGAGAACGGGGTTCCCGCAGGCGACAAGGGCCGGATTGGCCTGGCGATGGCGGCGACGAACCCGCGCGTCCTCAACGCGATCATTCAACACGCCGACACGCTGATGGAGTCGGGCGTGTATCGGAGCGAGGACGGCGGCGAGAGCTGGGAGAGGGTCAACCGCCTGAACCGGCGGCCGATGTACTACAGCCACATCTATATCGACCCCACCAACGAATACCGGATCTACGTTCTGGCTACTTCCTTCTACATGAGCGAAGACGGTGGTCGCACGTTCCGCACCATGCCGACCCGACCTACCTACGACGTCGGCGTGCATAGCGACTTCCACGCGCTCTGGATCGATCCCAATGATTCGAGACACTTCTATCTGGTAGGTGATGCCGGGCTCTACGAGAGCTGGGACCGCGCTGCCACGTACATCCGTATCAACAACCTGCCCATCGGTCAGTTCTACGCCATCGGCGTCGACATGCGCGACCCGTACTACATCTACGGCGGCATGCAGGACAACCACTCGTGGATGGGCCCCAGTCGTACTCGGAGCTGGATCGGCATCATCAACGACGAGTGGCGCCAGATCGGTTTCGGCGATGGGATGTACCACCAACCGGATCCGACCAACTACCGCTATGTCTACGGCAACTCCGAGAACGGTGGGCTGACCCTGCTCGATCCGGAGACCGGCGATCGGGTGGACATCGAACCTCACCCGCGCGAGGGCGAGCCGCCTTACCGATTCGATTGGGTCACGCCGAGCCTCCTGTCACAGCATGATCCGCGCGTCGTCTACTTCGGCGGGAACCGCCTGTTCATCTCGCGGGATCGCGGTGTGAGCTGGGACCGCACCGTGGACCTCACGCGCCAGATCGACCGGGACACGCTCCGGCTGATCGGCGTGCCGGGTTTCCAGCCGATGCTGTCGAAGAATGATGGGACCGCGTCGTTCGGCGAGATCACCAGCATCGCAGAGTCTCCGCTGGACCCGAAGATCCTCTGGGTCGGCACCGACGACGGCAACCTCCAAGTCTCCCGCGATGGCGGCTACACGTGGACCGAGGTCTCTCGCAACGTCGAGGGCATCCCAGACGGCACCTACGTGAGCCGGGTGATCGCCTCCGCGAGCGCGCCCGGCGTCGCCTACGTGGCCTTCGACGCCCATCGCGACGGCGACTTCGCCCCCTACGTCTTCAAGACGGAGGACTATGGCGATAACTGGACCGCCTTGAGGAACGGGTTGCCGCCCGAAGGCTCGGTGAATGTGATCCGTGAGCACCTGCTAAACCCGAGCCTGCTCTTCCTGGGCACCGAGCACGCCCTCTTCGTTTCCACTGACGCGGGCCGAACCTGGACGCACTTCAACTCCAACCTCCCGACGACGCTCTACGATGACCTGGTCATCCACCCGCGTGATGACGACCTGATCGTCGCGACCCACGGTCGCAGCCTCTGGATCCTCGATGATCTCACCCCGCTGGTGGAGTGGTCGGCGGAGGTAGCTTCGCTAGCGGCTCACCTCTTCTCGATCCGACCGGCCACGATCTTCCAGTATTGGAAAGACACGTCCTATCGCGGGCAGGCGGCCTACGCTGGCGAAAATCCCGTCGAGGGCGCGATTCTCAGCTACTACCTGAGGCGTCCCGCCGATGCCGCCAGCATCTCCGTCTCCGACGAGACGGGACGCGTGATCCGCCGCCTCGACGTCCCTGGGTCCGCCGGCGTGATCCATCGGGTGAACTGGGACCTGCGGCACGAGCCCCCGCCCTTCGAGCCCGACACCGGCCTCAGCGAGGCACTGCCGCTCCTGCCACGACCGGTCACGCCGCGCGGACCCTTCGTGTCGCCGGGCGCCTACACCGTGACCCTGCGGGCTGGCCGCGCCCGCTCCTTGCAGACGGTCGACGTGAGAGGCGACCCGCTGCTCGCGCTGAACCCGGCGGAATGGCAGGAGCGCGAGACCTTCCTGCTCGCGCTGCTCGACCTGCAGCGCCGGGCCTGGGAGGCGGATCGGCGGGCCGATCAGCTCAGACGTGGACTAGTGGCAGAGCGGGACTCGCTGGCCGCTGAGGGCGAGGTCCTGGCGGAACAGATCGACCACGTCGATTCTGTCTCGGCCCTGGCCCGCCGACTGAGAGATATCCGCCGCACCGCCTACCGGCTGGCCGAAGAGCTGAACGGCTCCGGCGTGGTGCAGGGGAGCCTGTATCCGCCGACGGAGACGCAACGGCAGCGGATGCGCGATCTCGAGGCAGCGCTAGATCGCGAGTTGGCAGCGCTCACGAGGGAAGAGCAGTCCTAGCAATGCCCGGATCCGGAGGTTGCCGCATCTGCGAGCGCGGCAGGGCTCGCGCTGCCAGGGCGCTGGGCGTCTGTGTTGACTGCCTGCGCACGAACTTCCCCGCCGCCCGCCCCTACGTCGAGTCGGCGCACGCAGAGGCGCGTGCCGCGTTCGACCTACCTGCTAAGCCACCGCGCCGCGACCCTGGTGTGCGCTGCCCCCTTTGCGTGAATCACTGTATGATCGGAGAGGCGGAGCGCGGCTTCTGCGGGCTGCGCACGGTGCGGGCCGGCAAGCTCGTGCACCTGGCAGGCACACCGGGGCGAGGCCTGCTGAGCTGGTACCGTGACCCCCTGCCGACCAACTGCGTCGCCGACTGGGTGTGTGACGGCAGCCGACATCGCGGTTCTCATAACCTGGCGGTCTTCTACGAGAGCTGTACGGCGGACTGTCTCTTCTGCCAGAACTGGCATTTCCGCCTGTCATCGCCGTTACGCGGCGAAACGACCAGCGCGGTGGAGCTCGCCTCAGCGGCCAACGAACGCACCTTCTGCATCTGCTTCTTCGGCGGCGACCCAGCGTCGCAGATGCCCCACGCGCTGGCCGTCTCCAAGCGGCTGGCAGCTCGCGCTGTCCGTGTCTGCTGGGAGACCACCGGCACGATGCACCCCAAGCTGCTGAACGCGGCGGTAAGCTACTCGCTTGACACGGGCGGCTGCATCAAGTTCGATCTGAAAGCCTTCGACGAGGAAGTGCACCTGGCGCTGACCGGTATATCCAATCGGCGCACGCTGGAGAACTTCAAACGCGCAGCACAGCGTTGCCGGGAGCGGCCGGATCCGCCGCTGGTGATTGCGAGCACGCTGCTAGTGCCGGGCTACGTGGAGGCCGACCAGGTGGGCAAGATCGCGAATTTCATCGCCTCGATCGATCCCGAGATCCCTTACTCGCTCCTTGCCTTCGCACCCAACTTCTGCATGGGCGATTTGCCCTTCACATCGGCGCGCCACGCGCGGGACGCGGAGAGCGCGGCCCGGATGGCTGGACTTGAGAATGTCCGAATAGGGAACCGGCACCTGCTGGGGCTTCGCCGCGCCTAGGAGCGATACAAGCCCTCGGTCTTTACGGGACCGCCGTGCATGCTGACTGCGAAACCTTGAGTAGAGCGACGCTCGGCCTAGCGCCAGGTGTGAGTGGCAAGATAAAGGCTAGGGACTGACGAGGCCGGAGGGCGGAGTGATGCGGAAGCTACTGGTGTGCCTGTTCGTGCTTGCCATCCAGGGTCGGAGTTCAGCGGCACAGGCCCAGCATGACCACACAGCCGAGACGAACCCCGCGCCGGAGGCGGTTGTCGGCGCCCGCAGGTACGAGGTGGTCAAGGCCCAGCTGGAGCCGAGCTACATCACGATCCTCGGCGGTGCGGGAGACATCCAGCCGCTTCTGTTCGAGGCAGATATCGCTCCACATTTCGCGTTGGCCTGGCGCACACACGGTTTCGTGGCGACCGCGAAGGTGCTGTTCCGGATGTTCAACGACTCCACGCGCTCCGCACCCATCCGAACGCCCAGCTTCATGCCGCACCTCACCTGGTACTACTGGGGATTCAGATCCTCGGCCGATTCCGACCGCGTGGATCTCGTCTCCGTAAGGTACAGCCACCACTCCAACGGCCAGTCCGGGCCTTTTCACTTTTCCGACACCACCGAGCCCAACACGACTGACGGCTCGTTCTCGACCAACTTCATCGAGGTGATGTATCACCGTGCCTATGGCGCGGCGCCCGCGCTTCAGGCGACCTGGCTGAGGTACGGCCTGCGCATCCACATCCCCTTCAACGAGGACAGAGAACTCCGCGATTCGGAAGGTGACGATCAGTACGGGCGCTACCGATTGCTGCTTGGAGGCCAGAGGAGAGGTATCCTGCCCATCTTCCCATGGTTGAAGCTGCCCTTCATCGCCCGGGCGGAGTACTTCTACATCCTCGACAGGCACTTCCAGGGAGAGCCCTTCTTCAGCCGGGATCGGCTGGGCTTCTCGCTCACCTGGATCTCGGTGATTCCCGCCGACGTGTCCCTCGGCTTCTTCGTAGACTTCTATGCCGGCCAGGACTACTACAACATCTGGTACAAGCAGTACCTGACGATCCTGCGCGTCGGCTTCACGGCCCAGTCGATCACGACGCTGCTCGCCCCGCGCTAGCGGATGAACGACCCGGCGGCCGTCCCCCGCCACCTGTCGCCGGGCCCCGGAAGACTGGAAGAGCGAGCGTCCTGGGGGCCTTACATCCGGGGCCGGCTCTTGTAGATTCGGGCCGTGCGCGCCGACCGGCCGCCGTTTTCCCTCAGGTCACTGGTGTCACCTCAGCCAACGAGGCGCAACCCTATGCAAATGAACGACTTCCTCGCCCGGGTCGAGGCCTTCCGCGAGAACATGGAGCGCTACGTCGCCGAGATGAGCTGCCGGGACGGGCTCGATCTCTCCAGCCCGGCCGACGTGGTCAAGTACTGCTCCGAGCACGGTGTCACCTCCATCCGCCTCTGGTTCACGGATATCCTCGGGTACCTGAAGTCCTTCGCCATGACGCCCGCCGAACTGCAGGGCGCCTTCGACGAGGGAATGGGCTTCGATGGGTCCTCGATCGAGGGCTATCAGCGGATCCAGGAGAGCGACATGGTGGCGTTCCCCATCGCGTCCACGGTCCAGGTGATCCCGTTCAGGATGGGCGGGTCCCGCGCTATCCGGATGATCGCCGAGATCCGCAACCCCGACGGCACCGCCTACACCAGCGACCCGCGCGAGGTGCTGAGGAGGACTCTGGCACGCCTCAAGGACTACGGGTTCTCGCACATGAACATCGGCCCCGAGGCCGAATACTACTACTTCAAGACCGATCGGGCGCCGGAGATCATCGATCGCGCCGGGTACTTCGACATCGTCCCGGTGGACCTGGGCGACGACCTGCGCGAGACCACGGTCTTCGCCCTCGAGTCGATGGGCATTCCCGTCGAGTACATGCACCATGAGGTCGCGCCCAGCCAGCACGAGATCGACCTGAAGTACCAGGAAGCGCAGCGCATGGCCGACGGGCTCCAGACTCACAAGTGGCTCGTCAAGGAGATCGCTCGGCGGAACGGTGTGCACGCCACCTTCATGCCCAAGCCGCTGTTCGGCGAGAACGGGAGCGGCATGCACACCCACGTCTCGATCTTCAAGGACGAGAAGACCAACGCCTTCTACTCAAAGGACGAGAGCTATCACCTGTCGCAGACCGCCAAGCACTTCCTGGCGGGCGTGCTCGACCACGCCAGCGAGATGGCGCTCATAACCAACCAGTGGTACAACTCCTACAAGCGACTGGTCGTCGGCTTCGAGGCCCCGGTCTACATCGCTTGGGCGGAGCGCAACCGGTCGGCGCTGGTGCGGGTGCCGGTCTACAAGCCGGGCAAGGAACTGGCCACACGCATCGAGCTCCGCTTCCCCGACGCGGCGTGCAACCCGTACCTGGCCTTCGCCCTGATGCTGGCCGCGGGTCTGGACGGGCTCGATCGCAAGCTGCCGCTCCCGGAGCCGATGACCCTGGATCTCTACGAGCTGACACCGGTGGAGCGCGAACGGAAGGGGATCCGCTCGCTGCCGCACGACCTTTACGCGGCGATCCTGGAGGCGGAGAACAGCCAGCTGCTGGCCAAGACCCTGGGCGAGGACGTGTTGAACAAGATCCTGGAGACGAAGCTCGCCGACTCGGAGAGGTTCCGCCTCTACATCTCGCCGCTGGACCTCGAGACGCACATGGAGCTCTAGCGCTGCTCAGGGGTCGGCCGCGATTAGCGGCTGGCCCTTTTTCCCGCGATCGCAGCGTTGCCGATGTGATGGCTTTCCTCTCGCGCTTCCTCGAGTCGGCGCGCCGCTGGGCTGTGAGCCGCTCGTGGCACTGGCGGGCCCTCGTACTGGCCTACCTGGTCTATGCTGCCTCACGCTCCCTCACGGACGCTGGCTACGCGAGCATGTTCTCCGGGATTAGCCTCGTCTTTCACGAGATGGGGCACATCCTCTTCTCGCCGTTCGGAGACGTGCTAATGATCGCCGGCGGGAGCATCACCCAGCTCGCTGTTCCGATCGTCGCCGGCTTGTACCTGCTGCTACGGCAAGAGGACTACTTCGGGTTCGCCGTGGGCGGCGCCTGGCTCGGGTTCAGCGCTCTGGACCTGGCCCGCTACATCGGTGACGCCCGGATCCTTGAGTTGCCTCTTGTGAGCCTCGGGCCCGAGGCGGAGCACGACTGGTTCTACCTGCTGAGCCGCTTGGGTTGGCTGCGCTACGACACGCAGATCGCCGGCCTCCTGCGGGGCTTCGGCACTGTGATCCTCTTCCTCTCCATCGCCTTCGGGGTCTGGCTCTGCTTCGTGATGGGGCGCGGCTCCGGGACCCGCGACGACGAGGCTCGGGAAGACCCCGAGACCCGGAAGTTCAAAGAGTGGCTGCGCGAGCAGGGGAGCTAGGGTAGCTGTCGTAGGACTTCGTGCTCATCCGGCCAGGAAGCGGCAGAAGGATAGAGTAAGGGGCCGGTGGCCCTTGACCAGGGCGAGGTCCGGGGGCATGATACGAACGTATGAAGGAGGTCATACGTATGAATCAAAAACCCGCCACCACTGACGCTGCTCTCGTCCGCGCCGCCCGCGAACTCTTCGCTGCCCACGGCTACGACGGCACCTCCGTCCGCGCTATCACCGCCCGCGCCGGCGCCAACCTCGGCGCCATCACCTATCACTTCGGCTCGAAGCAGGCTCTCCACGACGCCGTCATCGCCAGCGTCATGGGCCCGGGGCGCGAGCGCATCGTCGAGGCGGCGGCGGGGCCGGACACGCCCCTCGATCGCCTGGAAGTCGTGGTCCGGGCCTTCTTCAGTTACCTCGACGAAAACCCTGACGCTATCCCACTGATGATGGGCGTTATGCTGAGTTCGAGGCCGTTACCCGACGTCGTTGCGCGCACCATCGCAGCCAACGTCCATACCGTGTCTTCGCTCATCGGCGAGGGACAGCGGGACGGCTCGGTCCGCTCCGGCGACCCGAGATGCGCTCAGCATCGTCGCCCAGCCGCTCTGGCTGGCGCTGGCCCGGCGCGCCTTGCAGGAGGGGGTGGCGATCGACCAGACCGATCCCGAGACACGCGCTCAGCTGGTGGAGAGTGTCCTCAGCTTCGTGCGCGCTGGTCTCGCAGCACATCCGGAGAAATCAGAATGAGACGCCCGGCTCTCAGATCCGTCGTTCGCGCAGCCGCGCACGCCGGCCTGATTCTCTCAGGCGTGGCGACGTCGGCAGCTCCCCAGGAAACCGCCGAGCGCGATTCGCTGACTCTGGCTCAGGCCGTTGCCTTGGCCCAGGAGACCTATCCGAGCGTCGCAGCCGCCCGAGCGGGCGAGGACGCTGCGGTCGCTAGCTTGGGTCAGGCGCGGGCGGCGTGGTGGCCTCAGCTCAGCACGCAGGCCACGGCAGTACGCTACGAGGAACCGATGCTCGTGGCGCCGATACACGGCTTCAGTCCCCAGCAGTTCGAGCGGATCGAGCTCGAGAAAACACTCTTTCAGGGCAACGTTTCCCTGGGCTGGACCATCCTCGACGGCGGCGCTCGCGTCAACAGGATTCGCGGTGCACGTGCCGGCGCCGCCGGAGCAGTCGCGGGCCGCACGGCTGCCGAGATGGCGCTCACCGCTCGCGTTGCTGGCGCCTACCTGCAGGTCCTCAGCGCCCGTGGCGTTCTCGATGCACAGGAGCGGCGGATCGAGGCTTTGAGCGCCGAGCGTCGACGCGTTGAACAGCTGCTGGGCGAGGGCCGGGCCGCGCGCGTGCAGCTGCTGCGCGTGGATGCCGCACTGGCTGAAGCGGAGGCACTGCGGGTCGCGACCCTCACCCGGCTCGATCTGGCGGAGCGCGAGTTGGCGCGCTTGCTGGGTGTCAGCCCTGCCGAGGCGCGGGTGGACAACCTGCGTCCCGTACGGCTGGCCCTTGGCTCAGAACTCGACGAGCGCCCCGATCTGGTTGAGCGGGCCAAGGCGGACAACCCCGAACTGGAGCGTGCGCGCCGCGCGCTGGAGACGGCGGAGGCGAACCGCCGGGTCGCCAAGGCGGCCTGGATCCCCAGCCTCAACCTCACAGGTGGCCTGTTAGGTTTCAGCAGCGAAGCTGGGAATACCACCACGGAGTGGAACGTGGGCATCGCCCTCGCCTATCCGTTGTTCACCGGCGGTGCTCGTGCCAACGCCGTCAGCCGTGCAAGCGCCGAGGCGCGTGCGGCGCGTGAGGAGTCGCGCCTGGCCGAACTGCGGACCGAAGAAGCTGTAGACCGCGCACTCAACGCTGCACTCGAGACTCAGGCCCTGGTGGACGCCCTGACTCGCGCCGTGCGCTACCAGACAGAGGTCGTGCGAATCGAGCAGCTCTCGCTGGAGGCTGGCGCGGGTACTCAGACTGACTACCTGCGGGCGGAGGCCGATGTGGCCCGGGCGCGTGCTCTGTTGGTCGAGGCGCGACATGCGGAGATCGCGGCCCGGGTGGAGCTTGCAAGAGTCGTGGGCGAGCTCACGCCCGGGTGGCTGGCGCAGAATCTGGAGAATCCATGATGAACAAGAGACTGCGGGTGGCGATCCCGATGGTGGTCGTGATCGCGGCCGCCCTGATACTCTGGCTCTCCGTCTTCAGGTCGGGTTACAACGGCGCCATCGTCGCTTCGGGCACCGTGGAGGCGACGGAAGCGGACCTGGGCTTCCAGCTGGCGGGACGCGTCGAGCGTATCGCCGTCCGGGAGGGTGACCGGGTCGAGCAGGGTCAGGAGCTCGCCTGGCTCGATCGCGCTGAGCTTCAGGCGCGCCGCCGTGCCGCTCAAGCCCAGGCCGAGGCCGCTCAGGCGATGCTGGCCGAGCTGGAGCGCGGCTTCCGCTCCGAGGAGGTCGCTCAGGGGCGCGCCGCCGTTCGCGCTGCTCAGCAGCGGATGAACGATGCGCTTCGCGACGTCGAGCGTAGCCGCCGACTGTACGACGGCGGCGCGGTGAGCAGGGAGCTCCTCGACAAGCACGAGACGGCCTACGAGCTGGCGAAGGCGGATTATGAAAGCACGGTGGAGCAGCTGCAGATCCTGGAGACGGGACCGCGCCAGGAACGCATCACGGCCCAGCGGGCCGCCCTGGAGCAGGCTGAGGCCAGCGTGGCACAGATCGACGCGGCTCTCGACTTCGCTGTGATCTGGGCGCCCTTCGGCGGTCTCATCACGGTGCGCCACCGGGAGCCGGGCGAGACAGTGCCGGCCGGCGCGCCGGTCCTGACACTGATGAATCCGGACGACCGCTGGGTCCGCATCTACGTGCGCGAGGATGAGGTAGGCCGCGTCGGCCTCGGGCAGCGGGCGACGATCACTGGCGATGCCGATCCCGACCGCGAGTACGAGGGGCGCGTCGTCTTCATCGCCAGCCAGGCGGAGTTCACCCCTCGTAACGTGCAGACGACCGAGGAGCGCGTGAAGCTGGTCTACAGGGTGAAAGTCCAGATCACTGGTGACCCCGGGTTCGAGCTCAAGCCCGGGCTCGCCGCCGACGTACGGATCGCGGCGCAGGAGCGCTGAGTGAAGATGGAACCCGCCGTCTCGCTCCGGGGGCTGACTCGCGACTTCGCTGACCTGCGCGCCGTGGACAACCTCAGCTTCGACGTGGCTCACGGCGAACTGTTCGGCATCGTTGGCCCGGACGGCGCCGGCAAGACGACGACGCTGCGTATGCTCGCCGGTGTTCTGCGCCCCAGTTCGGGGGACGCGACTTTGGCGGGCGTGAGCGTCGCCCGGGACCCCGAGGGCGTGAAGCGCCACATCGCTTACATGTCCCAGCGCTTTGGCCTCTACACGGACCTCACCGTCGGAGAGAACTTGGAGTTCTACGCCGACCTTTACCGGGTGCCTAAGTCGGAGCGGCCGACGCGGCTGGATCGGCTCTACGCCTTCTCCGGGCTCGCCCCCTTCCAGGACCGCCTCGCTGGCCAGCTTTCCGGCGGCATGAAGCAGAAGCTTGGCCTCTCCTGCGCGCTCATCCACGAGCCGGAGGTCATGCTCTTGGACGAGCCCACCTTCGGTGTGGATCCCATCTCGCGCCGCGACCTCTGGCTCATCGTCCACGAGATGGTGGCCCGGGGCGTCACGGTCATCGTTTCGACCGCTTACCTCGATGAAGCGGAACGCTGCGATCGCGTGGTCGTGCTGCACCTGGGTCGCGCGGTCGCCCTCGACACGCCCGACGCGTTGCAGGAGCGTCTCCGCGAGAAGGTCCTGGCCGTGCGAACCGACCAGCCCCGACAGTCACGGGACCGCCTGCGTGGACACCCGGCTGTTCGGCAGGCTGTCCTGTTCGGCGACCTCCTTCACGTAACGCTGCGTGAGGGCGTGCAGGACTGGCCGGCCGTTCGCGCCGATCTGCAGGCGGCGGGTGTCGAGGTGCTCGGCGAAGGGACCGTCGAAGCGTCGCTGGAGGATGTGTTCATCGACCTGACGCGGCGGCCGGAGGTGGAGGGTGAGTAAGGCAGTCGAGGTGTTCGAGCTCACCCGCAAGTTCGACGACTTCACCGCCGTCGATCGGGTGAGCTTTGCGGTGGAGGAGGGCGAGATCTTCGGATTTCTGGGGCCCAACGGAGCGGGGAAGACCACCACGATCAAGATGATGACCGGGCTGTTGCGCCCCACCTCAGGATCGGCGCAGGTAGGAGGCTACGATGTCGTGGTGGAAGTGGAGCAGGTCAAGCTCAACATCGGCTACATGTCCCAGCTCTTCTCGCTCTACCCGGACCTCACCGTGCTGGAGAACATCCAGCTCTTCGCCGGGCTCTACGGGGTGAGTGGCCCGCGCTTCGCCGAGCGCCGCGACTGGGTGCTCGAGATGGCAGGCCTGGGTGACTACAAGGATCGCCTCACCGGGCAGTTGTCGCTGGGCTTCAAGCAGCGTCTGGCGCTGGGCTGCGCCGTGCTGCACGAGCCGTCCATCCTCTTCCTCGACGAGCCCACTTCCGGGGTAGACCCGATCTCGCGGCGCAACTTCTGGGACCTGATCTACGGGTTCGCCGAGGTGGGGACCACCGTCTTCGTGAGTACGCACTACATGGAGGAGGCGGAGTACTCCCATCGGCTGGCGGTCATGAATCGCGGGGTGATTGTCGCGCTGGACCGACCGTCCGCGCTGAAGGCCGAGATCCGTGAGCCCATCCTCGAGGTCATCAGCGAGGACCCGCCGCAGGCGGTGGAGGCGCTCCAGGGCGGCCCGGGCATCATCGAGGTGACGATGTTCGGCCGCGCGATCCACGTCATGGTCGAGAACCAGGCGGCAGGAGAGCGCCATATACTTGAGATCCTCGAGGCCGCCGGTCAACGAGCGGGCTCGATACAGCCCATCGAGCCATCCCTCGAGGACGTGTTCGTCTCCTTCGTCAGACGCAGCGGTGGGACGGTGGCCGGATGATGAGCCTGGCGCGGCTTCTGGCCGTGAGCCGCAAGGAAGCCATTCAGCTTCGGCGCGACCCGCGAAGCCTGCTGCTGGCGTTCTTGTTGCCGCTCTTCCTGATCGTCTTCTTTGGCTACGCCATCACCTACGATGTCAAGAACATCGAGATGGCGGTGCTTGACGAAAGCAATAGCGAGGAAAGCCGCGCGCTCGTCGAGTCGTTCGTGAGCTCCGGCTACTTCCGAATCCACGAGTATCCGGCCCGCTACCAGGACGTTCAGATGCTCCTCGACGCCGGGGTGGTGCGGCTGGTACTGGTCATCCCGCCCGACTTCAGCCGGGACCTGGGCGCCGGTCGCGGCGCGCCGGTGCAGATCCTCCTCGATGGCGCCGACGCCAACACGGCCACCATCGCCCGGAACTACGCCACAGCCATCGTCACCCGTTACTCGACGGAGGTCGTACTCGGGGGGCGGGAGCTGCGGCTCCCTGTCGAGGCGGAGACCCGAGTCTGGTACAACGAGACGCTCGAGAGTCAGAACATGATCGTGCCTGGCCTGGTGGCGGTGATCATGTCGATCATCGCGGCGCTGCTCACTGCCCTCACCATCGCCCGCGAGTGGGAGCGCGGTACGATGGAGCAGCTCGCGGCAACGCCCGTGCACCGGCTCGAGGTGGTGCTGGGCAAGCTCTTGCCCTACGTCGTGATCGGCCTCTTCGATGTGGCACTGGCCGTCCTGGCCGGACTCTTCATCTTTCAGGTTCCGTTCCGCGGCAGCGTGCTCCTGCTCTCTGGGCTCACGCTCCTCTTCCTGGTCGGCGCCCTCAGCCTCGGAATGTTCATCTCGGCGGCCGCCAGGGCCCAGTTGCTGGCGACGCAGTTCGCCATCATCGCCACCTTTCTGCCGGCGATACTCCTCTCGGGCTTCATCTTCGCCATCGAGACGATGCCGATCCCGATCCAGGCCATCACCTACATCGTGCCGGCCCGCTATTACGTCACTGTTACCAAGGGGATCTTCCTCAAAGGGGTGGGCCCCGGCGTCCTGTGGATCGAGGCGCTGGCGATGATCATCTTCGCGATGGCGGGGCTCTCGCTGGCGGCACGCGCCTTCCGTAAGGAGCTGGAGTGATGAGCGTCTCCCCGCTGCGCGTCCGCGAGATGCTCAAGAAAGAGCTGCGGCAGATCTTCCGCGATCCCCGCCTGAAGCGGGTCATCTTCATCCCGCCGCTCATCCAGCTCATCGCCTTCGGCTACGCGGTGAATACGGACATCAAGAACACCGCCACCTTCGTTGTGGACCACGACGGGAGCCGGGACTCCCGGGAGCTGATCGACGCTTTCACCGCGACCGGCTACTTCCGCGTCGTCGCCCGCTCCCAGCGTCCCGCCGACCTGGTGAACGCGCTGGACGGCGGCGACGCGGCCGTCGGCATCGAGATCCCGGTCGACTTCGCCCGTACGCTACCGACCCGGAAGGGTGCTCGCGTCCAGGTGATCCTTGACGGGACAAGCTCCAACTCTGCCACTGTCGCCCAGGGCTACAGCGGCCTGATCGTGCAGCGTTACGCCCTGGAACGCATGGCGGCAAAGGGCGGCCTGCCGGGCGGCGGTGTCGACCTCCGCATGCGCGCCTGGTACAATCCTGAGCTGAAGAGCCGTGTTTACAACGTGCCGGCGGTCATCGGCCTCCTGGTTCTGCTCCTGTCGCTGCTGCTCACCGCCCTCGCCGTCGTCCGCGAGCGCGAGATGGGGACCCTCGACCAACTCGCCGTGAGCCCGCTCTCCGCACCGGAGCTCATGCTTGGGAAGACGCTGCCGGTGGCGCTCATCGCGCTCGTGGATCTCTGCCTCATCACCGCCGTGGCCATCCTCTGGTTCGGGATCCCGATGCGCGGCTCGTTTCTGGTCCTCTTGCTGGCATCGCTCCTCTATATCACGGCGGGGATCTCCGTCGGACTTCTCATCTCCACGCTCTCCCGGACGCAGCAGGAGGCTATCATGACGATGTTCCTGTTCCTGCTGCCGGCCATCATCCTCTCCGGCTTCTTCTATCCCATCAGCAGCATGCCCCGGTTCTTCCAGTGGCTCACGCTGTTCAACCCTGTGCGACATTTCTTGGAGATCGTGCGCTCGGTCTTCCTGAAGGGCGGTGGCCTGGACATCCTCTGGCCGCAGTTCCTGGCGCTCGTCGTGATGTCGGCGGCTGTCCTGCGCCTCGCCATCTTCAGATTCCGCCGAACTATCGCGACTTGAGCCTGATGGCACGCATCTACACCGTCGGCCACTCCACGCGGAGCATCGATGAGTTCCTGGCGCTGCTGCGTGAGCACGGCATTGCCTGCCTCGTAGACGTGCGGCGCTTTCCCACCTCGCGGCACCACCCGCACTTCACGAAGGAGGCTCTGGATGCCTCGCTCGCTGCAGCCGGAATCGACTACGTGCACGAGCCGGACATGGGCGGCTATCGCAAGCCGCGCCCGGACTCACCCAATAGGGCCTGGCGCGTTGCCGGCTTCCGCGGTTACGCCGACCACATGGAGACCCCGGAGTTTCAGGCGGCACTGGAGCGGGTGATCGAGCAGGCCGGGCGGGCGCCGACGGCGATCATGTGCGCCGAGTTCACACACCGGCGCTGCCACCGCCAGCTCATCTCCGACGCGCTGGTGGCCCGTGGTCTCGAAGTGATTCATGTCCTGGGTCCCCGCAAGATCCAGCCCCACGCCCTCAACCCGCACGCACGGGTGCTCGAGGATGGCCGGCTCGTCTACCCTGAGCCGTCAGCCGATCAGCACGACCTGCTGCTTCGCGACGAGTCGTGAATGAAGCGGTGCGTGCGGCTGACCCAGGCCCACACCCGCGTCGGCTAGCTTCGCTCGAACACCCGGGCTGCCGCTGCGGGATCGACCAAGATTCCGACAACCTCCAGTGCACGAGCCAAGGCGGGATCCCGTCCGTCGCGCAGGTCATCCGCGGTGGGGAGCACGATTTCGTCCGGTATCACCCCGCGGTTCTCGAGGCGCTGCCCGTCCGGCATGATGACATCCGATACGGACACCGAGGTGGCGTACTTCCAGAGGCGGCCGAACCCGACCTTGTGGACCTTGACCGGCTGGTCATGACAGCGCCAGCCGTTCGATCACCGATGACGGTTCCTCGCCCTTGCAATTGCACGGTCCGGGCCAGGATCTCCGACGCTGAAGCGGAACCGCTGTTCACGAGCACGACCAGCTGCCCCAGGAAACCGCCGCCGCGGGGCCGCTCGGCCACCAACTCCTCGATCCCTTCGCGAGTCCGCACTCGACCGACAAGTACCTCGTGATCGAACAGAGAGCCGATCAAGCGCAACTTCATCTCCACCGAGCCGCCGGGATTGTCCCGAAGATCCAGGATGAGGGCCCGGTTCTTCCGCGCCCGCTTGATCATGTCATCCACGAGGCTGCGGCGGACCTCGAACGACGGCATCTTCCAGAGCAGCACACTGTCAGGTGTCTCCACGTAGATGTGTACTTCCTCCTCCATAACCTTGCGCTCATACTCTTCGAGCCGCCGGATGATGTCAGCATCTCTGGGATCGATGTTGTAGGGGAGTTCAGTGATCTCCGGCTCGACCCTGAATCGGTACAGCTCGCCGTTTGGCTGCCGGGCCACGAGTGAGATCTCTCGCTGCGGATTCAGCACATAGAGGATGTAGCGTAGGGTCGGAAACGTCTGCTGCTCCAGCTTGTACGGCCCGATGGCCAAGATCGCGTCCCCCGGTCGCAGTCCGGCGGCCTCGGCGCTGCTGCCCTCGTCGACTCCGGTGACAAAGCAGGTGTCACCGACGAAGCCCATGTCGAAACCGTAGTCCACCTGCTGAACTCGTAAGGGCGGCACGAAGTAGGTGTGCGAATCTCTGAGATCCGCGACGAATTGGGCGATGATCCCGAAGGCATCGGTGATACCGTAGGCCTCTTCGATCCGCTGGAGCGCCGCCTGATACTCGGCCTCCAGATCCATGCCTCCGAAACTCGGGTCGTAGTAGTTCTCTACGAGTTCCTCCCGGACCTTCTCGAGCATCTTCCGCGCCCGGCTCCGGTCCTGGCCCGACATCTGGCCGAGGGCAGACGACGGGAACGAGAGGAGGGCAAGAACTAGAACGACGATCAGCTGGCGAGGGGAATCCTGCCTTTTCACGGTGCCCTCCGCAGATTGGGCGAGCTCGTGCACGCGAGATTTCACGAACAGGCTCAAACTACGCTCTCCCACGGTCCGGAACCTCGCGCCAGATGGCCTACGATACACTTAGTGACTCTATGATTAGCTTGCAAGCGTGCGCACGCGCGCCGACGCATTGCGCCCAGGCATCCATGCCTCGCCAGACGCCGCTGGCTACCCTGTCCAAGACATATGGCGGATAGAATGACAGGCCAGCGGGCAGCAGCCGCGCTTCGCCGTTGTTCGTCAGGCTCCGCGCTGTAGATTCGGGGGTGAGCTTACAACTACCGGAGCGACCGTACCCCAGAGTGCGAGCAAGAGAAAGCGTCACACCGCCATCTTGGGGCTCATCCGCGCACGGCGGGTGCGTAGCCAGGACGAGCTGCGCATCCTGCTCCGCGAGCAGGGCTTCGATGTCACCCAGGCCAGGACGGCGATCGGGCCCGCTGCGCCCTCCAACAGCAGGTTCTGGGAGACGAGTGCCACGATCAGGCTGCAGGCTTGGCAGCGTTCCTGCACGAGCGGGGCTGCTGGCTGGCGCGCGCCGCTTCCTCTATCTTATTAAGGACGTCACGTATACGGGGCCGTAGCGGGTAGCACCCGTGCTTTCTCACTCTACCTCGGCGTCCGCGCTAGGGAGTCCCGGTGGCGAGCCCTGCGCGAGACAAGAACAGTAAGGCGAGCCTCCAGTTATCGGTTTCACCAAGAAGGGGTCCGAAATGAACATCTACGTGGGGAACTTGTCTCGCGACGTCACTGAAGACGACCTGCGACAAGCTTTCGAAGCGTTCGGCCAGGTGGCATCCGTAAGTGTCATAACCGACAAGTTCAGCGGGGAATCAAGAGGCTTCGGCTTCGTCGAAATGCCCGTCCAGGCTGAAGCTCAGTCCGCGATCGATGACCTGAACGGCAAGGAGTTGAAGGGACGAACGCTCACCGTTAATGAGGCTCGTCCCCGCTCGGAGAAGCGTCCAGGCGGTGGAGAGAGACGAGGCGGCGGCCGACGCCGCTTCTGAGTGGGCGGCACTTCGCCTGACACGCGCTGGCAGTTGGCGCGACTGGCACCTCTAATCCGGCCTGAGCGCCCATCACCCGCAAGTTCGATGACGCGTAGCTGAAGCGCCGATCCGTTGGGGAGCTGCCACGGGGGCGTGTCGTGGCAACGAGGGAAAGACGGAGTCGCGCTGTGAAAAGGCACGATCTGGTTGGGCCCTGCGGCGACTACTGTGGAGGCTGCGCCCAGTACAACGGCTTGGCGGTCACGATCGCCCGGCACATGAGAGCACTGGCGGACCTGTACGGGTTCGAGTTCCGGGCCCGAGGGGTGTTCGATTTCGCCGAGTTCCTCAAGGGGTTGGACTGGTTCATCGCCCACGCCACGTGTCCGGGCTGTCGGGAAGGCGGTGGGCCGCCCTGGTGTCAAGTTAGAGGGTGCTGTGTTGAGAAGGATCTGTTGTTGTGCTTCGAGTGTGATGACTTCCCGTGCTCAAAGCTGGACGAGGTGGCAGATCCAGACACGATGGATCGGTACCAGAGATTCCGGGAGCTGGGGCTGCAGGCCTGGATTGACGAACAGGCACGCCGGGCAGAGCAAGGCTACGAGATACATCTACAAAAGGTGATCTCTCTGAGGTCAAACCGCCCAGATCACAGCCAAGGTCCCTAGTCAGGCACGGTCAGTCCGGCCTGGCTGGCGTACTCTGGCGTGCGAGAACGGCGGAACGCTTAGGTAGCGTCGGCGTCGGGTCCTGTGCGTAAGAGGAGCAGGGAACCGGGATTGATCAGTTCGTCCGTCCAGAAAGGGGAGAGACCATGCAGTACCGCACACGCAAGGTCAGGCACGTCGCGATTCTTGCAGGGTGCCTTCTGTTCGCCTGTGCTGCGCCCGAGTCTCGTCAGCCGCTCGACGTAACCGAGGAAATCCAGGCGGCGAATGAGCAGTTCGTGGCGGCGTTTGAACGCAGCGACGCGGAAGCGCTGGCGGCTCTGTACACGCAGGATGGAAGGCTGCTACCGCCAAACAGCGATGTTGTGGCCGGCACGGCCGCGATCCAGGGGTTCTGGCAGACCGTGATGGAAGCAGGTGTCGCTGAGGCGCGGCTGACGACCGAGGAAGCGGAGGGCTTCGGCGACACCGCGTTTGAGGTGGGCCGCTACGGTCTGTACGACTCAGACGGCAACACGATTGACGAGGGCAAGTACGTCGTGATCTGGAAGAGAACCGAGGACGGGTGGAGGCTGCACCGGGATATCTGGAATAGCAGTATGCCCATCGCCTCAGAGTGATTCCGCCGTTGTTGTTTCAGGGCCCGACGTCGTCTTAGACACCACGGCGACAACATCGAGGGAGTGAGTGTAGAGATGGCTGGCCGTCCGTACGTACTGGCGGAGACGACTTGGAAGGCCGTCCGCGAGACCGACTACGAGGTCGCTGTCCTCCCCTGGGGTGCCACCGAGGCCCACAACTACCATCTGCCGTTCGGCGCCGACATCATCGAGTCAGAGCAGATAGCGATTGAATCGGCTCGGCTGGCATGGGAAAGCGGAGCCAAGATCGTCGTGCTGCCGACCGTGCCCTTCGGCGTCAACACCCAGCAGCTCGATATCACGCTCACCCTCAACCTCAACCCGAGCACACAAGCTGGTGTGTTGGAGGATCTGGTCCGCAGTCTGGACGGCCAAGGTATTCCCAAGCTGGTGATCCTGAACGGGCATGGCGGGAACGATTTCCGCCAGATAATCCGTGAGCTCCAGCCAAAAGTGCGGATCTTCCTCTGCACGCTGAACTGGTACACGGTAGTTGCTGCCGAGGAGTTCTTCGAGGAGGCCGGCGACCATGCCGGTGAGCTGGAGACGAGCCTGATGCTGCACCTGGCGCCCAATTGGGTCTTGCCGCTGTCCGAGGCAGGCAGAGGTCGGGCGAAGAGCTTCCGCATCAGAGCATTTCGAGAGGGCTGGGCCTGGACCCCGAGGCATTGGACCCGGATCACCTCCGACACCGGTGTCGGAGAACCGTCACTCGCCTCGGCTGAGAAAGGGCACCGCTACTTCGAGGCTGTGACGCAGAAGACCGCGGAATTCCTGGTCGAGCTTGCTGCTACTGATTTGGCCAGGCTCTACGATGACTCGTAGGCGTGCGTCTCGCTCTGTCTCATTCATTCTGCACGTCGGTCTCGCGCCGCCTCTGCACTGCCTTGCCAGCGGGCCTCAGGTCCCTTGATTTCGGGGACGTTAACCGCTCGGACGGATGACCGATGAGCCCGGCGTTGAGCAGATAGTGCTGTATGAGCTGTTGAAGTAGCGATCGCGCTGCTCGTCGGATAGATTCGTGTCAGCCTGTGACAGCTGAAGAGCTAAACCGCCGCCTGAGATCTGAGCGGATCGTGCCGATTACGGCGGGTGATGCGGCGCCTGTCGGACGCCGACGAGGCTTGCCAATTCGTGCAGCGGAGGCTCGAGGACTACGAGCGCGTGTGGGACGGCTGCGGATGCAAAATCGACTACTACTCGTAGACTGACGTCGGAATATGCTTGCCAAGTTGCTTCGAATACCGGTGCCCGAGTGCTATCCGCGGCCGCGCGTTCCTGGATGCTTCCCGGAGGGAGGCGTCGGTGACCGCGGGTGCTATCCCCAGCGTGGCCGCGCACCAGGAGGCCGCAGTCGGGCGCCAGCCAGGCAAGGCTCGCGGTCGGCGCGGCGCGGTCAAGAGCCGACGAGGAAGCGCCGGTAGCCGGGGCCCGTCACGCCAGGCCGCCAGCTCGCTTGATCTTCGGGCCCCGGCCGCCCAGTTTGTGGCGGTAATCAATAGCAGTTCGCGGCGAGTGGCGGTGCACCGACCGGGGCGCGGCCGGAAGCTGCTGTTAGTCTAAGTGCTTGTATGGTATATAGTTAACTTAGGGGGATCCGGACATGCATGAGAAGAGCATCGAGCTGCTGAACAAGGCGATTGCAGATGAGCTCTCCGCCATTCATCAGTACATGTACTTCCATTTCCATTGTCACGATCGGGGGTATCACCTCCTGGCCAATCTGTTCGAGAAGACGGCGATCGACGAGATGCGTCATGTCGAAAAGGCGGCGGAGCGAATCCTCTTCCTGAAGGGAGAGGTCGAGATGAAGCCGTCGGAGGGGGTACAGAAGATACACGACGTGCGCCAGATGCTCGAGCGGGCCGCCGCGATGGAGAAGCAGAGTTCGCACGAATACAACGAATGGGCGAACGAGTGCGCGACAAACGCGGATTCAGCGTCGAGGCGCATATTCGAGGACCTCGTCGCAGACGAGGAGCGGCACTACGATCAGTTCTCGATTGAGATGGAGAACTTCGACAAGCTGGGTGACCAGTACCTCGCGCTCCACTCCATCGAGCACAGCAAGAGCATATCCTGAGGCGCCGTCTTCATATCGCCGATAGCGCCGGAGTGAGGCGGCTCGCGAGCAAGGGGCTTGCGGGCCGCCTCACAGCGTTCGCAGCTGGCGCGGAGTCAGCTGGGAGATAAGCCAGCCAGGCCTGTCGTGCGTCTCCGGGCGTTCGCAAACCCTGAAACTCCCCGATTCCACCGCCGTAGGGCTGGTTAGGGCACCACGACCAGCCTGTTGCAGGCGGTGACGACGGCTGCTTCGCGATTCGAGTCGATCTCCGCTATGGCCACCGACAGCCCAACCCAGTCGAAGAGGAGCGCCCGGGCGATGGAGAGCATTCTGCAGGATATCCGCTACGCCATCCGTATTCTCAAGCGATCGCCGGGATTCACCTTCGTCGCCGCGCTCACGGTTGCACTGGGCGTCGGGGCAACGGCTACGATCTTCAGCGTCGTGAACGCCGTCCTGCTGAGACCGCCGCCGGGGATTCGCAACGCCAGCGAGCTTGTCAGGCTCTATCGCATCGCGGAGGACGGCTCTTCGTTCAACGACCTGTCTTACCCGAACTACCGTGACTACCGAGATGGAGACACCGGGCTTAGCGACCTGGCCGCGACGGCGGTGCTGGCCGTCGTGATGAGCGGCGATGCGGAGCCCGAGGCGATGTTCGGCGTCCTGGTGTCTCACAACTTCCTCAACATGCTGGGCGTGCGGCCAGCGTTGGGTCGCTTCTTCTTGCCGGAAGAGGATCGGAGCCCGGGTACGCACCTGGTTGCCGTGCTGAGCCACGGGACGTGGATGCGGCGCTTCGGCGGGGACTCATCGATCGTCGGACGGACGATCCACTTGAGCCGCCGCACGTTCACCGTGGTCGGGGTCACGCAGGAAGGGTTCCGCGGACCCAACAGCATGGTGGACGTTGGCGTATGGCTTCCCATACACGCGGCGCTGGCGATCGATGACGAGGTTGACATGGAGTCCCGCGCCCTCACCTGGATCGACATCTTCGGCCGCCGCGCCCCGGGGGTGACGCTGGAGCAGGTATCGGCGGCGCTGAACCGGATCAGCGCCAACCTGCGAGCGGAGTTCCCCGAAGGGAACCCGGACTACGGTATCGATGTGCGGCGCTACACGCCCATCTCCCCGCGCGCTTTTGGACCGGCTATGGCGTTCTCGCTCTTCCTGTTCGTCATCTCGGGGACCGTCCTGTTGATCGCCTGCCTGAACGTCGGCAGCATGTTGCTCGCCCGCGCGGCACGGCGCGGCAAGGAGATGGCCATGCGCCTCGCGCTCGGTGCCGCCCGGACGCGAGTGATCCGCCAGTTGCTCACCGAGAGCATCCTGTTGTTCGTACTCGGCGGCGCTGGCGGAGTACTGATCACCGTGTACATGACCGGCCTGCTGAGCACGTTTCAGCTGCCTGTCGACGTTCCGCTGGTCATCGATTTCGCGCCTGACCTGAGGGCGCTCGTGTTCTCGCTCGTAGTAGCCATGATCACCGGTCTCGTCTTCGGGTTGGCGCCGGCGCTGCACGTCACCAAGCCCGATCTCCAGGCGAGGCTGAGGGCCGGTTCCGGCACCGGCGTCGGCGCCCGCTCACGCCTGCGTAGCGCGTTCGTGATGGCACAGGTAGCCGGCTCGGCGCTCTTGCTGATTGGCGCCGGACTCTTTGCCCGCGGCCTGGCCCGCGCCGGATCAGTGGATATCGGCTTCGAGCCCGACAACGTGCACGCGCTGAGTATGGAACTGGGCGTCTACGGTTATTCTGAGGAGCGTGCGGTGACGTTCTACCGGGATCTCCTAGAACGAGCCTCGCTACTCCCGGAAGTCGAGTCCGTTGTGCTCATCAACATGCCCCCGGTCACGCTTGGGGGGCGGGCCACAACGTTCGCCGTCGTGGGTCGGGAGCCCGCAGAAGAAGTGGACCGTCTGGAAACGGACTTCGCACGAGTGACCCCGGGTTACTTCGAGACCTTCCGTATCCCGGTCTTACGGGGGCGCCGCTTCAGCGAGACTGACCGGGATGGCGCGGTCCTGGTCGTGATCGTCAACGAAACCTTCGCTCGGCGGAACTGGCCGACGGAGAGTCCGATCGGAAGGAGGATACAGCTGCGAGCGCTGGACGATGCCGAGCTCGAGATCGTCGGCGTGGCACGGAACGCCAAGTACCGCACTCTAACGGAGGACCCCCGGCCGATGGTCTACGTCCCCTACGCCCAGTGGCCGAGCACAGATATGGTCATGTTGGCCCGCGTCGCTCGCAGCGGGCCGAGCGTTGCACGCTCGTTTCGCGAGGTCGTCCGCGATCTCGACGCCGATCTTCCCATCGATGCGAATGTCCCGTACAGGGACCTGATGGGCATCGCGATGCTGCCGAGCCGCGCTGGCGCCCTCTTCACCACGGTCTTCGGTGTTATCGGAACCGTCTTGGCATCGCTGGGCCTCTACGGGGTGTTGGCGTTTGCGGTTACACAGCGCACCCGCGAGATCGGCGTTCGTATGGCCCTGGGTGCCGAGGCCGGTAAGGTTCGTGCGGTCATTCTCCGTGACGGCGTCAAGCTCGCCGCCATCGGGCTCGCGATCGGCTTCGCGATCGCCCTCGCGGTTACGCGTCTCCTGCGCGGCTTGTTGTACGGCTTGAGTCCCACGGATCCGATCACGTTCGGCGGGATCGCGTTGCTGCTAATAGGTGTGGCGCTTGCGGCGAGCTACCTGCCGGCCTTGCGTGCCACGCGGGTGAACCCGATCGAAGCGTTGCGGGCAGAGTGACCGGTGCAGTGGCCTCGACCTGCGCCGGCGGTTAAGCCGGCGAACGAGGCCCTCTACCGGGCGAGCAGCGCCGGTCGCAATCGTGTCAGCACTCAGCTCCTACCGGGTGTGCAGCTCCACGATGTCGCCGTCCGCCAGCACGTGGTCCTCGCCGACTCGCTGGCCCTGGAACCTTCCCGAGGCGCCCCACAGCCGCGCGTAGCGCAGGTTGGCCAGGATCTCCTTGTGGATCTTGCCGGCCAAGTCGCGGACGGTGCTGCCGCTGGAGACGATGAACGGCTCGCCCAGGTCAGCCTCCTTGCCGGGCTGCTTCGTGAACACGCGGGTGATCTGCATGACGTCGAACAGCGCTCGCCTGAACTCCTCCAGGCCGGTGCCCATCTCGACGGAGACGGCGCAGATGGGGAAGCGATCGGCGAAGCGGTTCTGGAGCGCCTTCAGTACGGCGCCGGCCTCAGCGGCCTCCGACTTGTTCCCGACCAGCAGCGTCGGGATACAGACCTCGAAGCCCGCGCGCTCCGCAGGCACCCAACCGATGAGCACGACGTCCCGGGCCTCCATGCCGTCGACGATGTAGGCGATCGCCTCCGGGCTGCCTGTGTCGGAGAGGTCGGCGAGCAGCACGCAGGCGTCGGAGCGACGCGCCAGCTCCGGGATCCAGCCGACGTCGAACTCCTGTGACCAGGCCGGCGTGTCGATCAGCTGGATCTGGATGTTCTCGAATGGCATCATCGCCGGCACCGGCGTCTGGGTCGTGAACGGGTACTCGGCGACTCGGACGTCCGCATGCGTTAGCCTGGCGATGAGCGCCGACTTGCCGGCGTTGGGTGGGCCGATCACCGGAACCTGGCCTGCTCCGACCTTCTCGATTACCCAAGCCGGGGCCTGTCGGGCCGCCGGTGCCTTCTTGGCCTGCTCTTTCAGCTGCGCGATCCGCCGCTTGATGTCCGCCTGGAGCTTGTCCGTGCCCTTATGCTTGGGCATGACGGCGTACATCTCGCGCAGTGCCTCGATCTTCTCCTCAGGCGTGTTGGCCTGCCGGTAGCGCTTCTCGGCTGCGTGATAGACGGGAGGCAGGTTCGCGGGCATGACGATCTCGCTCGGTGTTGTTGTCGCTACGCCCTCTAAGCTGTCGCGCTGGTACGCGGCTGGCAACATCGCAGCCGTTGCCGGCCCCGAGTCCACTTCCTATGATGAATTCAAAGCCAATGTCCCCAAGCGAGAGGCCCCCCAATGGACAGCGGAACGCTCCAGCCGCGCTACAATCTGGTGATCGAGGGCAATGCCTATGGACTAGGCGAGGCCGAGTTCAACGGCGTGCTCTTCGAGATGGTCACCACGCTGGTCTTCGAGAAGGTCGTGGACCGCGTCTGCTACGTGCTCGAAGCCGCTGAGCACGAACTCACCGGCTCCGGTGGCACTCACTTCGATCCCTGAAGGTGGAGCGCTGCCAGGCGCCTTCCTATCCCGAGTTCGGCGGCGAGACCCAGGCTTTCCGGCTGCATGCCATCGTCGATGCGCTGGCGGCCGTCGCCTTCTTCCTCAAAAGCGGTGACGCGGTTCCTCATATGATCGTAGGGCGTCCGGGTCAGGCCGTGCTCAGCGTGCTGGATCGCGGGACGCGAACGATACTCACGCTGGACGATCCGAACCTGCTGGCCAAGCTGACCCGGCTGATCCCGGCCTAGACAGGATCTGCACGCGCACGCGGTCACCGCTTGGCGCGCCCCGAAAATGAGCCATAACACGGGGCTCGGACCTCAGAAAAAGTGGGGGGAGAGGCGCTGATGGCGATCGGCTGGTGCAACTACGGTCGGGTCGCGACGATGCTCAGCCAGTTGCGGGGCCAGGCCGTCATACCTTCAAGCTCGGCGAACGTCTCCCTCACCGATTCGACCAGGACGTCGCTCGCCGTCTTGATGGGGACGCCCGGAAGCGCTCCAGCGACGAAGTCGGAGAACCGGCTGATGTCGACATAGCCCTGCTCGGTCACGGCAGTGGCGACGATCTCCTGCGACTTGATCACGAAGCCCTGGCACTCCAGCAGCTCGAGGTACTGCTCCGGCGAAAGCTGCTTGCGCGCCTCGACCTTCGTGTGCTCCGGCCTGAGGTTGTACTCCGTCTTCAGCTTGCGCAGCGCCTTCAACATCCAGCGGCGGTAATACATCGCCGTTTCAGGCGGCATAGCGCCCTCGAAGAAGCCGGTGTTGAACGCGAAGATGCCGCCCGGCCGCAGCGTCCTGTAGACTTCCTTGACAAGACCGACCTTGTCCTCGATGTAGTGGATGCCGTTGCAGAAGACCACTGCATCGGCGGCTCGCCGCACCGTTTCCGACAGCTCCTCGGCACGGGCCTGGACGAACTCGACGACGGCGTCGTACGCGCCCGCCACCTTCTGTCGCGCATCCCGCAGGGCCGTGGCCGACATGTCGATCCCGATCACCATGGTGTCTCGGGCACCACGGATCTTCTCGAGGATGAGCGCGGTTACAGCGCCACTGCCGCAGGCCACGTCCACAACCGTCCAGCCGCGCCTGAGGTCCGCGCGGTCCAACAACGCCTCGTTGACCTCGCGGTAGAACGCGTGCTCGCTGAAAGCCTTGAATGAATACTCGTCGGAGGCCATGTGCGACTCCCCGGCTGAACCCTGGCGTCTCATGCAGCTACAACAATCTATCCGGATGCCCCCTCTGCCGCGAGTGCTTGCGGTCTCCCGGCCGCGCCGGTACTCTCTTCCGGGCGCTCCCGCCGCGTATCCCCCTATTTCACGTGCAGCTACGACGATCGCGCTCGGCCGCCGCCGCGTCTGCCTGACCGCCGGGCCGGCCGTCGGCGGCGGTCGGGGAGGAACTCGAGGCGGTGCTTCACGAAATCCGAGATCCCCGGATCCCAGCCCCTCGCGGCATCGTGCGTCCCGATCGACTCGACCTTGACGAGCTTCCGACGCTTGGCGCAACGGAGGCAGAAATTGGCCAGCCTCCGCCGCCCGTTCACCACGAGCTGGAGATAGGGGAACCCTGTGGGGAG
>JBDHKG010000044.1:0-22102 GCA_039586495.1 Gemmatimonadota bacterium | reverse complement strand
CGCCATCGGGCGCTCGCCCTGGAGCACGTGGATGTCCACCGTCGTCTGGGTATCCTCGGCGGTGGAGAAGACTTCCATCTTCTTGGTGGGGATCGTCGTGTTCCGTGGTATCAGTACGGTCGTCACGCCACCCAGTGTCTCGATCCCGAGCGAGAGCGGCTCCACGTCGAGCAGCAGGACATCGCTGACCTCGCCGGCCAGTACTCCGGCCTGAATCGCCGCGCCGACACCCACGACCTCATCGGGATTCACACCCTTGTGGGGATCCTTGCCGAAGAAGGTGCGCACCACTTCCTGCACCTTCGGCATGCGCGTCGAGCCGCCCACTAGGATGACCTCGTCGATGTTCTCCGGCTTCAGCTTGGCATCCGCCAGAGCCTTCTCCATCGGCGGGGTCACCTTCTGAATCAGATCGTCGATGAGCTGCTCCAGCTTCGCCCGCGTCAGCCTCACAGTCATGTGCTTCGGACCCGACTGGTCGGCCGTCACGAAGGGAAGGTTGATGTCTGTCTCCGTCACTGTAGAGAGCTCGCACTTCGCCTTCTCGGCTGCCTCCTTCAGTCGCTGGAGCGCCATCGGATCCTTGGAGAGGTCGATTCCCTGGTCCTTCTTGAACTCGGCGACCAGCCACTCGATGACCCGCTCGTCGAAGTCGTCACCGCCGAGGTGCGTATCACCGTTGGTCGACTTGACCTCGAACACGCCTTCACCCAGCTCGAGGATCGTGATGTCGTAAGTACCACCGCCCAAGTCGAAGACGGCGATCGTCTCGTCCTTCTTCTTCTCCAGACCGTAGGCGAGCGACGCGGCCGTGGGCTCGTTGAGAATCCTCAGCACCTCCAGACCGGCGATCTTCCCGGCGTCCTTCGTGGCCTGGCGCTGCGAGTCGTTGAAGTAAGCCGGCACCGTCACCACGGCTTTCGTCACCGGCTGACCCAGATAGTCCTCGGCCGTCTGCCTCATCTTCTGCAGGACCATCGCCGAGATCTCCGGCGGCGAATAGCGAGTGCCATCGATGTCGACGAATGGCCGGTTCCTCTCGTCGCAGATGACCTCGAAGGGATACCGCCGGATCTCTGGCTGGAGTTCGTCGCAGGTGCACCCCATGAAGCGCTTGATCGAGTAAACGGTCCGCTGCGGGTTGGTGATCGCCTGCCGCTTCGCTACCTGGCCCACGAGGCGCTCACCGTCCTTCGTGAACGCGACCACGGAGGGGGTGGTCCGCGAACCCTCCTGGTTCGGGATCACGACCGGATCGCCAGCCTCCATGACGGCGACCACGGAGTTCGTCGTACCGAGATCGATCCCAATGACTTTCCCGTTAGCCTTGGCCATACTCGCTCCAGCTGTTGATATGGACTCAGGCGCCACCCGCGGACGGCCCGGCCGGGCCTCCGCTGGGGAGGGCGCAGGTCTTGTGATCATACCCTCTGCCGGGGGTGCAACCCCCGTGCCAGCTGTCCGCGCCGAAAACGCGGTGGAATACCGACATTCTGGCGCGGCTGCGCCCTGCTATGCCAAAGCGGCAGAATGGGGGCGCTCCAGCCGCCTCAGTTGACGGACCCCGGGGCGCACCCTACGTTGCCGTCCGCATGATTCCCTACAAGGACGAGAATCCGACCGAGCTGACGCCCATCCTGACGGTGGCGCTGATCGTCGCCAATCTGGCGGCCTGGGTCCTGATACAGGGCATGGGCGCGCCCGAGTATCTCCGGGCCTCCGTCTGCGAGTTTGGCCTGATACCCGTCGAACTCACCGACCGTCAAGTGGTGGGGCCTTGGGTATGCCCGCTGGGCGGCCTCACCTGGGGCGCCGTGTTCACCTCGATGTTCATGCACGGCAGTTGGATCCACCTCATCGCCAACATGATGTTCATGTGGGTCTTCGGGAACAACATCGAGGATTCGATGGGGCATGTCCGCTTCGTGATCTTCTACCTGCTGGCTGGACTCGCAGCAGCGGGGGTGCATGTCGTGCTGAACAGCAGCTCCGGGATTCCCACGGTGGGCGCTTCCGGGGCGATCAGCGGCATCTTGGGCGCTTACATCGTGTTGTATCCGCAGGTTCGCGTGCACGTCTTCTTCCCGCCGTTCTGGATATTTCCAATGCGGGCGTACGTCGTGCTCGGCTACTGGATCGTGATTCAGATCCTGATGGGGCTGAGCGAGCTCAGCACACGCTACGGCAGCGGAATCGCGGTGTGGGCACACATCGGCGGCTTCTTCGCCGGGCTGGTCCTGGTCAAGCTGTTCGAGCGGCCGCAGCTGGTGGGTGCGAAGCGAGAGGGGCGCCGTCTCGACCGGCGCGAGATCCGCGAGCGCCACTACTGGTGGTGATCAGCCTGCGACGCGCGTCAGCCCGCAGTTTCGGCCCAATGGTTCAGCGGTCCATGTCCGGCACCCAAGCCGGGCGCCGTCTCGATGGCGCGGCGAGTGAACGCGCGAGCGGCCTCGACCGCTGCGACCCGGGTCTGTCCCAGCGCGAGTCCGGCGCAGATCGCAGCTGAGAGTGTGCAGCCGGTGCCGTGCGTGTGCCGTGTGTCGAGCCGTACGTCGCGCCACTCCCGCCACTCGTGCCCGTCGAAGTAGACATCAACGAGCATGTCGCCCGGCAGATGGCCACCTTTGATCAGGACCGACTCTACGCCTTTCCCCAGCAGAGTCTCCGCGGCGGCCTTCATGTCGTCCAAGGTCTCGACGTGGCGTTCTGCGAGGATGGCGGCCTCCGGCAGGTTCGGCGTCACGACCTCAGCGAGGGGGAGCAGCGAGCTGGCCAGAGCGCTCACGGCGTCCTCCTCGAGCAACGGGTGTCCGCTCTTCGCGACCATCACAGGATCGAGCACGTAATGCCCGAGGCCGTATTCCTGCATCGTGGCTGCGACGGTCTCGATGATCGGCGCGTCGGCGAGCATACCGCTCTTCACCGCAGCAGGCCGCAGATCCTCCGCAACCGCGCGGATCTGCTCCGCAACTACCGCCGGGTCGATCTTCTGGATCGCCCGGACGCCCAACGTGTTCTGCGCCGTGATGGCGGTGATCACCGAGGTGCCGAACGCTCCGAACGCGTGGAAGGTCTTCAGGTCGGCCTGAATCCCGGCGCCCCCGCCGCTGTCGCTCCCGGCGATCGTGAGGGCGACCTGCCGCGTTGTCATGGTCCCTCCCTTCCGTCTCGGCCCCCGACGCGACACCTTGTCGGTGCGCCGGCCCTCGGGACTCTCCGCTGATCGCACTATCGTGGCGCAACGGGCTTTTGGATGATCTCTCGTAGCCAGGCCAAGCTGATTCGCAGGTTGAGGTCGCGCAAGCGGCGCGACCAGGAGGAGGCTTTCCTGCTGGAAGGCGTCCGGCTGGTCGAGGAGCTGCTCGTGAGCGGTTGGCCAGTCGAACTGGCTGTCACGGCGCCCGCCCTCGCCGGCACGCCTCGCGGTCGAGAGCTGCGCGAGGCGATCAAGGCCGCCGGCTGGATGCAGGCTGAGGTCTCCGACGCCGAGCTCGAGCGCCTGGCGGACACGGCGACGCCGCAAGGAGTGCTGGCCGTGGCGCGGCGAAGGCGCTGGCGATTGGCAGACTTCGAGCCTCAGGAAAGGGCTGCTTTGCTGGTGTTCGACCGGCTCGGCGATCCCGGTAACCTGGGGACGCTGGTGCGAGCGGCGCACGCGTTGGGAGTGGCCTGGGCGGTTGCCCTTCCCGGCACCGTGGACCCGTGGAACCCGAAAGCGGTGCGTGCCTCTGCTGGCTCGCTGTTCCACTTGCCGGTGTCGCAGGAGCCTTGGCCGGAAGTAGTGACCTGGCTACGTCAGCGAGGGTTCGCCATCTTGTGCGCCGACCCCGGCGGCGAGCCGCTGCCGCGCCGCGGCGTTCAAGAAGAGCGCTTCGCTCTGGTGCTGGGCAACGAGCCCTTCGGGCTCTCGGAGCAGGTTCGACGTGACAGTGATCGACGCGTCGCGGTGGAGCTGCCAGGAGACATGGACTCACTTAACGTGGCGATCGCTGGCGCCCTCCTCCTTGACCGCTTGCTCGCCGGCCCGGCTTGACCGGCCTGGCCGCAGCCTGTGACTCAACGCGAAGGCGTGGAATGCCCGAGCCGCTCATCCTGATCTACGTCGCCGTCTTCGGACTGGCGATCGGATCCTTCCTCAACGTCTGCATCGTCCGTCTGCCTGCGGGCCGGTCGATCTTCCGTCCGCGTTCGGCCTGCCCAGCGTGCGGGCGGCAGCTCCGCTGGTACGAGAACGTGCCGGTCCTCAGCTTCCTAGTGCTGCGTGGCCGCTGCCTCGGCTGCAAGGCAGCGATATCGATTCGCTACCCGCTGGTCGAGCTGGCGACGGGTATGATCTGGGTAGGGTCGTACCTGCACTTCGATATCATCTGGCAGGCGCTGTCTGCCGCCATCTTTGCCACACTATTGCTGGGTATCGCGGTCACCGATGCCCGCGAGTACATCATTCCCGACGAGTTCAGCGTGGGCGGCCTGGTCCTGGGGCTGGCTCTGTCCTTGGCGCCCGGCCGGCCGACGCCACTCTGGTCTTTGGTGGGTGCGGCTCTGGCCTTCGCGCTCATGTATGGGGTGGCGGTGGTGGGCGAGTGGGCGTTCAAGAAGCCGGCGCTGGGCGGTGGCGACATCAAGATGCTGGCGATGATCGGAGCCTTCCTGGGGCCGCTCAACGCGGTGTTGACGATTTTCGTGGGCTCGGTGATCGGGGCGGTCATCTTCGGGCCGATCGCGTTGAAGACGCGCCGGCTCGTCCCGTTTGGGGTCTTCCTCGCCGTCGGTGCCGCGGTCGTCCTGGTCTGGGGTGACGCGATGGTGGGTTGGTACGTCACCCACATGCTCGGCTTGTAGCAGCCGCTACCGCGCCGGTCGTCGCTCGCGGGCGGGCGCACGCTCTTGCCGGACACCCTGCCCCTCGACCTCCGCAGGCTCGTCCAGCGCCGCATCCCCCTCGCTCTCGGTGCCGCTCACGCTTGCTGCCTGCCGCGTGAGCCGTGCTCGGAGCACCTGCGTTTCCGTCGCCGCGGTCACCTCAATGACCACGCCCTCGCGCGTGATCTTCTCACCCGGCTGCGGTACTCGCCCCAACATGTCCAGCAGGTATCCGTTGAGCGAGCGGTATTCGAGCTGCGGGAAGGTTGTGTTGAAGAAGTGATTGATCTCGCGTAGGTCTGCGGTCCCGTCCACTAGGATCTCGGTGCGGCTCAGCCGGATGATCGGTTCCTGCGCCACGTCGCTCTCGTCGATGATCTCGCCGACAAGCTCCTCCAGGATGTCCTCCAGCGCGATCAATCCGTCGACGCCTCCGTACTCGTCGATGACGATGCCTATGTGGATGCGCCGTGCCTGGAAGTCGACCAGTAGCTTGTCCAAAGTCACGGATCCTGGAACGAAGAACGGCTCGCGCGCCAGCGCCTTGAGCTGAACGTCGCGCTGGCCCGAGATGAGCGCTTGATAGGCGTCACGGACGTAGAGAACGCCAGTGATCTTGTCGATGCTCCCGTTGTAGAGGGGCACCCGGCTGTAGCGGGCGGCGGCGCGCAGCTCCGGCGCGATCTCGGCGAGCGTCTGTGTCTCCGGCCAGGCCAGGATATCCACTCGCGGGGTCATGACGTCGTACGCCGTAGTCTGATCGAGGAGAAGGGCCCGCTCGATCAACCGGCGCTCGTGCTCTTCGATCACCGGCTCGCTGCTACCGTGATTCACGAGGTCGCGGATCTGGCGGTCCGAGATCCCGGGCATGATCTGAACAGACTTCGGCGCCAGTAGCCGCACAATCAGCTCTGCCGGCCAGCTCAAGACAAGCGCCGCCCGTGAGAGCATCCAGGTCGGGACTGACACCGCGAGGCTGAACGTTTCCGGGTCGTGCTGTGCCAGGGTCTTGCCGGCAAACTCGGCCAGCACGGCCAACAGGACGGCCAGGGCCACAGCGACGATGGCGACCTCGGTTGCAGCGTCCGCAGCCAGACGGGCCACCCACCAGGCGCCGAGGGCTGCCAGGGCCACGCCCATCGTGCGGGCCGTCCAGAGGGTGGCCAGCAGGATCGCAGGTCGCGAACGGAGCGCCGCCAGAGCTCGGCCGGCACGCTTACCGGAGGTGGCGAGTTCCTGCACTCGGGCAAGGGCAAGCGCGAATACGGCGACCTCTACGGCGGAGGCCAACCCGACCAGCAGGATCGCCAGGGCCAGGACTGCGGCGGCGGCTAGCATACGCCGGGCTCCTGCAGCGAGCGGCCTTGAAACGGTTGACTGAGGCTGCTACTCGGAGGGTCGTCTGCGGTCGTGCTGATGAGCATCAGCTATACCCACTCCTGACTCAGGTCCAGAAGCTGCTGGATGATGTCTTCCGCGGTTTGGTCGTCTGCCTCGGCCTCGAACTTGGTCACCAAGCGGTGGCGAAGCACGGGGAGCGCCACAGCATGCACATCTTCGTAGTCCGGCATGGCGCGCCCGGCCAGAGCCGCCCGCGCCTTCGCGGCGAGCACCAGGTGCTGTGTCCCGCGCGGGCCTACACCCCAGTTCACCCAGCGCCGGATGAAATCGGGGGCCTCCTCGGCTTCCGGTCGGCTAGCCCGGCACAGTCGGACCGCCAAGCGAATCAGGCTGGGTGCCACCGGGACCCGGCGGACCAGCCCCTGAAACTCCAGGATCTCCGCGCCCGACAGCACGGGCTCGACCTCTTCCATCTGGTCGGTCGTGGTGCGGCCTGCTACCTCCTCTTCCTCTTGCTGGGACGGGTAGGTAATGCGAGCTTCGAGCATGAAGCGGTCGAGCTGTGCCTCGGGCAGCGGGTAAGTCCCCTCCTGCTCGATCGGGTTCTGCGTGGCGAGCACGAAGAAGGGGCGCTCCAAGGAGTACGTCTGGCCTCCCACCGTCACCTCCACCTCCTGCATCGCCTGGAGGAGCGCGGCCTGCGTCTTCGGCGGCGTCCGATTGATCTCATCGGCGAGCACCACGTTGGCGAAGACGGGCCCGCGCACGAATCGGAAGCTCCGCCGCCCCGTCGAGACGTTCTCCTCGATGATCTCGGTGCCCGTAATATCCGAGGGCATGAGGTCGGGCGTGAACTGAACGCGACTGAACTTGAGCCGGAGCGAGCGCGCCAGGCTCGAGACCAGCAGCGTCTTCGCCAACCCGGGCACACCCACGAGCAGCGCGTGACCGCCCGCCAGCATGGCGATGAGCAGCTGCTCTATGATCTCCTTCTGCCCGATCACCTGCTTTGCGACCTCGAGCTCGACACGCTGCCGGGCGGCGGCCAGGCGCTCGAGCAGAGCGACGTCCAGGTCCCCGATCGCACGGGCTGTCGAGGCTGCGGCGGAACGTGCGACCCGCGGGTCGTCCGCACCTGCGCGGTAGACCGTGGCGTCGTCACTGCTCAACGGGGCAGCTCCTGCGTTGCCAGGGCGGCGACGGGTCTGGGTCTGCAAAACGCGGTGGAATCCACAGGCTGGGGATCAGGCCGTGCGACGCATGCCCGCGCTCTCGGCCGCGGGGGCCCCGAGAGGCGAGTCATGCGGGATAGACAGGGATCTGCCAACGTCCACGAAAACAAGGTAGATACGGCTCAAGAGGGGCGTCAAGGGTGGCTTGCGCCTCCTATTATAGTGGGATATCTTCCGCGCCGTGTTTTAGCCCGGACGGTCGAGCGAAGCCGAGATGAAGGGACCCGAATACGACCGCGCTAAGATCGGCGCCTCTCTCGGCTTGGGTTTTGGCTTTGCCCTCAGCACCCTTGCTTTCGCTGGCCTAGGTTATCTCCTCGATCGACATATCGGGGCGACGCCGGTGTTCACCCTTCTGGGCGCATTCATAGGCGGCGCTGCCGGCTTCTACAGCCTGTATCGCCACGCCATGGCCATCCAGAGGGGTGACGTGGATAAGGAACAGGCAAAGAACCAGAGCGAGGAGCCACCTGCGAAGGCTCCGGACGGACAGTGAGACGTTGGACCCTCTATGCGGGGATCTCCGCGCTTCTCGTGGGTTTCTCCGCCTTGTTTGTCGGTTTTCTGTTCGACACTCAGGTACGGCTGGGCATCTGGGCCGGCCTCGGCTCGGCCTGGCTGGTGCAGCTCGTAGCGTTCGCGATTCTGGTCGCCGCCGCCAGGCCGCGGGCTAAGCTGGTTCTCGCGGGCTGGACCGCGGGGACCGTCCTCCGGCTGGTGGTCCTGGGGCTGCTCGGCTGGCTGAGCTTGGGAGGGACGTTGGGGCTGCCTGCTGAGGCCACCATGCTCGCCCTGGCGTTCGGCCTGTTCGCGCTTCTGTTGCTGGAGCCCGTCGTCTTCCGGCACCGCCTCGGAGCGCGATGACCGGAACAGTCAGCTGGTTCTGGGGTCTGCTGGCGCAGGCGGCTCAGGGCGGCGAGGCCGAGCAGGATGTGGGTGCCGCCTGGAACGCCCACATGCTCGAGGAGGTCTCGGACGCCCATCACTTTCCGGTTCCGTTCCTGGGCACCGAGATCCACCTGCCCGAGTGGCCGCCGCTGCACATAGGATCGCTGACGGTCGATCTTTCACCGACAAAGCACGTCATCTGGCTGCTGATCGCGGCGACGCTCTGCGGACTGGCGATGATCTGGGTGGCTCGGCGTACCCACGGTCGAGGCGCGGAGCGGGCGCCCAAGGGGTTGGCGAACGTGATCGAGGCCTTCGTGATCTACCTGCGGGACGAGGTCGCGATGCGGAACATCGGCAAGGGCGGCGAGCGGTATGTGCCGTTCGTCCTGACGGTGTTCTTCTTCATTCTGTTCATGAATCTTCTCGGCCTCGTGCCTTTCGGCGCGACGGCGACCGGGAACATCTCGGTCACCGCCGCGTTGGCGCTTGTCTCGCTGATCGTGATCGAGATCGGTGGCCTGCTGGATCTGGGGCCCGGCCGCTACCTGAGAACGATCGTCTACGTGCCCGAGGGTCTGCCTTGGTATATGCAGATCCCCATGGCGATCATCATGACGCCGGTTGAGGCCATCGCGAAGCTCGCGCGCATCTTCGCGCTGGCGGTCCGTCTGTTTGCCAACATGACGGCCGGCCACTTCGTCATCCTGGCGTTGGTGGGACTCATCTTCATCGCCGGAGCGAGCACCGGCTCCATCAAGTGGGTGATTTGGATTGGGCCAGTGTTGATGGCCGTGCCGATCATGTTGCTGGAGATCTTCGTGGCGCTGTTGCAGGCCTACATCTTCACCATGCTGACATCGGTGTTCATCGGGTTGGTGAGACACCCGCATTAGCGCTTGTCAGCTCGTCTTGGAACTGCGGTTCCTCACGGGAGGGAGAAAATGCTCGACACACTTCTTGGAGCGATTCAGGCGGTTACGCCGGGGATAGAAGCGGAAGCGGCACGCAATCTCTACAGCCTGCTCGGCGCGACGATCGGGGCCGGCCTCACCGTCATAGGTGCCGCCTTCGGGATCGGCCGCATCGGTAGGGCGGCGACGGAGAGCATCGCGAGGCAGCCCGAGGCCGCCGGCAGCATTCAGACGGCCATGATCATCACGGCGGCGCTGATCGAAGGGATCGCGCTGTTCGCTCTGGTGATCGCACTGATCAAGTAGGACCCAACGGCAAGGGGCACTGCACGATGTTACGGGGGTCGAAAGTCCGGCGCCTCTGCCGGCCGCTGGCTCAGCCCCTAAGTGCACTGGGGACTGTCGTGGGGCTGTTGCTTCTTTCCGCGAGCCCGCTCTTGGCGGAGGAGGAAGCAGGCGGCGGTAGCGTCATCTTCTCCATCAACCCGGGCCTGATGTTCTGGACCTGGGTCATCTTCCTGCTGTTGCTGTTCGTGCTGCGGAAGTGGGCCTGGGGTCCGATCCTCGGCGCGCTGGAGGCCCGGGAGAAGCGGATACAGCAGGCGCTGGAGGGCGCAGCGCGAGAGCGGGAGGAAGCCGGTCGCTTGCTCGAGGAGCAGCGTCAGCTGCTCGATACGTCGCGGGGGCAGGCGCAACAGATCCTGGCCGACGGGCGAAAGGCCGCCGAGCGGCTGCGCTGGGAGCTGCTCGATGAAGCCCGGGCACAAAAGGACCAGATCGTCGCGCGCGCCAAGGATGAGATCGAGCGTGAGCGGGATCAGGCGCTCGAAGCGTTGCATCGCGAAGCGGTGGACCTGTCCATCGCAGCCGCGGGCCGGGTCTTGGAGAAGAACCTGGACGCGGAGGACAACCGCCGGCTGGTCGAGGAGTATCTGGAGCGGCTGGCCGTCGAGAGTCGAAGGGACGAGACAGGCTGATGCAAGAGACAACTGTCTCGCGCAGCTATGCGGAGGCTCTGCTCGACCTCGCAATCGCCGACGGGGATCCTGATCTCTATGCCGAGTTGTTCCGGCAGTTCGTGGGGCTGTTGGAGACGGAGCGGGACTTTCGGTCGTTCCTCGAGACGCCTCGCGTCGAGCCTGATGAGAAGAAGCGGGTGATCCGGAAGGTATTCGCCGGCAAGATTCCGGATCGGCTTCTGAGATTTCTACTGGTCGTCATCGACAAGCGCCGCCAGCGGTTGTTGCCCTCGATCGCGGCGGAGTACAGCGATCTCGCTGACGAGCACAGCGGTCGCGTGCGGGTCGAGATCACGACGGCGGCGGAGCCGGACGAAGCGCTGCAGGCGGAGCTGATGCAACGGCTCGGCCAGGTGCTCGACCGGGAGGTTCTCCCACGCTACCGGGTCAATCCGCGCATCATTGGCGGAGTCATCGTGAGAGTGGGGGATCGCATACTGGACGGCTCGATCCGCCATCGACTGCAGATGTTGAGGCGCAGCCTCATGAAGGCGGAGGTCGGGTGACCGGCGCCCGCGAGGCGAGCTCAGGGCGACCGGAACGAGAAACGCGCTAGAACCAGATTCCGAGTACATGGCAAAGACAGGAAGGCAACTCTCCGCCAGCGAGATCAAGAAGGCGCTGGTTCAGCAGATCGAGCGGTACGAGGAGGAGCTGCGCGCCGAAGAGATCGGCGAGGTCCTCGAGGTCAGCGACGGCGTGGCCCGCATCTGGGGCCTCGGTTCCGCCATGTCCAACGAGATGCTCGAGATTGAATCCAGTGAGACCGGCGAGACGGTCGTAGCCCTGGCCCTCAACCTCGAGGAGGACAACATCGGTGCGGTCGTGCTCGGCGATTTCCTCGCCCTCAAGGAGGGGGACCCCGTGCGCCGGACCGGCCAGGTCCTCTCGGTCCCCGTGGGGCCAGAGCTGCTGGGTCGCGTCGTGGATCCGCTTGGGGTCCCGCTGGACGGGAAGGGCCCGATCGAGACTACCCGGCGGATGAAGGTCGAGCGCAAGGCGCCCGGGATCGTCTATCGGCTGCCCGTGAAGGAGCCGCTACAGACCGGCCTCAAGGCGATCGACTCGATGACCCCCATCGGTCGTGGCCAGCGCGAGCTGATCATCGGTGACCGCCGAACCGGCAAGACCGCCATCGCGATCGACACCATCGTCAACCAGCGCGGCGGTGATGTGATCTGTGTCTACGTCGGTATCGGCCAGAGGGCCTCGACCATAGCGCTGATCTTGGACCGGCTGGAGCAGGAAGGTGCCATGGAGCACACGATCGTCGTGGCGGCCAACGCCAGCGATCCCGCAACGCTCCAGTACATCGCCCCGTACTGCGGCTGCACGATGGCCGAGTATTTCGTCTACAAGGAGGGCCGCCACACGGCGTGCGTATACGATGACCTCTCCAAGCAGGCGCAAGCCTACCGCCAGCTGTCGCTGGTGCTGCGACGGCCGCCGGGTCGTGAGGCCTATCCCGGTGACATCTTCTACCTGCATGCCAGGCTGCTCGAGCGAGCGGTCAAGGTCACAGAGGACCAAGAGCTCCTGAAGGGACACCCGGAGATCGAGAAGACGGGCGGCTCGCTGACCGCGCTGCCGCTGGTCGAGACTCAGGCGGGCGATGTCACCGCCTACATCCCGACCAACGTGATCTCGATCACGGATGGGCAGATCTACCTGGAGAACGACCTGTTCTACGCGGGCGTGCGGCCGGCGATGAACGTGGGGATCTCGGTATCACGCGTAGGTGGCTCGGCACAGCTGAAGGCGATGAGACAGGTTGCTGGTCGTCTGCGCCTGGACCTGGCCCAGTATCGGGAGCTGGAGGCGTTCGCCCAGTTCGCCGCGGAGCTCGACACGGCGACGCAGCGGCAGCTCGCCCGCGGTGAGCGGATGGTGGAGGTGCTGAAGCAGGGTCAGTACCAGCCGCTGGGGGTCGAGCAGCAGGTGATGATCATCTTCGCGGGCGTCCGGGGCTACCTCGATGACCTGGAGGTCGAGGATATCCGGGCGTGGGAGGCTGACTTCCACGCGTTCATGAAGGCCAATCATCCGGATATCGGAAGAGATATCCGCGAGCAGAAGGAGCTGACACGGGAGATCGAGGACCGGCTGAAGAAGGCGATCGAGGAGTTCAAGCAGTACTTCGCCGCCGGCCGCCGGGCGGAGGCAGGCGCTGCGCCCGGGAGGGCCGTGGCGGGGGCGGAGAGCGAGGCGGCGACGGTTGCCGACTAGCACATGATGAAGGCCCGAGACATCAGGCGGCGGATCCGCTCCGTTCAGAACACTCGCCAGATCACCCGCACCATGGAGATGGTGGCGGCGTCGAAGCTGCGCCGTGCCCAGGCGCGGGTGCAGGGCGCGCGGCCTTACGCGGCGAAGCTGTCTGAGGTCATCGCGCGCCTCTTTGCGCCTGATCTGGCTGAGAGGCACGCGATCCTGCGGCAGCCGGAGGAGATTCGCAACTCCGCTCTGGTCCTGCTCACGAGCAACCGGGGTCTGGCCGGCGGCTTCAACGTCAACCTGATCCGACATGCCCGCGTCACTCTGGACGAGCTTCGTGAGGCGGGCGTGGAAGTCGAGTTCCACGTCATCGGGAAAAAAGGAATCAGGTTTTTCCGGCACAGGCGCGAACCGATGGCGACGGAGCGGCAGGATATCAGCGATCGTCCAACTATGGAGGACGCGCGCTCGATCATCGATCCCCTGCTCGCGCGCTTCGAGTCGGGCGAACTGGATGCAGTCGATGTCGTGTATGCCCAGTTCAAGAGCGCGATCTCCACTCCACCCGCCCGGATGAGGATCCTCCCGGTCGAGCCGAGCCGGGGGCCCGAGGCCGCGCGGCCGCTCGACTATATCTTCGAGCCCTCGTCGGAAGAGATTCTGACTTTCGTGCTGCCCCTCTACGTTCGCAATGCGGCCTATCGGGCTCTCGTGGAGACGGCGGCGGCGGAGCAGGGGGCTCGGCGCACGGCGATGAAGAACGCGACTGACAACGCCGATGAGCTGATCAGGACGCTGACGCTCCAGTACAACAGGGCTCGTCAGGCACAGATCACCCGGGAGTTGACAGAGATCACCGTTGGCGCGGAAGCGCTGAGAGGCTAGCACTGAACAAGAGACAATGGCAGACAACATCGGCAAGGTAGTGCAGGTCATCGGACCCGTCGTCGACATCGAGTTCGATCCTGAACGGTTACCGGAGATCTACACGGCGATCCGCATCAAGAGTGGCGCGGAGCATGAGATGCCTGTGGACGTCGTGTGCGAAGTCCAACAGCACATCGGGCGCAGCCAGGTGCGCACCGTGGCCATGGACTCGACGGACGGTGTTGTCCGCGGCATGACAGCCATTGACACCAAGGGGCCGATCACGACGCCGGTCGGTCACGCACCACTGGGCCGGATCCTCAACGTTCTGGGTGAGCCGGTGGACGAGCAGGGCCCCGTCGAGGCTGAGGAGCGCTGGCCGATCCACAGGAAGCCCGTGCCGCTGGAGGATCTGGCGCCGACCACCGAGATATTCGAGACCGGGATCAAGGTCGTCGATCTGATCGCACCGTACGTCAAGGGCGGCAAGACGGGGTTGTTCGGCGGCGCCGGCGTCGGGAAGACCGTCATCATCATGGAGCTCATCCACAACATCGCCACTGAGCACGGCGGGCGATCCGTCTTCTGCGGGGTAGGCGAGCGGACTCGCGAGGGCAACGATCTCTGGCTGGAGATGACTGAGGCAGGCGTCATCACGCCGGGCGTGCCGGAGAAGAGCAGCGCCGCTCTGATCTACGGTCAGATGAACGAGCCGCCGGGTGCGCGCTTCCGGGTAGGCCTCACCGGGCTGACTGTCGCCGAGTACTTCCGTGACGTCGAGAAGCAGGACGTGCTGGTCTTCATCGACAACATCTACCGGTTCGTGCAGGCAGGCAACGAAGTGTCAGCGTTGCTGGGGCGCATGCCGTCTGCCGTGGGCTATCAGCCGACCCTCGGTACCGACGTGGGAGAGCTGGAGGAGCGGATCACATCCACTCGCGACGGGTCGATCACGTCGGTACAGGCGATCTATGTGCCTGCCGACGATCTCACGGACCCGGGTCCGGCCACGACGTTCGCCCACCTCGACGCGACCACCGTGCTCTCGCGGCGCATCGTCGAGCTGGGCATCTATCCGGCTGTCGACCCGCTCGATTCCACGAGCCGGATTCTGGACCCGCAGTACGTGGGCGAGCGCCACTACGAGGTCGCGACACGAGTCCAGGAGATCCTGCAGCGCTATAAGGACCTTCAGGACATCATCGCGATCCTCGGCATGGACGAGCTTTCCGAGGAAGACAAGATCATCGTCAATCGGGCGCGGCGGATCGAGCGCTTCCTGTCACAGCCGTTCTTCGTGGCCGAGCAGTTTACGGGCACGGAAGGTCGCTATGTGAAGCTCGAGGACACGATCGAGTCCTTCGAGCGCGTGGTGAACGGCGAGTTCGACGAGCTTCCGGAGCAGGCGTTCTACATGGTCGGTGACATCAACGAGGTCGTCGACAAGGCGAAGGAGCTGTAGCGTCGGCGATGGCGGTTCCAGGCAGCGGTCGGCCCTTCACTCTCACCGTGATTTCGCCGGAGCGCAAGCTCTTCGAGGGGGAGGCGAAGTTCGTTGTCGTGCCTGCCTTCGATGGTGAACTGGGGATCCTCTACGGCCACGCCCCGCTCATGGCGCTCTTGGGGAGCGGCGCGCTGCGGGTCGAGACGACGGCGGGCACGCGGCGCTTCCGGGTGTCAGGCGGCTTCGTGCAGGTCGCCGACAACGAAGTGGCGGTGGTCAGTGAGCGAGCCGAGGAGGCCTAGGCGCTGGCCTGTTCAGCTGGCCTGCCGGGGACGCCCGAGCCCGTAGCTGCGGATCTTCCGGTACAGGGTCTTGGGCGAGATCCCCAGGGTTTCCGCTGTGCGCCCCTGGTGCCAGTCCTCGCGCCGCAGCACGGCCTCGATGTGCGCCCGCTCCAGCTCCTCGAGTGAGATGCTTTGCCCGACCAGGGCGGCGACGCCCTCCGAGCGGCGGGCTTGGCTGAGATCTAGCGGCAGTTCCCCAGCTCGGATCTCCTCGCCAGCACGCAGGAGCGCCAGCCTCTCCATCACGTTCTTCAGCTCACGCACGTTGCCCGGCCACTGGTAGGCCAGCATTGCCTCGAGCGCCTCGTCCGTGAGCTCGGGAGGGTCCGCGTCCGCATGTTGCTTGAGGAAGTAGCGTGCCAGGAAGGGGATGTCCTCGGGACGATCTCGCAGGGGCGGGATGTGGATGTGCAGCGTGTTGATCCGGTAGTAGAGGTCATCGCGGAAGTTGCCTTCCGCCACCTCGCTCTCGATCTGCCGGTTGGTCGCCGCCAGTAGCCGGATGTTGGTGCTCACCTTCTGGGTGCCGCCAACGCGGAAGAACTCGCCCATCTCCAGCGCCCTCAGCAGCTTCGACTGGAGTCGCGGCGCCAGCTCGGCGATCTCGTCCATGAACAGCGTGCCGCCGTCGGCTAGCTCGAACAGCCCGAGCTTGCGCGTCATCGCGCCGGTGAAGGCACCGCGCTCATGGCCGAACAGCTCCGACTCCAGCAAGTTCTCCTGAATCGCGGCGCAGTTGATGTCGGTGAGCGGTCCATCAGCGCGAGGCGAGAGGCGGTGGATGGCCCGCGCCACCAGCTCCTTCCCGGTCCCGCTCTCGCCGGAGATCAGCACGGCGTGCTCCGAGCCAGCGACCTTGCGGGCGAGGTCGAGCACCTCCTCCATCGCCCGACTGGCCGTGATGATCTCCGGGAACCCCTCGCGACGCGAGAGCCGCGTCTGCAGCCGTACGTTTTCCTGGGCGAGCTGGCGCTTCTCGAACGCGCGCCGGACCAGCATTTCCAGCTCGGCCACCCGGCACGGCTTGGTGACGTAGTCGTAGGCGCCCAGCTTCATCGCCGCGATGGCGGTCTCCACGGTGCCGTTGCCGGTGACGATGACGACCTCGGGTGGCGCGTCGAGTTCCACGGCCTGGCGGAGCACGCCGATCCCGTCCACCTCCGGCATGATGAGGTCCACCAGCGCCACGTCGAAATCCTCGGCCTTCAGGGCATCGATGGCAGCGCGACCGTCGTGAGCCACCACCACGTCGAAGCCCCGCTTGCGGAGCTGCGTCTCGAGGATCCGCGCGAGGTTCCGCTCGTCCTCAGCCAACAGGATCTTGATGTCTGCTTCAGCCACGCCTCATCACCCCTGTTCGGTCGCGTCGGATGTGCCGTCGTCCTTCGGCTCCTCGCCGCGGTAGACCGGAAGCACCACGCGAAAGTTGCTGCCGACTCCAATCGTCGAATCCACCTCGATTCGGCCACCGTGTTCCTGAATGATCCCGTAGCATATCGACAGCCCCAGACCCGTCCCCTTGCCGGGTAGCTTCGAGGTGTAGAAGGGTTCGAAGATCTTGGGGAGCTCGGTTTGCGGAATGCCGCAGCCCGTGTCGATGAAGGAGATGCCCACCTCGCTCTCGTCCGCGTGGAGCACCTCGGTGCGCACCCGCAGCTCACCGTCGTCCTCCATCGCGTCCAGCGAGTTGAGTGCCAGCGCCACGAAAACCTGCACCAGGCGCTCCGTGTTCGCCCAGACCAACGGGAGATCGTACACGTACTCACGCTGGACCCGAATCTTCTTGAAGCGGTCGTGATGCTGAAGAAGCTTGAGCGTCTCCTCGACCGTCTCCTGAAGGTCCACAGAGCCCTTCTCGCTGGGGGGCGGACGGCTGAACGCCAGCAGGTCGCGCGCGATCCGTTTGCAGCGCTCGACTTCGGTCTCGACCATGGAGAGGAGCTCGGCCTCTTCCGAGTACTCGTCGACCGCGTCGCGCACCGCCTCCACACTGGCTGTGATCGTTGCCAGCGGGTTGTTGATCTCATGCATGACGCCCGCGGCCATCTGGCCGAGCGCCGCCAGCTTCTCGGCGTGCCAGATCCGCTCGGCGATGCGCTTCTGCTCGGTGACGTCCTCGCCGATCGTGATGATATGCGTCACCTCATCGGTACCGGAGACGTGCATCGGTACCTTGGTCAGGCGGTAGTAGCGACGCTCGCCGGAAGCCGTCGACTCCACCTCGTAGAGCCGGAGCTCGTCGGCCGCGAAGACCTCCTCCAGTTCCGCCCGCAGTCGCTCTTCAGGCTGTCGGTACAGCACCTCGAACACCGTCTTCCCGATGGCATCCTCACGAGCCACGCCCTGCGTGCCGGTCTCTCGCTTCCGGTTCCACGCCACAATCCGGAAGTCTTTGTCGACAACGTAGAGCCCCACCGGCAGCGCATCGACGATGTGCCCCATGAGCTCCTGCGCCGACTTCAGATCCCGCAGCTGTACCTCGTGGTCCTGCTGCCGCTGGCGGGCGCGCAGCAACGTCACGGCGACGCGCAACAGCTGCGCCACCGACGCCACATCGGGCAGAATGTCCTCGTCGGACTCCACCACCCAGACCGCCCGCTCGGATCCCTCCGTGGCCAGTGGCCATACCAGTTGAGAGCGGCTCGCAGGGGAGAGACGGGCCACGCCCGCCAGGCCGCCTTCCCGCACCAGCGGTCCGGGCAGTGAGTCGCCCCACTCCGCCACCTGCCGGCTCAGCGCGTCGGCGTCGAGACCGTCGGGATACGCGGCCAGGAGTCTGGTCTCGCCGTTCGATCGCAGCCAGAGGGCCGAGCGGAGCTTGAGCTCCGTGCCGACGGCGGCCAGAGCGTGGCCCAGGTCACATTCCGCCGGCCCAAGTACCAGATCGCCGATTCGGCGCAACAACTCCGCGGTGCCAGAGTCAGTCCCGATGGGTGAACAACGCTCCATGTGATTCGTGGCAAGGGGGGAACAGCGAGGGGCAACCGTAAGTTAGGGCCCTGACTAGGCGCTGACAAGGGGCAAAGCGCCTTCTTCGGTCAAAATGTCCTCGGGATTCAAGTCAAGCTGACCGATTCGGACGGTCTTTCCGCTTCAGAGGCAATCGCCGGTCTCGTCTCTAAGCTGCCGTCCTACAAGTAGTTATCCGCGACAACCGGGATCGGCACACCGCTTGCCCATGAGGCCCTCCGCCGGGCGGTGTGGGCCTGTGCGGGGTTGGGTGCCCGGCTTTGAAAATCGGCGTTGGGTGTGGGTCTGACGGAAGTATGACAGGTGATGCCGGTGGTCGTTCGATCGCAGGTCAGTCCGCTTTTGTTGAGAACAACATAGGCAAGGACATAGGGGGGAGGTCAGCGGGCGCTGTGATCGAATGACCCCGGCTCGAGATAGAGCCCCGGGGTAGGCTTGTGTGACTGAGCTCAGTAAAGCGTCTGACTTGGCGGGAGTCGGCGCCAGCCTGGCACACGGCCTCCCGGGGTTTTTTTTGTGCCGCTTCCGGGGCCCAGGCCTGGCGGCGCCTTGCCGGTCCCCCGAACGGCCGCTCAGCCACGCGAGCCGAGCTTCTGGTAACCCCGCACGTGACAGATCCGCATCCGCTGACCTATCATATCATATCATATAGCTGCCGCGAGTGAGCGCGGCAGGCCGCCCGGCTAGACGGGCGCTGGCGGCGCGCTGCCTGCCGATAACTGGCCCGACGGCCCCCCGTATGACGAGAACGCAAGAGCGGACAGAAGACCTACGGCGAGTACCGGCTCGTCTGCGCGACCCGGGAACCTGGCGCAGCCCGGCCGCTGTGGCGGCGCTGGTCGTACTCACGGTTTCGGTTGCCGTGACCTACGCGGTCGAGCCGCAGAGCCCGAGTGACCTTTTCGATCGCCTCACGCTTCTGGTGGATCGAGAGGCATATGGCCCGCTGCTACGGCATGGAGAGCGAACGCGGCTACGCGCCGAGCGTGCCGAAGCGGCCGGAGAGGACAGCCTGGCGGTGGCCCTGCGTTGGGAGGCGGCGCGGACATTCGAGCGTGCTGGCGCGTCCGCCCCCGGACCCAGGGAGGAGATGGCGGCGAACGATGATCTCGCCGACACCTATCTGGCCCTGGGCTGGAGGTATCTGGAGCGCGGCCGTGGCGGCAGGTTCGGCATCGGCAGGCGCCGCGATGCGCTCGAGGCCGCCGAGCGCGTGGCCGCCTGCGTCGTCGGGGTGGCGCCGACCCGACGTCGCTCGGAGATCAACGCATTCGTCCAGGCGCTGGAGGACGTGCTCGACCGCCCGCCGGCAGGGAGGTGCCCGAGGTGAGCGCGCGCAGCTCGCGAATCTGGACTCCAGGTGCCGCCGCCGGCGTTGCCGCTCTGTTCACCCTCGCCTTCTTCTTCGGCGGGCTTTGGGTGGGTGCGAGCGGCCTGGAATATCACACCTTCGGGCTGGTGGACGGCCTGGCGGCGATCCTGATCCTGTACGTCTTGCTCAACACGCAGGCGCTGTCCTGGCCGCGAGATATCTGGGGCGCGCTCGTGCTGGTCTACGCGGCGGGCGCGACGGCGCAGCTGGTGGGACTCCTGCTGCCGCCGCCGGGTGTGTTGGAGTGGGTGGTGCTGGGCGTCCTCGTGTACTTTGCCTGGAACGCCAGCTTCGCCGCCCACCGCACCCGCGTCGTGATGACGCTGGGGTTGGTGGCGTTCGCGCTCGCGGCGCTGAAGTACTCGGTGTTGCCGTTCATCTGGGCGCGCACCCGGCTGCCGGAGACGCCGCTCATCGATCTACAGGCGTTGGGCGAGGGGCTCAAAGGGCTGGTGGCGGTCTATGTGCCGAGCCGGCCCGTGACGCAGCTGTTCGCCTTCGCAGCGATTCTCGCCTGGGTGCTCGCCGTCTGGCTGCAGTGGCCTCCCGCGGCCGAGGATGATTGGCTGCGGCGACTGCCGCGCGCTGACCGTGACCGGCTCCTCTTCTGGCTGCTGACCGAGGGCCCGGAGCGGGGACGGGCGATCAACGTGGAGGAAGTGCGCGGTTATCTCGATCGACCGGAGCGAGAGGAGTAGTCGCCGCGAGCGGCTGGCTTAACCTGTCTCTGGCTCAACCTGTCTATAAGATGACGACGCGCGTCCAGAACCTCGGGCGCGCGTCGCTTCTGCGTGTGCCGGAGACGGCACACCCCTGTGGCTTGGATGCCGGCCCCATGAGGAAGTGGCGCCAGCGACCCAGCCTGCGAGGTCATGCGGAAGTGCGCTTGCTGTCGAGCGTGACGCAGGCTAGGAATGTCTTGCGGCACCGGGTCCAAGAGAGCGGGTGTTTCGCTGGATTCCCCGGGTGCTAGCGTGTGTGTCAGTGCAGAATCGGAGGAAGGATGAAGACACGATACTGGCCAGAGCGGTATCCCGTGTTCGCTGCGCTCCTGGGCCTCGTTCTGCTTCCGGGCTTGGCCGCGGCCCAGGAGAGGGTGTGTCCGCAGCGGGAACCCAAGGAGGGACCCTATGCCAGGCGGGCCAACGAGTACATCGAGCAGGCGCGGGATGAGGAGAGCCCGCAGGACCGGCGCGGCTACCTCGACTTCGCACTGAGTCTCCTGAGGCAAGGGATCGGGGAGGAGCCCGAGAACCCGCTCTACTACCTCATGGCGGGCCAGGTATCCCTGGAGATCGACGACTACGCTGGCGCGGACAGCGTGTGGGATCGGGCTGCGTGCCTATGGGGACCCTACGCCCAGACGATCGACGGGCTGCGACTCGTCGCCTGGACGAACGCCTTCACCCAGGCGCAGGAGCTGCTGTCGAGCGGTGACTCGGCGGCGGCGATGCAGGCGTACCGGAACGCGTACACGATCTACGATATCGAACCCTACCCAGTCTTTCAGGTCGCCACGTACGGCGTGGCGCAGGCGCAGGTCGCCGAGAGCGATTCGCTGCAGCAGGTCTACCTGGAGGACGCTATCTGGTGCTTCCGGGAGTCTCTGGCCGCCACCCGCAGATCCGATACGCTGAACGAGGAGGAGCGCGAGGATTTCATCTGGAGCGCGACCGCGAACCTGGCGCAGGTTCTGGCCTTTCAGGGCCGGCTGCTGGAAGCGGCGGAGGTTTACGAGCGGTTCCTGGAGGACCACCCTGGCAGCGCCGAGGCCCGATCGAGGCTCGCGACCTTCCTGGCCATGCGGATGGGTGAGCTTCAGGACAGCGTGCAGCAAGTCCAGGATTCGGCGGAGCAGGCGACCCTCCTCGCCCGCATCGACTCGCTCAGCGTGAGTGTGTCGAGCCACTACAGCGAGCTGCTCGCCATGGAGGAGGCTGGCCTCGAGGCAGACGAGTACCACCAGATGGGGATCGGCCTCTATCAGCTCGACCGGCTGGCGGAGGCCGCCATCGCCTTCCGGAAGGCTCTGGAGCTGGAGCCCTACCGGCCACAGTCGCTGGAGCTGCTGGCGCACTCACTCTATGCGGCCGAGCGCTTCGACACGCTGGTGAAGGTCGCTGAGCAGCTGGTGGACCGCTATCCCTACAACCTGGACAACTTGCTCCTGCTGGCGCACGCCTACCGTGAGACGGGTCAGCCGGAGCAGGCACTCGCGGCGCTTGAGCGCCGCGAAGCGCTTCCCTTCCAGCTTGTGCAGCTGAACGCAGTGGGCGGGGCGGCCTTCGGCCAAATCGAGAACCTGAAGCTCGGGCCCGGAACGCCGATCGAGATCGAGTTCACCTTCTACGACGATGACGGGAACGTCGTCGGCAGCGGCCACCTGTCCGTGAGTGCGCCGACGCAGGCCGAGCAGGCACCGTTCCGTGTGGCACCCGAGGAGGCCGCCTTCGGAGTCTCGGGCGTCACTTATCGCGTGCTCGAGCCGTCGTAGAGCGCGGTAGAACGTCAGACGACCACGGGGAATTCGGAGATCCGGATCCTCGTGCAGCCGTAGGGAATCAGGGTGGCGTCCTCGTCGGGTTCGTCCGAGGGGATGGGGCTCCAGGGGAGCGGGCCGGTGATCCCTCCGTA
>JBDHKG010000146.1:0-5690 GCA_039586495.1 Gemmatimonadota bacterium | reverse complement strand
TATCCGCGAGCGCGAGTGCCTCCTCAGCCATGACCACCGTTTCCCGACGCGCGCGGATCTGCGCGCGGGCCGCACGGTACTCGGCGAGCGCCGCAGAGAGCTCGACCTGGAGCCCCTCTCGCAGCTGCGCCTCCTCGACCCGCGCCACCGTCAACTGCGCTTTCGCCTCGTCGACCCGCCCCCGCGTGCGGAACCCGTCGAAGGGCGTCCAGGCGACGGAAAGCGCCACGTTCCAGTCGCTCCGCCATTTGCCCCAACCCGGCGGCACGGGATCGTCAGGGAAGGCCTGGAAGCCGAAGTTACCCAGGAGTTGCAGTGAGGGCAGCCAGTTTCCGCGAGCGATCCGTACACCCTGCTCGCGCATCGCCACGGTCGCCCGGGCCGCGTGCAGGATGGGACGATCGAACACCAGACCGGTCAGCTCGGCCTCCTCGATCTCCACCCTCTCCGGCTCGAGCTCGGTGATGAGAGCCACGGGCTCATCGGCGGGGACGTTCACCAGACGCTTCAGCTCGAGCAGCGCCAGCTCGGCGGCGTTCTCCGCCTGGATCACCGCCGGGTCCCGGTTCTCCAGATCCACGCGCGCACGCAGGAGCTCGAAGTCCGAGGCGGTCCCGGCTTCGTGAAACGACTCCACCTGTTGGAAATGGGCCTCCGCGACACGACGACTCTCAAGCGCGATGGCGTGAAGCCGCCGGGCGAGGACCGCGTTCAGATAGGCCGTCCGGACCTGTAGCAGGATCTCCGCTTCCGTCTCCTCAAGCCAGTCCCGCGCGGCCGCATGGAAATGACGTGCCAGCGCCCGCGCTCCGCTGATCCTTCCGCCGGCGTACAGCGGTTGCGCGAGCTGGAACGTCGCCATGTACGTGTTGCGCCTGCCGAAGGGGAGCCCGGTGAACAGCGAGGAGAGGAAGTCCTGGGTCATGAGCTCATTCAAGAGATCGTAACGCTCTTCCGGCGTCTTGCTCGTGTCGAACGCGTCGGGGATCAACGAATCGGGCGGCGGCGGCGGGCCGGCCATCTCATCGAAGATCGTTCGAATCGCGCGGTTATACGTCAGAGCGGCCGATAGCTGGGGCCAGGCACCGGCCGTGGCCTGGGTGACCTGGGCATCCGCGACGAAGAGCTGCGCCCGCGCCGCCGCTATCTCCTCACTCTGGGCCAACGCCCGCTCAACGGCGTCGGCGAGCGACAGGCGAAGGGTGTCCGGCGGCTCGGCTTGCATCGCCTGGGCGGGCAGCGCCAGGCAGAGGAGAGAGACTACTACCGCCAGCCAGACCAGCCGCGGACTCGTCTCGGTGCGCATCGCGTCCCTTTCCGTACCGTTCATTTTGCTGCTCGCAGCTCGTCTGGCCCTTTTACAGGCGCCTCAGGCGGCCACGCCCTCGAAGATGATGTCGAGCTTCCCCGAGATCTCGTCGTGAAGCCCGTCCACGGAGCCACCCTCCTGGAGCCAATGCACCAGTGTGCGGTAGAACGCCGACTCGATGAGAGTGGCGGCGTGCTCGGGTTCAACGTCCGGTCGGATCTCCCCGCTCAGCTGTCCCTGCCGAAGCACACAACGGCTGATGGCAAGAAACTGGCGGACCGGTTCCTCGTCGGTGATCCGGCCCTCATTCCAGGGAGAATGCATGTGGCGCAGGCTCTCGAAGAACGCCAGGCGCGAGAGCCCCGGATTCTGAACCGCGAGGTCCGTGAGAAAGAGGAAGGCCCGCTCCAGCTTCTCCCGCGTCGTGCCGCTCCAACCTTCGACGGGTCCCAGCTCCTCCACCAGCCGGCTGGTCCAATCGTCGGCAACGGCGGCGAGGAATGACGTCTTGCGGGGGAAGTAGTTGAAGACCGTCCCCTTGGCGACATCGGCCCGCTCCGCGATCTCCTCCACCGTCGTCTCCTCGAAGCCCTTCTCCAGGAAGAGCTCGAAGGCCGCCTCGTAGATCTTGCGGCGCAGCTCGCGCTTCTTACGCTCGCGCCGGCCCAACGCCGGAGGCAGCGCAGCGTCGAGGCGCGAGTGCTGATCCGCGGATTTCGACATGTGCGAATAGAGGCCTAAGGAGACGCAGGAATGTGACCGCAGTCAATTATGACCGAAGTCTTAGAAAAAGTCAACCGCCGCCGGCGAAGCTTACAGGCCGCAGCGGCTGGGCTCGGCGGGTGCATTGAGCCCTCCGCCCGGCACACGGCAGTGGCAGAACTCTTGCCGCAGGCGCTCGACCGTCACCTCTTGCCAGACCGCCATGCCCATGGTCGCTCCGTACACGGCGCCGGTGACCGCTCCCTCTACCGTGCCAAAGGCAGCTCCTTCCGCTGCCGCCTCTCCGACGTCGGGATCTACGCCCAACATGCCTCCCACAACGGCCGCGCCAACAGCCGCTGTCGTCGCCCCCAGCACAGCCCCCAAGCCAGCCCCGATCACCGCCCCCTTCGCAGCCGCCTCCGCGCTCCCCTTGTGGCCGCGATATACCTCCAGCTTGGTGATCTGAGCCACAGAGATCGCGACCTCGGGGCCCCTGGGACTCACGTACAGGACCAGCGTGTCGGCGTCGAGCGTGATGAGCGTACCCTCAGCTCTTCTCTCGCGCCAGGCACCCGCGCACACCACGTGAGGCCGGTATCCAACCCGATGGGTCACGCGCACGTGGACGGCCTGTGGGATCGGAACGGGGTTGGGCGTGGCGACGACGCAAGCCGAGCCGACGAGCAGGCTGGCGACGGGTATCATGTATTTGGATTTCATGGTTCTGCCTCCAGGATCGGCCACATTTCCGGGCTCTCACCGCGAATGCTGGGCTTCGGCCAGCAAGCGGCGGTCACCGCCCTCTCACGCCGCGCACATCCCTTAGGAAGGTCCCACCTCGGAGTGTCCGGTTCCGAGACACGTTTGTTCGCATGCGGACGGCCGCAGTGGCGCCAACGCGGCCCCAGTGGCACGGCAGGCGGCCCCATCCCGCGGGACTTCAGCGCGTATTATCATGGAGAGGGTTCAGCCAGCCGGGGGCACAGCGCTTGCTGTGCTGCGGGACGGTGTCCCGTGCTTCCGCAGGACTCTTATGCAGGGCGTATAAGAGAGGGTGTGCCGATCGTGAACGAAAGCTGAGAGTCAATGGCGATGATCACGTTGCGAAACGTCGAGAAGTGCTACGAGACCCGTGCCGGAAGGACCTTCGTCCTTCGCCAGATCAACATGGACGTCAGGAAGGGGGAGTTCTTGACGGTTATGGGGCCGTCCGGCGCGGGGAAGACGACTCTGTTGAACATCATCGGGATGCTCGATGGTGATTTTACGGGCGAGTACTATCTGGACGGCCACGCTGTCCATGATCTGCCCTCCAAGGAGAAAAAAGCGCTCGGCAGGGATTACGTCGGTTTCATCTTCCAGCATTTCCATCTGCTGGACGACCTGACGGTGGCGGAGAACCTCGACGTCCCGCTGTCCTATCGGAACGTCAAACGATCGGAACGCCAGGCTCTGGTCGCCGACATCCTGGACCGTTTCCAGATCGTAGCGAAGAAGGACCTGTTCCCGAGTCAGTTGTCAGGTGGGCAGCAGCAGCTCGTGGCCGTGGCCAGGGCCGTGGTCGCGGATCCGAGGTTGATCCTTGCTGACGAGCCTACGGGTGCCCTGCACTCCAGCCAGGGCCAGATGATCATGGATATGCTGAAGGAACTCAACGAACAGGGGTCCACGATCATCCAGGTGACCCACAACGAGAAGTGGGCGGCCTACGGCAACCGCATCATAGACCTCCTCGATGGCTGGATGGTGAAGACCTAGCGACGGCAAGACGCCGCTACGACCGCAGCCCTACTCACGCTCCAACACACGGATCCTGATACGGGAGGGGAACTCCCCTGAGCGGTGTACGATGTGGACCGCGGTCTGGTAGTCTGCCTCGGTCGCGTGATAGATGTCCACGAAGCGCTGCGGGTTCCGGTCGATCACAGGGAACCAGGTGCTTTGAACCTGCACCATGATCCTGTGGCCTCTCTCGAACGTATGGCACTTATCTCCGAGGTCGAACGCGATCTCCGTCACCTGGCTCGGCACCAGGGGCTCAGGGTTCTCGAAGCTGTTCCGGTACTTGGCCCTGAACACTTCGCCGGCCAGCAGCATCTGGAACCCGCCCATCCGCATGCCGGAGCTGGCGCCTCGCTCTGATGTCGTGTCCGGGTACACGTCGATCAGCTTGACGATCCAGTCCGCATCCGTTCCCGTCGTGGACACGAAGAGGTCAGCGATGATCGGGCCGGTGATCGTGACATCCTCGGTCAGAACTTCGGACCTGTAGACCAGGACGTCCAGCCTGCGTGCCGCGAAGCGCTGATCTTCGACCATCCAGAGATGGCCCTGCCTGGTGCCGATCTCTGCCGACCACGGTACCGGCTTGTCCGGGTCGCTGATGTAGGAATCGTATCCGCCCTGTGGGTCGCCGGACGGAGGTTCAAACGAGAGTCCGCCATCCGCGTGGAAGTAGAGCGACTTCTCGGTCGCTTCCTCCGGCGGCCAGTGGTCGTAGGATCTCCACTCGTTCGACCCGGTCTCGAAGACCAGGGCTTCGGGGAGATCCACCGTGCCCTTGTTCTTCAGGTAGTAGTTGAAGAACGGCAGCTCGACGTTCTCCCGGAAGTAGACGCCCGTCTCCTCCTCAAGGTTGATCTCGCCCAGCGCGTCCCCGTCCATCGACGCCCAGCCCCCATGCCGCCAGGGCCCCACGACGATAATGCTCTTGTTGTCGGGGTTCTTCTCCTCGAGCGTGTAGTAGATGTTCATCGGCCCGCGGAAGTCCTCCGCATCGAACCATCCGGCGACATGCAAGACCGCGTGATCGATGTTCTCCAGATGCGGAAGAAGGTTCTGCTGTTTCCAATAGTCGTCGTAGTCGCCGTGCTCCATGTACTCGTTCCAGGTCGGCACGCTGCCGTGGAAGTACTTGTTGTCAACGTTGGGCAGCGGCCCGAGATCGAGGAAGAACTGGTATCCATCCGGGGTCCTGTAGTCGAACCGCCCAGCCCCTGTCGTTGAAGGCCCGGTTCTCGTGCGGGCACTACGAGCCAGCCAATCGAAGGTATACATCAGGCGGAACGCGCCGTTGTGGTGGAAGTCGTCCCCGATCCACATGTCGGCGGGTGAGGCTTGCGGCGAGGAGGCTACGAGCGCCGGATGGGCATCGATCATACCCATCACCGCCTGAAATCCGGGATACGAGATGCCGTACTGCCCAACTCTCCCGTTGTGATTCGGGATGTTCTGCAACAGCCACTCGATGGTGTCGTAGGTGTCGGAGCTCTCATCGGTGTCCTGGGGAGTTCGCTTGTGCGATTTGTGAGGCCTCATCACAACGAACTCGCCTTCCGACTGGTATGTCCCGCGCACATCCTGCTCGACGAAGATAAAGCCCTCTCTCGGGTAAAGGTCGTTCGGACCCACCCGGCTGCGGAAGTAGGTCGGCCCGTAGTAGCCAACCGAATACGGCGTGCGCCTCAGCAGGATGGGGTAGGTCTGGCTGCGGTCTTTGGGGATGTAGACCTGCGTGTATAGCCTCACGCCATCCCGCATCGGGATGTGGTACTCGTGCTTCGTGTAGTGCTGTAGGAGGTAGATGTACCTGACACCGTTCACATTGTCGGGGTCCAACTGGACCGACTTCTCGTAGTTCTCGATTGCCAGGTCGATGTCGCCGTGGATCATGTAG
>JBDHKG010000043.1:0-26886 GCA_039586495.1 Gemmatimonadota bacterium | reverse complement strand
GCCGGGGCGACGGCGCTGGGTCTCCGCCATGTGGCCTGGCTTTGTCGGGACGATCAGCGGGATCAACGAGGAGGGTCTCTACAGCATGGAGAACGCCGGGGGCACAGGTCCCGGTCCTGTGGTGGATGGCCTTACTCCTTGCTCGTGGGTCCAGCGCTTCATCCTGGAAAGCGCGGGGAAGGAAAGCACGCCCGAGTCGGTCGGGGAGATGATCGGCCGGTTCCGCTCGGCGGGAGGTGGAGCGTTCGGGGCCGGATCCATCATCCTCTGGGCGGTGCCGTACGAGGGCCAGCCGGCGCCGCCCGCCTTCGTGTCGGAAGGCGACCGCTTCGGCACGGCCATCCGCCTGCCCACCGAGGTCGCGCCGGCGTGTCCGTATGATATCATGGCGACCAACCACCACCTGGTTTACGGAGTCGATCCCGATCGACCGGGGCTCTACTTCGGCAAGGAGCCATCCTTCTCTTCCCGGTGGCGCTACGAGACCGGGATGAACACCCTGGAGGCGTGGACCCGCCAGCGGAAGCCCCTGGGCACGACCGAGATGCGGCGGCTCCTACAGAGCGTGGCTCATGGGACCACGGAATACTCTGTCATCTTCCGGGCCAACGAGATGAGCCTGGACGTGGCGGTGGACGATCTGGCCGCCGATCTCTGGGACGCTCCCTACCAGAGCTGGGTTACCTACGAGTTGGAAGAGCTCTTCGCGGGAGTGGGGCGAGCGGACGGCGGGGCCTGATCGGGTGGGTGCCGACTGCGGCGACGCGTCACAACGAGCCTCGTCCAAAGTCGTGAGCGTTCTCCGCTGCGAGCCAACCGTCACCTCGTGAAGTGGAGGTATGCCGCCACGGTCGCGACCAGCACCGGCACCGAGGCGACGACGTCCGCCCGCCCGCAGCTGCGGCGGGACTCAGTACGCTGCGCATCCGTGATCGTTCCGAATGTCAGGCCGCTGATTCTCGTGTAGACAGCGGTGCTCGGACTGTTGCCACGTCACAGGAATAGGCGAACGAGCCTGCTCTGAAGCTCCTCGCGAACGCGGCGGAAGGACGCGAGAATCTCTTCGTCGGTCCCGGTGGCCGTTGCGGGGTCGGGCAGTGGCCAGTGAACTTGGTACGCTTCACCCAGCCATACCGGACATATCTCCTCGGCACATAGTGTGATTACCGCATCGACCTTCGGTCCGCCCATCTGCCGGATTTCATCCACGGCCTTGGAGCGCTGGCCTATCGCATCGATTCCGATCTCGGCGAGGGCCCGAATCGCGAATGGGTTCACGCGCGAAGGGGTCGAACCCGCCGAGGAGATGCGAACCTCCTGTGGAGCCATACTCCGGGCTATCCCCTCGGCCATCTGACTGCGCGCCGAGTTCGCTACGCAAAGGAAGAGGAGGTGCCGTGGCCGCAGGGCGCGGAGCAGGCGAGCCTCCAGCAGCCATTGTGGCGGCAGGCCAGCTCCGTTCTCATAAGTGCGGCAGGCGTACGCCGACGGCCCAGGGTCTAGCCCCGCCAGGTCCTCGCCGTTGATACGGACGGTGGGCGAGCCGGGGAAGGCAAGCCGTTCGGCGTCCGCTGCAGAACGCACCGCGATGTGAGCGACCTCGGCACCGGGGACGAGCCGGGCGATCGTGCTCCGGAGAAGAGCCTCGGTCGCCTCGGCGTTGGGATAGTCCGGCGTGACCAGCAAATCGATCCGGACGCTCATCCTCATCTCTCCGAAGCAGCCTCGCTCACCATCGCTGCCGCCGGCACGGGCGCCCTGAAGAAACGTCCCTTCGCCCACAGCGCCACCTGGACGAGTCCGATCATCACCGGCACCTCGACCAGCGGGCCGATCACCGTCGCGAAGGCCGGCTGCGACGCGATGCCGAACACCGCGATCGCCACCGCGATAGCCAGCTCGAAGTCGTTGCTGGCGGCCGTCAGCGCGACCGTCGTCGTCTCCGGATAACCACCGCGCAGCAACCGGGCGCCGAAGAAAGTGATCACAAACATGGCAACGAAGTACAGCGCGAGCGGAATCGCCACACGCACCACGTCATAGGGCAACTGCACGATCAGCTCGCCCTTGAGGGAGAACATCACCACAACTGTGAAGAGCAACGCCGCGAGGGTGACCGGACTGATGCGCGGAATGAAGACCCGCTCGTACCACCCGTGGCCCTTGAGCCGTAGCAGCGTGAAGCGACTGATGAGCCCGGCGAGGAACGGTATCCCCAGGTAGATGAACACTGTCCGTGCGATCTCGCCTACGCTCACGTGCATCTCCGCGCCCTGGAAGCCGAAGAGCGGCGGCAACAGCGTGATGAAGATCCAGGCGTAAAGGCCGTAGAAGAGCACCTGGAACACGGCGTTGGCCGCTACCAGCCCCGCGGCCAGGTCGTGGTCCCCTTCCGCCAGGTCGTTCCACACCAGCACCATGGCGATGCAGCGAGCGAGGCCGACCAGGATGAGTCCCACGGCGTAGCCGGGAAGGTCCCGCAACAGCAACACGGCGAGGAGGAACATGATCACGGGTCCGATGACCCAATTCTGGAAGAGCGATAGAGCAAGGATTCGCTTGTGCCGCAGAACCACCCAGAACTTTTCGTAGCGGACCTTGGCCAGCGGGGGGTACATCATCAGGATGAGCCCGATGGCGATGGGGATCGACGTGGTCCCGATCTGCGTGGCTCGGTTCAGCGCTTCGACGGGCTCCGGCCACAGGTAGCCGATGGCAACGCCGAAGGCCATGGCGGCGAAGATCCAGACCGTCAGGTAGCGGTCCAGGAATGACAGGCGCCGAGCGACAGAGGAGCTGCCGGATGTGGTCATTGTGAAATCTCCAGAGACTGGGCCTTGTCCACCGACGCAGCCGCGGAGGCTGGGTGACAGCGCTCGACTCGCATTGCATCGAGCGCTTTGGAGATATCGGGTACGGACACGTCTTGCAGCAGCTGCTGCAGCGCGTCCAACAGCAGGCGTTCCCTATCCGTGGTGGGCTCGGCCACGCGGTAATACACCCAGAGACTATCCCGCCGGTCCTGCACGAGCCCGGCGTTGAGCAAGTAGCGGAGGTGGCGGGACGCCTTGGACTGAGAGATCTGCAGGAATCGCTCGACCTCGCACACGCACAGCTCGCCATGGCGAAAGAGAAGGGCGAGGATCTTTAGCCGCAGGTCTTCTGAGAGAGCCCTGAACTGCTGGGCAAGTTGGTTCATGGCAGTGCCCCGAAACCGTTGTTTTTCCAGTTACAGGCGTTTATCCGCTTATACAACTTTATACCCTCAACCTGCCCCCGTCAATACGCCACCGACCCCGAGCACGAACGTAGCCGCCCCTGCCAGCTCCCCTGCTTCGACCATTGACCCACGTAGTGCCCACACACCCACCCCACCTATTGAACACCTACCGCAGAATCGTCGACGTCAGCGCACATTAGCGCTGACCAGCGCTCGTCTTCATCTTTGGGGGGAGGAGGTCCCGGGTGCGAAAACCGGTTCGCTTCGCTCACGCAATCCCGGCGCCCCGATTTCTATTTCTTAGCGAGGCTTGCCTGAAAGCCACCAGGCTGGGGCAAATCGGGCGGACCCTTTCGACCGAAAGGAGAGACGGGCCATGCACTGCTTCCCGCGCACACGCCGCTACTTAACCGGCCTGATCTCCCTTGTCCTGCTCGTGGTGCTGGTCGGCCTGTCCGGCCGAGCCGACAGCCAAGTCCGATCGTCGGAATGCGTCCAATGCGAGTCCTGCACGAGCATTCTGGTGGGCCCGCTCGCCTCGGAGGACGGATCGACCATGACGAGCCACTCCTGCGACTCCGGGACAGACCGCACCTGGATCAGCATGGAGCCCCGGCGCAGCCACGCTCCGGGCGCCATGGACACGCTCTGGATGGATGCGAAGCGGACGGCGGGGCCCGAGGACACCGACCGGATCCCCTGGGGCGTGATCCCCCAGGTCGCCGAGACCTGGAAGTTCATGAACGCGGCCTATCCGATCATGAACGAGCATCAGCTGGCCATCGGGGAGACGACGACAGGAGGCAAGCGGGAGTTGAAGAGCAACGAGGGGATTATCGATGCTCCCGAGCTCTACCGGCTCGTCCTGCAGAGGGCGCGGAGCGCCCGTGAGGCCATCCGCATCGCGGATGAGCTGACGAAGGAGTACGGGTACAACGATTGGGGCGAGTGTTTCACCTTCGCGGACCCGCAGGAGGTATGGTTCTTCGAGATTCTGGGACCCGGCCGGGGGAAGGTGGGCGCGGTGTGGGCAGCCGTGCGTATCCCCGACGACCACGTGGCGGTGAGCGCGAACGCCCACCGCATCCTGGAGGTCGACCTGAGCGATCCGGACCACTACCTGGCCTCGGAGAACGTCTTCTCCCTGGCGGAGGAGATGGGCTGGTGGGACCCCGACAGCGATGAGCCCTTCCGGTTCGCCTACGCCTATGCCAATCGGAACAGCCTCTCCTCCCGGCGGCGCGAATGGCGCGTCCTCAGCACGCTGGCTCCTTCCCTGGACCTGGATCCGAACTCGGAGAACTACCCCCTGTCGGTGAAACCGGATGAGAAGGTCTCGGTCCAGGAGGTGCTGGCGATGTTCCGGGACAGCTATGAGGACACTCCGTTCGACATGACCCGGCGACTGACGGTGGTAGACCGGGAGGGCGAGACGGTAAAGAGCCCGGTGGCGAACCCGGGAGCGGACCATCGCCTCCCCCTATGCCACCTACGTTCAGATTACCCAGTCGCGGAGCTGGCTGCCTGATCCGATCGGCGGAGTCGTCTGGCTGGGTTACGACAACCCGGCCACCACTCCGCACATCCCCTTCTACATCGGGATCTCACAGATGCCGCAGTCCTACATGGTGGATGGCCGTCGCGCCTTCCGGCGCGACTGCGCCTGGTGGGCGTTCCGTCGGGCCAGCAAGCTCTCGTACTTCCGCTACCAGGAGATGAAGGGAGCGCTGCAAGAGGTCTGGGAGCCGATCGAGCGGGAGGCGTTCGCCCGGCAGGCGGCGCTGGAGGAAGAGGCCCTGCAGCTCTATCGCCAGGACCCCGAGCGGGCGGAGGCGTTCCTCACGCAATACTGCCACGACCTGGCCGGACGGACGGTGGAGCGCTACTGGCAGCTCGGGGATGAGCTCTGGACGCGCTTCAACCTGGCTTTCTGAGAGGGCGACGAGGGCGTAGACCTCGCGCCTTTTCTGCCCTATCATCGGAGTCGAATTCGGCGCTCGTGGGAGTCCGATGAGAACACGAGAGTCTCCAGGAACCAGCCTCCCGAGGAGATGTCGAACTTCGCGACTACTATCCTGACCGGTCAGACGGAACAACACTTGTGCTCAGCCGCTGAAGCCGAGTTGCTCGGCGCGCGCGTTCACGGTGATGTCGTGAGACCATTCCTCCAGCTGAAGGACGAAGCTCGGAGGGCCGATTTTGATCTCCAGATTCTCAGCGGATTTCGGAGCTTCGAGCAGCAGCTCTCGATCTGGAACCGCAAGGCGACCGGGAAGCTCGCCGTGCTGGACAGCAATGCCGTGCCCTTGGACATCGAGCGGTTGAGCGAGAGGGAACTGGTCTTCGCGATCCTGCGCTGGTCCGCCCTGCCGGCTGCCTCCCGTCATCATTGGGGGACAGATTTAGATGTCTATGATCTGGCTGCCCGGCCGGAGGGGTATGAGATCGAGCTCATCCCGGAGGAAGTCGACGCCGGCGGGATGTTCGGTCCCTTACACGAGTGGCTGGATCAGAAGATTGCTGCCGATGCTGCGTTCGGTTTCTTTCGACCCTACGACCAGGACCGGCAGGGCGTGGCGCCGGAGCGATGGCACCTGAGCTATGCGCCCGCTGCCGCTGCCTACGAACGAGGGATCACGACCGAGCTCCTTCGTGAAACCATCCAGAAGGCCGACATCGAGCTGAAGGAAGTGGTGCTGCAGAGTCTGGATGAGATCTACGAACGCTTCGTCACCAACACCAACAGGCCTTTCGCGTGAAGCTTCGTGCTCGAGAGCAGCGCGGCACCATCCCCTGGGATCCTGACACGTACGGACGCTCCTACCTGGGTATCCCTCTGGAAGTCTGGCGCCCTCGAGGCTCCTGCAGACTCCTGATGTTCGCTGCCATCCACGGCGAAGAGCCAGAGACGACGTTCGTACTCTCTCGCGCCCTGCGCCACCTGTCCGAACCGTCCCGGCACTGCGCGGTGGTCCTGGCCGCGAATCCTGACGGTCTGATCCGCGGAACGCGGGGCAACGCCCGCGGCGTCGATCTCAACCGCAATTTCCCGACACGCGACTGGCAGCCAGACCCAGTGGCTCACCGCGCCACGATGGAGGAGCCCAGGGACATCCTGTTGAGCCCAGGCCCTCATCCGGGCTCCGAGCCGGAAACCCAGGCGCTCATCAGTCTCATCGAGGAGCTGAAGCCGGAGACTGTGATCGCCCTTCATGCCCCACTGGCCTGCATCGACGACGCGAAACAAGGACCCATGGCCCAGTGGTTGGCCCAGCGAACCGGCTTGCCCCTCGTGAAAGACGTCGGCTATCCGACGCCCGGCTCTTTTGGCACCTGGGGCACCGAGCGAGGCCTCGCGGTGGTCACCTATGAGTTTCCGCTCGCATCGACAGACGCACTGGTCCACGAGCATGTGCCCGTGTTGCTGGACTTGCTCACCGGCGCGGACCTGTGAGAGTATTACCCGTCTCTAAACCTTCTATCGCCCCGGGCGCCGACAACTAGGCGAGCTCTCATGGTTCTCAACTACATCTGGATCGCGTTCTTCCTGATCGCTCTTGTCGTGGGGCTGGTCCGGCTGATCTTCCTCCACGATACCGAGATCTTCACGACCATGGTCAACAGCACGTTCGAGATGGCCAAGGTCGGCTTCGAGATCTCTCTCGGCTTGACAGGGGTGCTCACGCTGTGGCTGGGCCTGATGAGGGTTGGAGAGAAGGGCGGTGCGATCAACATCCTGGCGAAGGTAGTGCGGCCGTTCTTTCACAGGCTGTTTCCGGAACTCCCGAGGGACCATCCCGTTCATGGATCGATCATCATGAACTTCGCCGCCAACATGCTCGGCCTCGACAACGCGGCGACACCGCTGGGCCTCAAGGCTATGCAGGAGCTGCAGGAGCTCAACCCCAGCGAAGACACGGCCTCCAATGCCCAGATCATGTTCCTCGTGCTGAACACCTCCGGCCTGACGCTGATTCCCATCAGTATCATGGTCTACCGCGCCCAGATGGGTGCGGCGAATCCGTCCGATATCTTCCTGCCCATTCTGTTAACCACCTTCTTCTCCACTTTGGTCGGATTGATCACGGTCGCCGTCGTTCAGAGGATCAATCTGTTCGATAAGGTGGTCATGGCCTATCTCGTCGGCCTGACCAGCGTCGTCGCCGCTACTATTCTCTACTTCACCCGGCTTCCCCAAGAGCAAATCGAAACGGTGTCGAATGTAGTCGCCAACGTGGTTCTCTTCGGCGTCATCGCCGGCTTCATCTCATTGGCGATGATTCGCCGGGTCAACGTCTACGAGGCCTTCATCGAAGGAGCCAAGGAGGGATTTCCGGTTGTCATCAAGATCATTCCCTATCTCGTGGCCATTCTCGTTGCCATCGGCGTGTTCCGCGCCTCCGGGACCATGGATCTCCTGGTGATGGGAGTCGATAGGACGTTCGCCACGTTCGGTGTCAACACCGACTTCATCGGAGCCCTGCCCACAGCCCTGATGAAGCCGCTCAGTGGCAGCGGCGCGAGAGGGATGATGGTCGACGCCATGCAGACCTATGGGGCGGACTCGTTCGTCGGCCGGCTGGCTTGCACCTTCCAAGGGGCGACGGACACGACGTTCTATATCATCGCCTTGTACTTCGGGTCCGTCGCCGTACGCAAGACGCGGTATGCGGTGACCTGCGGGCTGATTGCGGACTTTGCCGCGGTCGTCGCCGGCATCTTCATAGCGTACCTGTTCTTTCACTAGCGGCACGACCGCTCAGACTGTATTAAGGTTGAGGCCCATCTTGAAGGACGGAAAGACTTGCAGGAGGAGAGATGAGCGACATTATCCGCTTCACACTTAACGGCGAACCCGTGAGACTGGATACCGATGGTGACCGGATGCTGCTCTGGGTGCTGCGCACGGATCTGGGGTCGACCGGCACCAAGTACGGTTGCGGCGCGGGCCTGTGCGGATCCTGCACCGTGATGGTGGATGGCGAGGCGGTTCGATCGTGTATGACAGACCTCGACTACGTGCAGGACAAAGAGGTGACCACGATCGAGGGGCTTGCCCGGGAGGGGCGGCTCCACTCGTTGCAGCAGGCGTTCCACGAGCAGGGCGGCTTCCAGTGCGGCTACTGTACACCGGGGATGATCATGAATGCCTACGCCCTGCTTCTCAAGAGCCCCAGGGCGGGGCACGATGAGATCGTCCAGGGGATGGAGAGCAACCTCTGCCGCTGCGGAGTTCACAAGCGGATAATCGAGGCGGTCGAGACGGCCTCCGCGCAGATGGGAGGCGGCCATGAGTGACATGACGCGAATGGACCGGCGTGAGTTCGTGAAGCTGCTGGGCGGCGGCATCGTCGTCGTCGTGAACCTCGGGCCTCTCACACTCTTCGATTCTCGCGCTGCCGAGGAATTGCAGCGCGGCTATCCCGAGGATATCAACGCCTACCTGCACATCGCCGAGGACGGGAAGGTCACTCTCTTCTCGGGCAAGATCGAGATGGGGCAAGGGGTCATGACATCCCTTACCCAGATGGCGGCCGAAGATCTCGGCGTGTCGCTCGACACCATCCACATCGTCATGGGGGACACCGACTCCTGTCCGTGGGACATGGGTACGTTCGGCTCGCTGACCACCCGGATGTTCGGGCCGGCTGTCCGCGCTGCGGCAGCCCGGGCCCGTCTGGTCCTGACCGATCTGGCCGCCGAGCGTCTCGGTGTGTCGAGAGACTCCCTGACGGTCGAGAACGGCGTGGTCTACGTGAAGGCCGACCGGAGCCGGCACGTGTCCTATGGCGAGCTGGCCAGGGGCCAGGAGATCACCCACACCGTGGACGAGGAAGCGGTCCTCCGGTCCGTCGAAGAGTTCACCATCATGGGCACGTCTCCGAAGCGGCTGGATGGCTATGAGAAGGTGACCGGCGCGGCGAAGTTCGCCGGCGACATCCGGATTCCCGGGATGCTCTATGCCCGGATCCTACGTCCCCCGGCGCACGGTGCGACGCTGAGGCAGGTCGATACCTCGGCGGCCGAGGCGATGCCCGGCGTCAATGTGGTGAACCAGGATGGATTGGTCGCGGTGCTCTCCTCCGACCCTGAGACGGCGGAGAAGGCCTTGAGACTCGTGAAAGCCGACTTCGATGTGCCGACGCCCACGGTGGACACCGAGAGCATCTTCGACCACCTGGTGGAAGCGGCTCCGACTGCGAACACGACCGAGCAGGAGGGCGACCTGGAGGCTGGGCGGAGTCAATGTGCGCAAACGTTCGACGTCACCTACTACAACAGCTACGTTGCCCACGCCCCGATAGAACCGCACACGGCCGTGGCCGAGATCAAGGACGGAAAGGCAACCGTCTGGTCCTCCACGCAGGGGCCCTTCTCGCAGCAGAGGACGATCGCCCGGGAGATCGGTTTCGGTACCGAGGACGTCCGTGTGATCACCCCCTACGTCGGTGGCGGGTTCGGCGGCAAGGTGCCGGGGCAGCAGGCCGTCGAGGCCGCGCGACTGGCGAAGATCACCGGTAAGCCTGTGCAGGTCGCCTGGACCCGGGCGGAGGAGTTCTTCTACGACACCTTCCGGCCTGCGGCCGTGGTGAAGGTGGCCTCCGGGATCGATGGGCACGGGCGGATCAAGCTGTGGGACTACCAGGTCTACGGGGCCGGTTCGCGCGGCTCGGATGTCTTCTACGATATCTCGAATCGCAGCGTGCGGGTCTACGGCGAGTGGGGAAGGGCCCCGGCCGGGATGCATCCGTTCGCCGTCGGCCCGTGGCGCGCGCCCGCGGCGAACAGCAACCGCTTTGCGGCCGAGCAGCAGATCGACATCATGGCGTCGGCGGCCGGCATGGACGCGCTGGAATTCCGGCTCGAGAACACGACTGACGAGCGGATGCTGGCCGTATTGAGGGCGGCTGCCGAAGCGTACGGCTGGGAACCGGCTGTCGCTCCCCGCAAGAACGGCCGCGGCCGCGGGCTGGCCTGCGGGATCGACTCGGAGACCTACGTGGCCCTGATCGCCGATGTCAGCGTGGATGTCGAGACCGGCACGGTCAAAGTGGACCGGGTCGTCTGTGCGCAGGACATGGGGATCGTGGTCAACCCGGACGGCGCCCGGATGCAGATGGAGGGGTGCATTGCCATGGGGCTGGGCTATGCGCTCGGTGAGGAGATCCGCTTCCAGGGTGGGAAGATTCTGGATTCGAACTTCGACACCTACAAGCTGGCCCGATTCTCCTGGATGCCCCGGATCGATACGGTGCTCGTCTCCAACGATGGTCTCCCACCGAAGGGTGGCGGCGAACCCGCCATCATCAACGTGGGGGCCGTGGTCGCGAACGCGATCTTCGACGCCAGCGGCGCTCGGATCCGCCGGCTGCCGATGACCCCCGAGCGCGTTCTGGAGGCGATCAGGACGAGCTGACGCAGGGGATCATTCGCTGCGAAGCGCTACCATCGGATCGATCCCCGACGCCCTGCGCGCTGGAACCAGGCTGGCCAGCAAAACAACCAGGAAAAGCACCAGGACCGCGGAACCGAGCGACATCGGATCCACGGGGCTCACGCCCAGCAGCATGGACCGCATCCCGGCTGCGGTTCCCACTGCAATGAGAGCACCCACCACCAGACCCGGAGCGGCCAGGCGCACCGCATCCCGCAGCACGGCTCCCAGGACCTGCGCGCGCGTGGCGCCGATCGCCATCCGCAGGCCGATCTCGCGGGTACGATGGGCGACGGCGAAGGCCACGACCCCGTACACGCCGATGGCCGAGAGCAGGAGCGTCAGCAGGCCTAGCCCGGCGGCCATTTCGGCCGTTCTGCACTGGCTCTCGGTGCTACGAGCCACCAGCGACTCGGAGGACACGATCGGGGGGAACGGAAGGGTCGGGTCAACGGCGAGGATGGCGGACTGGATGGACCTGGCCAGAGCTGCAGGGCTCGCCGTCGCCTTGACGACGATCATGACTTGCGGTCGGTAATTCTGTCGCAGCGAGACGAACACGTGCGGCCAGTCCTCCGTGGCCCGGCTGGAGGCCACATGGCCGACGACTCCGACGACGGTGAATACCCTCGCCGAGTCTCCGTTGACCGAGTCGCGATGAGTAAAGATTCTGTGAAATCGAGCCGAGAACCGCAGCCGCCGACCCAACGCCTCTTCCCCCGGCCACAGCCGGTCGGCCAACGCCTGCGTGATGACCACGACCGGTTCGGAAGAGGCCTCGTCCGTGCGCTCGATTCCGCGCCCTCGGAGAATCGGAGTCCCGATGGTCTGAAAGTACCCGTCGCCGACCAGCGTGAACTCGACGGTCGTACGGCCGCCCGTGTCGTCAGATCGATCTGCACGCGAGACAGAGGTGAAGTTCTCCCGCGGCGCGTGGTCAGCACTTCGACGATCCTGTCGGCCTCGCCCACCCCCGGAACCGGGTCCAGCCACGTCGCGTGGACGACCGTGAAGAGCGCCGTGTTGACTCCGATTCCCACGGCGAGTGACAGCACGGCGATGAGCGTGAAGGCGCGAGACCTCGCCAGGCGCCTGAGCGCGCCTCGAAACTCCTGCCCGAGGTCACGAAGCCACCCGCTTGCGAATGACACCCGTTCTGACTTCGTCATCGACCTTGATCCCATGAGTCTCGTTCCGGGCCCCAGCGTTCAAACGTCCCCTCAGGCGGCCGACCGAATCCATCTGTCGCTCGAAAGCATAGAGCATCTCAGGCCCGCTCAGGCTCAACTACGCCTGCCGCGCAGTCGCGGTTTCATACGGAATGCGGCGAGCCAGCAGGGAGCTAGCTATCGTGTTCAGCGACGCTGTATGCGAGACTGAGCCGACCGGTGGCATAGAGCGGGCGGCGGTATGACCGAACGTTGATCCGGTGGGTGGATCATAGTGGGGGTGGACAGGGCTGGGGAGCGGGGTTAAGTTGGGAGGTGTAAGAGTAATACTAGTAGGAGTATTACCATGCGCATCACCAGCAAAGGCCAGGTCACGATTCCCATCGAGATCCGCCAGGCACTCGGCTTGCTCCCATATACCGAGGTCGAGTTCGAGCTCATGGATGGCTGGGCCAAGCTGAAAAAGAAAGAGACCGGGCAGCGAGCCCGCGGCCACCGCATAGTCGGTGCCTTGCGCGGTCGCGCCGATGCCGGTCTGAGCACGGATGAGATACTGGCGCTGACTCGCGGTGAGGGCACGTGAACCGCGTGTTGGTGGACAGCAACGTGCTCCTCGACGTCCTCACCGAGGATCCCGCCTGGTTCGACTGGTCCGCCGCCGCCCTCGAGGAGCTGGCCGAGGACAACGTGCTCGCCATCAATCCAATCATCTATGCCGAGGTTTCGATCGGCTTCTCACGCATCGAGGACTTGGACGCCGCGCTCCCGCCGGAAGTCTTCGAACGAGAGCCGCTTCCCTGGCCGGCCGGGTTTCTCGCTGGGAAGTGCTTCCTCCGCTACCGGGAGGGGGGCGGGGCACGACGATCGCCGCTGCCGGACTTCTACATCGGGGCGCACGCCGCCTTGACCCAATTCGTGCTACTGACTCGCGATGCGGCCCGGTACCTCACCTACTTTCCACATCTGAGGATCTACGCCCCCGACACCTAGCCGTCTATCTGGGCCTCGAGCGTAACACCACGCGCGACACAGTCACGGCGGCTGTGTGGCCGGTAGTGGGCTACTGCCACGGCGCTGGTTGTTCCGCACTCGCCAACGACACATCTTGAAGCAGCCCCAACACCCGCATCTGAGAAGCGATCAGCCCACGGACCTGCACAACAAGGAGAATCGCGATGGTGAAGGCAAGCGCGCTGCTGTTCTCGTCATGTCTCCTTGGCTTCGCGCCGGCTCTTGCACAGGAACGGGAGCCGATTCAACTGCCGCCACCGCAGACGGAGATCGGGGTGCCCTTGATGCAAGCGCTGAAGTTGCGCCAATCATCGAGGAGCTTCGACACCAGGCCGCTGCCTATGCAGGAGCTTTCGAATCTCCTCTGGGCGGCGGACGGCATCAATCGGCCCGAGTCCGGCAAACGGACCGCGCCGTCGGCGCGTAACTTCCAGGAAGTCGACATCTACGTCGCGCTGCCGGAGGCGCTGTATCTGTACGAGGCGAAGACCCACAGCCTGACTCCAGTCGTGGCCGAGGATCTCCGACCTATGACAGGAGTGCAGGCTTTTGTTGCGGACGCACCGCTGAATCTCGTCTACGTAGCTGACCTGGCCAGAATGGGTAACGCCTCCGAGGACGACAAGAGGCTCTACAGCGGCACGGACGTAGGCGTCATTGTCCAGAACGTCTACCTCTACTGCGCATCCCAGGGACTCGCCGTGGTCGTTCGAGCGTCTGTCGATCGGGCACCGCTTGCCGAGGCGATGAGGTTGCGTCCCGAGCAGAGGATCATCCTGGCACAGACGGTGGGGTATCCGAAGTGAGGAACGGTTCGGTCTGGCCGATCCTGCCGGCTTAGCAATGGCCAGAGTGGTAGATTGGCTGGCCCGCTCACCGTGGCGATCCTTCATCATCATCTTTCTCCTGGCCTTCGCGATACGCGGCTTCTTCCTCACTAAGGTGCCGCATAGGTACATCTTGCCTCACACGCGCTGGGAGATGGAGGCGACAGCGTTCTCGCTGGCCGAGAGAGGCGAGTTCGCGGACCCCTACATCATTCCCACCGGACCCACCGCCCATCTGCCGCCGATCATGCCGGGCATCCTCGCTCTGATGTGGACCCTGTTCGGGATGGGTTTGGCGGCAGGTTATGCGGCATGGCTGTTCAGGATCGCGACCTACTCCGCGATGTACGCCATGCTCCCCTGGCTCGCCGGCAAGCTCGGCGTGGGCAGACAGGCCGGGGTGCTCGCGGGCGTCGCCGGCGCCCTGATCGCCGTGTGGCCCGGGCACGGCGAGGCACTCACGGCCATCGCGCTGGGTCTGCTGCTGATCGCGTTCCTGCGGCGCTGGACGGTCGGGCGCAGTTCCCCGGTCGGTTCGTTGCTGCTCGGGCTGGCGTGGGGCGCGGCCTTTCACCTTCAGCCTGCGCTCCTGCCCGTGTTGCTGGGTTGCGTGGCCTTCGAGTTGTGGTGGAGCCGGGATCGCCCGAAGTGGACTCTTTCGGCCGCGATGGTCTTCGGCGTCGTGCTCGCGTGCGTACCCTGGGGCTGGCGGAACTACGCGACGTTCCACGAGGTGTTCTTCATTCGCAGCAACCTGGGCCTGGAATTGCGCATGGCCCATCACGACGGTGCTGCCGCTTCGATGGAGGTGATGGATGCGCGGCAGGAACATCGCCATCCGCGCACGCATGAAGAGGAGGCACTGAAGCTGCGGGAGCTGGGCGAGGTGGAATACATGCGGCAGGCGGGGCGCGAAGCCCTGGAGTGGATCAGGACGCACCCGGCCGCCTTTCTCCGGCTGACAGCCTCACGCGTGATTCACTTCTGGTGCGGACCTCTGCACCGGCCGTGGACGGCCGCGACGGTTACCGCGCTCACGATTCTGGCGTTGTTGGGGGCTATCCGAACGCTACCGGCGATGATGATCCCAGAACGGGCGGCGCTGCTGATTCCTCTGGCGACATACCCTCTCATCTACTACGTCGTCACTTACATGGCCCGCTACAGAGTACCGCTGGACTGGATCCTGCTCATGTTCGCGGCCACAGAGGTGTGGCACTGGCTCAAGCGACGATGACGGCGGGCAACGAGGGTTACGAGAAATGGCCATACTGATGATCGCTCTTCAGGTTCTCGGCATCCTTGTCGGAATCTTCGTCCTCTACCTCTTGATTGTGGCTCTTGTCCCTGGCCTTTCAGCGCCGGAGCAACGTCTGGAACGACCGAAACCTGCCAAGGGAGTAGGGTCGAAACCATCTCGGTCAAGGAGAGACGTGACTCTTGAAGTCAAAGGGACGTCAGTGAGCGCCTGGCTGTTTCTGCCTGAGGATCTGTCGGCTCCGGTTCCTTGCATCATCATGGGGCATGGGTTTGGGGGCACCAAGGACATGGGCCTGGAAACGTATGCCGTTCGTTTTCAGGAAGCCGGCTTCGCCGTGCTGGTATTCGATTATCGACATTTTGGTGAGAGTGATGGCGAACCTCGACAGCTCGCTTGGATCCCGTACCAACTGCAAGACTACGCGGCAGCGATCGCCTATGCTCGAGGCCTTGAGGAGATCGACGCAGCGAGAATTGCATTGTGGGGCACCTCTGCAAGCGGTGGGCATGTGATCGTGGTTGCAGCGAGAGATAAGGATGTCGCCTGTGTGGTCGCGCAATGTCCGGGGCTGGATGGTCGGGCGGCAGTGTTGGAGGTTTATCGAAAGGTAGGCATTAGAAACGGCCTCCGTATCGTAATGCACGGACAACGAGATCTGGTGAGATCCTGGCTGGGTCTTTCACCGCACAAGATCCCGATCGTAGGAAGACCGGGCAGTATTGCCTGTCTGCCGGTCCAAGATGCTTACGAAGGTTACGGAACAATTGCACCGGAAGATTTCGTTAACGAAGTCTGTGCCCGTATCACGATCCGGGGAGACAAGTACAGACCGGTCACGAAGGCCCGGAAGGTGCGTTGTCCAGTGCTGATCCAGGTGTGCGAGCACGACAACCTGACCCCGATAAGTGCCGTGGAGGAAACCGCAAAGCGATTGGGGGGCTTTGCCGAAGTGAAGCGCTATCCAATCGGCCACTTTGATATCTATGTTGGGGATGACTTCGAGCGAAGCGTAAGCGATCAACTCGAGTTCTTCAGACGGCATCTTCGAATCGCGGATCGCTAGCTGACGGGACTCCGAGGTAGGTGCTGCACGGGATCTCCGCACCACCCAGAGGAGAGCAGAGTATGTTCGACATGGTGCGCGACCTGCGCTCTTCGATCCGCAGCCTTGGCCGGCGCCCGTTCTATCCGATGGTGGCGGCAAGCGTTCTGGCAATCGGCCTCTCGGCCAGTATGGCCGTATTCACGTACATCAACGGGTTCTACCAGCCGTTTCCGGGAGTCGAGGCGAAGCGGCTGGTCCGGGTCTTCGGTGTCGGGGAAGAGGATCCGTACCAGGAGATCTCGTACCTGGACTTCCTCGACTACGCTGCCGCAGGCGTGTCGTTCGAGGGCTTGGCTGCGACGCAGCCGTTCTATGCCGCGAGCGTGCGCCACGAGACGATGACGGAGGTCGCGTTCCTCGAGGCGGTCTCCGGCAGTTACTTCTCCGTGCTCGGCATCGAGACGAGTGTCGGTCGCGGCCTCTCTGTCGATGATGATCGGCCCGGGGCAGATCCTGCGGCGGTCATTTCCAACGCCTGGTGGCAGCGCAGCTTCAACGGCGATCCAGGGGTCATCGGGAGCACGGTGTATCTCAACTTCAGGCCGTTCACCGTAGTCGGTGTCGCGTCGCCGGAGTTCCTGGGCACGACATCCAACTTCCGACCGGATGTCTGGATCCCTTTCGCCCCGTTCAGAGACAGATACACAAGCTGGGCTAGAGCTGCCGAGGATCGTGACGTGCCGCTGGTGCGAGTTTACGCACAGCTGCGTGCCGGCGTCGGAGAGGAGCGTGCGTTGGCGGAACTGCGAGGTGTGGCAGCGGGGCTCGATGAGGCCTATCCGAGGGAGAGAGGGTCGCGGGGTCTGCGACTCGGTGCGGCAACTTGGATCGATCCGCGCGCCCGACTGGCCGAGAAGCCCACGGTGCGCCTGATGATGGTGGCGGCCAGCGTGCTTCTGCTTCTGGTCTGCGCCAATGTGGCCAACCTTCTCCTGTCGGTGGCTGTAGGACGCCAGCGCGAGATATCGATGCGGGCGGCCCTGGGTGCGTCTCCCGGTCGACTGATCCGCCAGGTGCTGGCCGAGAACGTTCTGCTATCCGCGCTCGCCGGCGGTGTCGCGTTGTCGTTGGCCGGTCCGCTCAGCGCCTGGCTGGGGTCGTACTTTGCACGGCCCAGCGTCTGGGGCGCCAACGTGGCCCGCGAGGCGGCGATCGATTTCCGCGTCGTGGTGTTCGCGCTGGTGATCTCAGTGGTGACCGGGCTGGTTGCGGGCCTGCTGCCGGCGCTGCGGGCGTCACGCCGGAATCTGGTTGACACGCTGAGGACTGACGCTGTTCTGCCCGTCAGCGGACCGAGGCGCATCTGGGGGCGGCGCGTTCCGGGCGTGCACGACCTGCTGGTCGCCGCGCAGGTCGCACTGTCGGTAGTGTTGCTGGTGGTTGCCGGCCTCGTGCTTCGCACACTCGCTACTGTGCGGGTGCTCGACCCCGGGTTCTCGTACGATCGCCTCGTGGTGACCCACATCTCGACGAGTAGCACCACGTTGGAGGTCGCTGAGCGTGAGCGGTTCTTCCGGGAGGTCGCGGAGCGGATCAGCGAGGAGCCGTGGGCGCGCGCGGCGACGGTGGCGGACTATCCGCTACTCTCACCCCATCCGTCGGCGGAGCTGCGGTTGGGTGGGCAGAGTGAGCCCGTTCCGCTGGTCTATTCGAAGGTCATACCGGGGTTCTTCGAAGCCCTGGGAATCGAGGTACTGCAGGGGCGCAGCTTCGTGGCCGGCGACACGCTAGGTGCCCCGGATGTGGCCGTGGTCAATGAGAGGCTCGCGCGGCGCTTCTTCCCCGGGGAACAGCCGGTCGGCCGTCGCCTCTGGTGGCCCGGCGCGAACGTCGGTGCGGATCGGGCATTCGAGATCGTCGGTGTGGTTCGCGATACGAAGACTCGAGACTTCCTCACCGAGCCGGAGCCGACGGTCTACTTTTCCTATCCCCAGCACGCCTACCCCACGGGCAGCGCACTGCTGGTCTCCGCGACCGGCGATCCGGGAGCCATGGTGCCGTTGCTGTATCGCTGGTTGCGGGACTTCGAGCCGCACCTCGCCATCGTCAACGTCGTGACCTACAACGATGTCGTGCGGGGATTCCTCTACACCCACCGAATGAACGCCGAGATGTTCTCGGCTCTCGCGTTTCTCGGACTGGCGCTGGCCGCGGTCGGGATCTTCAGCGTCATGAGCCTGGCCGTCAGCCGGAGAACGCAGGAGATTGGCATCCGCATGTCCATCGGTGCGCAGCGCGGCGACATCGGCCGCCTGGTGATCGCGCGGGCTCTGGTGCCGGTGGCCCTGGGGCTCGGCCTGGGCCTGGCGGTTTCCTTTGCGGTGACGGGGCTGGTGCGAAGCCTGCTCTTTGGCGTCGAGCCGACCGACCCACTCACTTTGGTTGCCGGCACGGGCGTGCTCTTAGTCGCTGCGATGACAGCCGCGTACCTGCCGGCCCGCCGCGCTGCGACGGTGGACCCGGTGAGAGCTCTGCGAACCGAGCGATGAGAAACGCTCGCGCTGGTCTCTCCCGGTCCCGTAGTCTGAGCACCTAAGAACCGAGGTATCGCGCATGTCCACCTCGTCCCGACGTCGCTTTCTCGGCCAGTTTTTCAGCAGCACCGTCGCCGCAGTTGCACTCCCGACGGCACTGAGGGCGCATGAGGACCGGTCGAGCTGGGCCGAGCTACTCCGCGAGGCCCGGTCGCTCTCCGCCGACGAGCCGGGTGACGAGCCGTTCTGGCGGCTGGTCAAGGAGCAGTTCCCCCTGCGCTCCGGGCTCATCCTGATGAACGCGGCCAACCTCTGTCCCTCGCCTTATCCTGTTCAGGAGGCCGTGTTCCGGTTCACGCGGGACGTTGATGCCGATGCCTCGTTCCAGAACCGGGCCAAGTTCGAGGAGCTTCGGGAGCGGGCGCGCGAGGCTCTCGCTGAGTACATGGGCGCGGACGGTTCCGAGATCGCGATCACGCGCAATACGAGCGAAGGCAACAACACAGTCGTGACCGGGCTCGATCTGGGTCGTGGCGACGAGGTGGTGATTTGGGATCAAAACCACCCCACCAACAACATCGCCTGGGACGTCCGTGCCGAGCGCCGCGGGTTCAGGGTGAAACGCGTCGAGACGCCGCCGACGCCTCGCACGGCCGATGAGCTGATCGAGCCCTTCGCCGCCGCCATCACCGGGCACACCCGGGTACTTGGGTTCAGTCACTTCTCGAATATCTCGGGCGTTGTACTGCCCGCCAAGCGACTGTGCGCGATCGCCCGCGAGCGTGGGATCCTCACTCTCGTCGACGGCGCGCAGAGCTTCGGCGCCGTCCGGCTCGACCTTCACGACATGGGCTGCGATTTCTTCACTGCGAGTGCCCACAAGTGGTTCGTGGGTCCTAAAGAGGCGGGGATCCTGTACGTACGGCGTGATCGCGCTGCCGATCTGTGGCCGAGCGTTGTGGGCGTCGGGTGGGAGCAGGCGAAGGACGCCGGTGCGCTGAAGTTCGAGACGTTAGGCCAGCGGGATGACGCCGCGGTCGTCGCCATGGGGACTACGGCGCATTTCCACCAGAACATCGGGATCGATCGGATCGAGGCGCGAGTGCGCGCGCTGGCTACAAGACTCAAGGACGAGCTGCAGGAGCGTATTCCGGGCGGTCGCTTTCACACTCCGCTGGATCCCGAACTGTCCGCTGGTGTGGTCGTGTTCGATCCGTTGATCGCCGAGATGCGGGAGGCGTACATCAAGCTCTACTACGAGCACGGGATCGGGTGTGCCCTCCGATCAGGGGAGTTCAGTGGGATCCGGCTGTGTCCGCACATCTACAACACGATGGAAGAGGTCGATCGCGTGGTGGAGGCCGTGGCGACGTTGCAGCTGGAATCGTAGGCATCCACCGAGAGCATGCCACCGCAGTACGATATCTGAGGACACCGCTATGCGTCGAACGCCGCTGTCGATTCTTGTCACAGTCATTCTCGTCTGCTGCTCAGCCGTCGAGGTCGCGCTCGCCCAGGAGGGGGCGGGCAGCGGCGCCCCGAATCTGCTGGAAGGTGCTGTAAGCCTGTACAGCATCGACGAGGGTTCGACCTTCTCCGCGGAGCCACCCAGTGTTCCGCCGCGCGAGCTGGCAAGCGTGGTGATGAAGCTGTCGTTCGAGGTTCCACAGGTCGTCCGCTCTCTGGCCGACATGGGGGACTACACATCTCTTGCACTGAGCCATGATGCCGCCACCGCCTCTCTGCGCGCGTTGCGCTTCGTACTGAATGATCAGGAGATCGCGTTGCCACTCGAGGGCATGCTTTATCAGACCGTGCCCGGCATCGACCCGGGTTTGCTGAGGCCGGGTGCGAATACCCTGATCGTTGACATGACGGTGTTCAACCGCTCGCGCGAGAGCGACATGGTCTTCGCGCCGGCGATCTCACTCTCAGCGCTCAGGAGTAGCGATCTGGAGTTCCAGACAGGTCCGCTACTTGGCGCCTTCGACGAGGGCTCCTTCGCAGTGACTTGCCGCACCAATATGCCGGCGAGGGTTTCGGTCTACAGGGTAGAGGACGGCGAGCTGCCGAGCCGCGTGGAGAGAATGGAACGTGTGGCTGGAACCGGTCTCGGGCTCCTTCATCGAGTACGTGTGCCACGGGTTTCGCCGGGAGAGGGGGAAGCCATCGTTGTTGTGGCAGAGCGAGACGGCTTCATGGTGGGTGCGACCATCCATTCGCCCGGCCCACCGGATAGCGCGCTGAGATTCGTGGCGCTCGGCGACAATCGAACAAATGTGGGAGACTGGCACAGGGTTGCCACAGCCACGCTCCAGACCCGCCCGGATCTGGTGATCCACGTCGGTGACATGGTCACCAACGGCAGGCGCGACTGGGAGTGGGACGAGCAGTTCTGGCGCCCCGGACGATCTCTCCTGGAGAAGGTCCCGATCTACGCTGTGATCGGTAACCACGAGGCCGATGCCCGTTTCTACGACGAGATCTTCTTCGCCCCCTCAGAGGACGGGCGGGCTCGCAACTGGGCGCAGGAGCTGGGTGGCGTGCTGTTGATCGGGATCGATGGCCGTCAGGATTGGTCCGCGGGAAGCGACAACGCCAGGTGGTTGGAGGAGAGGTTGGCCCGATCAGATGCCAGGTTCATGTTCCTGTTCAGCCACTACCCTGGCTACTCCTCCAGCAACCACGGACGGCTTGACGACGAGGGCCATCCCGCGGAGCGACCTGTGCGGGAAGGTCGAGAGACTGTCATCCCGATCTTGAGCAAGTACGGGGCGACGGCGATGGTAGCGGGGCACGACCACGTCTACGAGCGATCCGAGCTGCCGGGCGGCGTGACGGCCATCACCTGCGGCGGCGGCGGTGCGCCACTCTATGAGAAGACGGCGGATGCGGTACGGCAGAACCCCTATTCAGAGATCCACGCCGGCCGACACCACTTCTGCCTTTTCGAGGTGGATGCCGACGCGGTCACGCTCAGGGCTCTCTCCGCCGAGGGCGAGTTGATCGACACTCGAACCTGGCGGGCGAGGCACGAGTGATTCTATGCCGGGACCCAGCTGAATCCACCCTCGCGCCTACACCGTATTGAGTTTAGAAGCCGTGCTCGAGGCGCTAGCCCTGTCATCGTGCTCCCCCGGCTGCGAGAACCGAGTTAGATGAAGCCGTTCTATCTCTCGACGCACGTCAGCGTCAAGCCGCCGGAGCTGATCGCCCACCGCGGCTATGCGCTCCGCTATCCGGAGAACACGCTGCCCAGCCTGCGGGCGGCCATCAAAGCGTACGCCCGGTACCTCCACTTCGACGTGCAGATGACTTCTGACGCCGTCCCGGTCCTCTTGTGTGACGCCGATCTGTGGCGCACGGCCGGCGTCGCTCGGAGTGTCCTGGACATGAGCCTCGCTGAGGTCATGCAGGTCGAGGTCAACGAGACGGACCGACTCGGGGCCCGCTTCACGGGCGTCCACATCCCACTGCTCGGCGAAGCTGTAGCACTGCTCGAGGAGCACCCGAACGTGACGGCGTTCGTGGAGATCAAGGGGGCGAGCCTGAATCGATTCGGGGTTGACCGTGTGGTCGCCCGGGTCCTCGCGGTATTGAAACCGGTTCTCGACCGCTGTGTGATCATCTCTTTCGATCGCCTGGCGATAGAACGCGCCCGGGAAGGTGGCGCGCCGGCGATTGGCTGGGTACTGGAAGAATGGTGTGAGGAGGCACGTGCGATCGCCGAGCATATCAAACCCGAGTACCTCTTCTGCGACTACCGTATGGTCCCGGACGACCCAGGGCTGTGGCCCGGTCCGTGGCGCTGGGCGCTCTACGAGGTCATCGATCCGGAGCTGGCCCTCGCGCTTGGCGCGTGCGGAGCGCAGCTCGTCGAGACGACGGCGATCAAGGAGATGCTGGCAGACCGGCGGATGCTCACGAGCAGGCGTCGCCGATAGCGGTTCTCTGTAGACCCCGGAACTGTCCTGCCTCATCCCGGGCGTCGAGCACACATCGCGGTGGACTTCCAACCTGTGCAGGCGTAGTTTGCCGCAAGCGTCCGAGCCTTGTGCGCTCGGCGCTGCGATCCTCTATCAAGCCTAGCCCCCAAAACGCGGAGTGTTAGCCGTGATGCGATACGCGTGTGCCATCGCCTTGCTCATGCTGCTCGCCGGTGACTCGTTCGGCCAGCAGCGCCCGCGGCCGACCGGCCCCGCCACGCTCGAGGCCCGCCGGGCGGCATGGACCCGACACCGGGAGCTGGATCGCACGACGCTCTTCAAGGGTCTTTCGTGGCGGAGCGTGGGGCCGGTCGTCGAGGGCGGCCGGCTCGTGGACATCGAGGGCGTGCCGGGAGAGCCTTACACGTTCTACGTGGCCTACGCCTCCGGTGGCCTCTGGAAGACCACGAACAACGGTGTCTCGTTCGAGCCACTCTTCGACGACGAGCCGTCGATCATCATGGGGGACATTGCCATCGATCCCTCGAACCCGCAGCGGCTGTTCGTGGGAACCGGCGAGAACAACTCGTCCCGCTCCTCGTACGGCGGCGCCGGCGTCTTCCGCTCGGACGACGGTGGTGAGACCTGGACGCCGGTCGGCTTGGAGGAATCGGACCGCATCGGGCGGATCCTCATCGATCCCCGGAACCCGAATCGCGTCTTCGCCGCTTCCCTCGGCAAGTTGTACACGCCTGGCGGACAGCGAGGCGTGTATCGCTCGGACAACAGCGGTGACACGTGGGAGCTGGTTCTGGCCGGCGGCAATGAGATCACCGGCTTCGCGGACCTGGTGTTCCAGCCGGGGAATCCTGACGTCATCTTCGCCGCGGCCTGGGAGCGTATTCGCCGGCCCTGGAACTTAGTGGAAGGCGGCGAGGGCAGCGGGATCTGGAGGTCGACGGACGGTGGGGACACCTGGGAACGCCTCGCTGGCGGCTTTCCCCGGGGTGAGCACGTGGGACGTATCGGGCTGGCCGTAGGTCCGGCGGCCCCGCAGGTGCTCTATGCCTCGGTGGACAACCAGCAGATCCTGCCGGAGGAGGAATGGGACGTGGGCGATGGTGCGGTGACGGCTAAGCGGCTGCGGCGGATGAGCAAGGAGGAGTTCCTGGCACAGGATCCCGAGGAGATCGAGGACTTCATGAGGAGCAACGATCTCGATCCGCGACTCGATGCGGCAGCCCTTATCGAGGCCGTGCGGAGTGACTCGATCACGATCGGCGACCTGCTGAAGGCGCTGGAGGACGCAAACCAGTCGCTCTTCCAGACGGACATCCGCGGGATCGAGGTCTGGCGTTCGGACGATGGCGGGGCCACGTGGCGGCGCACGAATCCGGAGCCGATACGGCAGGCGGTCTACACGTACGGGTACTACTTCGGCGAGATCCGGGTGGCCCCGGACGACGTCAACCGCGTCTACGTGCTGGGCGTGCCGCTCTTGGAGTCGACCGACGGTGGCGTGACGTTCCGGCACATCGCTGGCCGCTTCGTACACGTCGACCACCAGGCGATGTGGATCGACCCCGAGTGGCCGCAGCACGTGATCCTCGGTAACGACGGCGGGCTGGACGTGACCTTTGACGGCGGCGCGACATGGCTGAGCCTGGAGTCCGTCGCCGTGGGCCAGTTCTACACGGTCTCGGTGGACATGGCCGATCCGTACAACATCTACGGCGGGCTGCAGGATAACGGGTTGCTCAAAGGGTCGAGCCGATCGCGCCCCAACATCACGGCGGATTGGGAACGCGTGGGCGGGGGCGACGGCATGTGGACGCAGATCGACCCGCGTGACAATCGTACCTACTACGCAGGCTCCCAGTTCGGTAACTACTTCCGGAGCGGGCCGGCCGGCCGTCAGCGGGTGAAACCGCGGAACGGCATCTTGGAGGAGCCGCTGCGGTACAACTGGCTGACGCCGATCCTGCTCTCGTCCCACAACGCCGACGTGCTGTACTTCGGGGCGAACAGGCTGTTCCGCTCCATGGATCAGGGTGAGACGTGGACGGCGTTGAGCCCCGATCTCAGTAGGAGCCCGAACCGCGGCGACGTGCCGTTCGCCACGATCACGGTTATCGCCGAGTCACCTTTGCGCTTCGGGTTGCTCTGGGTCGGCACCGACGACGGCCATGTGTACGTGACGCGCGGCAGCGGTGCCGAGTGGACGGAGGTGAGCGCGCGCCTGCCCAGAGATCGCTGGGTGACGCGGGTCGAGGCGTCGAATCAGGACGAGAACGTGGCGTACGTCAGCCTCAACGGCTATCGCGACGACGACATTACGGCCTACGTCTACCGCACCGACGATCTCGGCCGCAGCTGGCGGGATATCTCCGGCGGGCTCCCCGACGAGCCCGTGAACGTTATCCGGGAAGACCCTGTGAACCCGGCGGTGCTCTACGTCGGGACTGACCGCGGCGCTTACGTGTCGCTCGATACCGGCCGCACGTGGCAGGCGGCGGGATCGAATCTCCCGAACGTTCCGGTCCACGACCTGATCGTGCACCCGCGGGAGCGCGAGCTGGTGGCGGGCACGCACGGCCGCAGCGTCTGGGTGCTCGACGCCCTTCCGATACAGGAGCTGAGCGAGGAGTTGCGTAGCTCGGCGGTCCACGTGTTTCCGCTGGAGCCGATCAGCTTCTCGCGTTCGTGGCGGTCGCGCCGGTCGCTCTGGCGCTACCGACCGGAAGACGCGCCATACCAGGACATTCCCTTCTGGGTCGACGCGGACGGGCATGTCGAGTGGAGCGTGCTCGATTCGGACGGCCGGGTGCTCCGCCGCGGCGAGTTGGATGCGGTGCGCGGCGTGAACACGCTGCGCTGGGATCTGCTGCTCGATCCGGAGCTCGCCCTGCCGGCCGAGCGTGAGCGCCTGGAGTCGGCCGGGAAGGAAGAGGCCGGGAAGTCCGAGCTGCCGTGGGCCGAGGCGGTGCGGTTGGAACGTCCCTTGTACGTGACGCCCGCCACGTACACCGTGCGCGTGGGGACGGACCGTGCGTCTGCGGAGGCCGAGTTCACTGTGAAACCGCCGCGCCCGCGGGAGCCGAGGGTCAAACCCGAGCCCAGGATACGCGGGCAGAAGGAGAAGAAGGGGCGCTAGAGGCTAGCGCCGGTCCGAGGGCCGAGTCGGGGCCGCTCCTTCCAGACCCCACGAGATAGACCCCACCAGGGCTTGGCGCTGCCGGTTGCGGGAGCGCTTGCCTCGATATATATTGCCACGCAATATATATGGACTCGTTACCGGAGGTGACCTTGTTCAGTTCGGAACTGAAAAAGGGCAGCGTCGAGCTGCTTGTCCTGTCCCTGCTCGAGGCCGAGCCCAGGCACGGGTACGATATCGGGAAACTGATCGAGGCGCGCTCCGGCGGGCGGCTCCAGTTCCGCATCTCCTCTCTCTACCCGATCCTCTGCCGCATGGAGAAGAAGGGGTGGATCAGCGGCCGCTGGGTGGAGAAGGCGGGGCAGAGACGGCGCCGCTACTATCGCTTGACGCCCGAGGGACAGCAGGCGCTCGCCAAGCAGCAGGAGACCTGGGTTGAATTCGCAGCTGCGGTAAACCGCGTCATAGGACTGAGCCATGCGTGATTGGAGCCGCTACGTCAGGGAGCGTCTGTCGCTGCCGGACATGAAGGGCCAGCGGGACAATAGGATCATCGAAGAGCTGGCCGGTCAGCTGGAGGAATTCTACTTCGAGGCGCTGGGGCGAGGTACCTCTGAGCAGGAGGCGGATGCCTACGCCTGCCAGCAGGTCACGGATTGGGAAGGACTGGCCGCCGACGTCCTGCGGTCCGACCGATCCGACACCGTACCGAGACTGGAGCGCTGGGTCGACCGCTCCGAGCAGCGTGTTCGGCAGAAAGGGAAGCTTGGGGCTATGCTCGCGGATCTCGAGCAGGATGTCCGCTACTCACTACGCACGCTCAGGCGCAGCCCGGGCTTCCTCGGGGTGAGCGTGGTAGTCCTGGGTTTCGGTATCGGTGCAACGACGGCGATCTTCAGCGTTCTCAAGGCTGTCGTGCTGCGGCCGCTCCCATACCCGGATCCCGATCGGCTCGTAATGGTCTGGCAGTCGAACACGGAGTACCCCACCACCAATCCCTTGTCGGTGCCGGACTACTTCGATTGGAGGGAACGGAACGAGTCGCTCGAGGAATGGGGCGTATTCACGGTCCGCAAAGTGAACCTCTCTGGTGGCGACGTGCCCGAGCGCATCCAGGGCGCCTATTGTACCGTGGGACTGCTGAAGGCGATCGGGATCGAGCCCGCACTGGGCCGACTCTTCAGCGAGCGGGAGGAGCAACCAGGCAACGATCGCGTCGTGCTGATCAGCCACGACGTGTGGGAGGAACGCTTCGCGGCGGAGCCGAGTGCGATCGGCGGTTCGATTCGGATCAACGGTGAGAG